>JAZGHS010000216.1:0-22930 GCA_036481315.1 Candidatus Zixiibacteriota bacterium | reverse complement strand
GGTCCTGGCGACGGCTGGTATTACGTCGGCCAGCCAGCGTGTAGTTGTCGGCGAACTGATTACCAGTACGTCGTGAGGGTTCTGCGACGAAGCTGATCTGGTCTTAGATCAGTTGGCAGATTCTTACGGCGACGAACTGGCGCTAATAAGGTATCATGCATGGTGGCCTTTGCCATACGATCCATATTATCAATATAATACTTCTCAGAATACGGCCAGGATTAACTATTATAATCCGCCGGGAACACCGGATTTTACCCTTGATGGCAATATCGACGGTGGCGCAAATATGGGTGCCTGGAACGGAATGATCGCCAACGAGTTGAATGTTGACGCTTCATTGGAAATCGATATCATCGGAAACTATGACCGCGATACCCGCCAATGCGAAATAACTGTCTGTATGTCGGCTACATCTCAGATAGAGTATTCGAATTTAAAACTTAGAATCGCGCTAGTGGAATCGAATATTGGCTGGCAGGCTCCCAACGGTTCCTACTGGCATCACCAGGTCTTTCGCAATATGTATCCCAATACCAATGGTGTCTCATTTTCAATAAGTGAGGGAGGAACATTCTCGTATGATCATACATTTACCGTAAACTCCCAGCTTGAAGCTACGAATTGCGAAATTATTGCTTTTGTGCAATCTGATAACGGACACCGAATTATGCAGGGCGCAAAAGCCGATCTAACCACGCTTACTATCCCGGACGAATTAGTACCTTTCAGTCTGTACTTGCCTCGTGACGGAAGAATAATCGACACATGCTATCCGCAGTTTAGGTGGCGGCCTTCGAAGTTGCCATGTTCGGAAACGGATATAAATTATGTTGTCTATATCGCCACCGAACCGACCTTTGCCGACCCGATCGTATCGGAGCCGGTTCTGGATACGACCTGGACTTGCGAAATATGTCTTATCCCTGATATCCCGTATTATTGGAAAGTGAAGGCTTCAAACGGGGAAGTACCGGATATATTCAGCGATGAGGTCTTTACGTTCACGATAATCTTGCCGCAGGAAATACCAACCCTTTCGGAGTGGGGGATGCTGGTAATGGTCCTCATGTTGATTGCTTTCGGTTCAGTCGGCGTGATAAGGCGCCGCAAGCGGAATGCCGAACTTAACCCGTTCAATCCGAGGTAGTTCGTCTATAATCGAAGGTTCGACCAAAAGACCGGCTTGACTAACAGGATTCCATAAGGTATATTTTAGATCCGGTAGGTAGCGGGAATCCGCAGTACTCTTGTGGCTTCATCAAAGTTACTTCCAGGAATAAATACTTCTCAACAAACGGTTTTCCAAACTCGCGAGAATATCGCGGGGTCGGTTTTGCTCTTAACGCTTGGATGATTCGCGTGAACGTATTTCCGATAGGAATCAACTTTGAGGATGAAAAATCTGATAGATAAGAGGGCAAGATGAAGATTTCGTTTTTATCGGCTATATTAATTCTCAGTTTTTTCGCCGCCGTTAGCGCCCAGGTTACTCCACAGATAGGCATAGTAATACCGTCCCAAAACGAAATAGGCGCTCCCTCTAATACCAGTGTTTCGGTAACTTTTAGCATAGAGATGGACGCCTCATCGATTAACTCGTCGAGTTTTATTGTTAATTCCAATTCCACGGGACTTCATTCGGGCGGTATTTCATATGTCGACGAGACATTTACCGCCGTGATGGTACCGGATATAATGTTCAGGGGAGGAGAGGTGGTCACCGTGGTGCTGACCACGGCAATACAATCGACCGAGGGGATCCCGCTCGAGAGTAACTATTTATGGTCTTTTACAATCGTCGTACCCACGGGAGTTGACGTTCTGGCGCCGCAAGATTCGTATCCGACTAACCAGACCCCTCTTGATATTTACATCGCAGATTTCGATAACGATATCAAACTCGATATCGCGACCGCTAACCAGAATAGCGCCGATATATCGGTACTGTTCAACAACGGAGACAGCACATTCACGGCTCCGGTTAATTTTAGTGTCGGGGAAAATCCGGGCGGTTTCTGCGCCGCGGATCTTAATGGCGATGGTTTTATCGATCTGGCCTGCACCAGCAGGAGGTTTGATAATGTCTCGGTATTGCTGAACAACGGTAACAGAACTTTCGGAGAGCAACAGGGATACCCCGCGGGCGAATCTCCGGTACCCATTATAGCGGGCGATTTCGATGGCGACGGTGATATGGATCTGGCGACCGCTAATATGTGGTCTAATGATGTCAGCATCCTTTTAAACAACGGCGACGGTACTTTTGGTACTCGTTTTGATTTCGGTATCGGTGGAAATATCGATTCGGGACGGGATGACGAAAGATGGTCTGACAGATTATCCGAACTTAGAAGCAAGAATAAAGATCTTTACGAATTATTATTGGATTTTCCGGTTGGCGATGGTCCCTATTCGATAGCTTCCGGCGATCTTGACAGAGACGGCGACCTGGATCTCGCTACCGCCAATTTAACCCAGGGAACCTTATCTATTCTTTTCAATGACGGGAACGGGAACTTTGAGTCCGGCGAGCAATTAACCGCAGGTGAATACCCGTCGGCAGTGAGAATCGTCGATCTTAATGGCGATCGGGATCTCGATCTGATTTGCGCTAACATGGGATCGAATTCGATATACACTTATATAAACGACTCTAACGGCAATTTATCCTATTACGCTCAGAATAACGTGGGAGATTCTCCCAATTCGGTTTTCTGTGGGGATTTCGACGGTGATAATGATATCGACGTGGTTTCCGCGAATACGTGGTCGGATAATATAACGGTCATGTACAACGACGGAGCCGCGAATTTTATCACGACTTGGGAATATCCTGTAGGCTCAGGACCGTTTTCGGTTTACGCTGGGGATCTTACTGGCAATGGCGCTGTTGATCTGGTTACGGCTAATTCAGGGTCTAACGACATCTCCTTTATGATGTTGGTAGCGGGATGCGAATATTACATAACCGGTGATTTCAACAATAGCGGGGCATTCAATGTCGTGGATATAATATCCATGCACTCGAAGTTGGCCACCGGCAGTCCGGATCCCGGCTTTTATTGTGAGTGCGCGGGGCAAGAGTGGGGAGTGGTCGGCGATGTCAACAACAGTTGCACGTTTAATATTAGCGATGTTATCGCCGGCTTCTCGCGTTTGAAAACCGGGACCCCACTGATTGAGCCGTGCGATCAATGTTTACCGTCGCATCCGTAGCTTCCGGACGGGGCTACCAATATTAGAATCAATAAAACGATAGATACCATTGTCTATTTACAATTGCATGAAATAAGCGCTTGTATTACCAGATGCCCAAAACATCCTTAGCGTATTCTGTCGCCATTTCCGTCGGATCCCATGGCGGGTCCCAGACAATCTCTACGTCGGTTTTTTCCACTCCATCCATACTTAGAACGGCTTCCTTTACCTGCGCTACCAATTGCGGACCGAATGGACATCCGGGCGTGGTCAGGGTCATAAAAACGTTAACGATTCGATTGTCGAGGATTACTATATCGTAAATCAGGCCGAGATCGACAAGCCCTACCCGGATCTCCGGATCCTCGATGGGCTCTAGTTTGGCCATAATTTCTTCTTTGGTCGGCATTGTTCACTCCACGGATGATGTATCGATTAAATTTTCGCTTTCCCAGGCTTCGAGACCGTCGATCAGAGTTGTCCATGAGAGCAGCGCGCATTTTATCCTTACCGGGAATTTACGTACTCCCTCGAGCGCTTCCAGATCCCCCAAATCCGTATTCTCCGACGGCTCCTCGCCTTTAAGAATCGCTTTAACGACTTTCGCTATTTTTTTAATCTCATCGATTGTTTTACCTTTGAGGGTTTCGGCCAGCATGGAGCCTGAGGCAATTGAAATGGCGCATCCCATACAGTTCACCGAAATATCCTCGACCAGGGAGCCGTTCACCTTTAGCGATACCGCTATCTCGTCACCGCATACCGGGTTTTTCCCTTCGTTAAGTATGTTCGCGTCAGCGATCTTGCTTTTACCGCGTGGATATTTATAGTGATCCATAATGATATCGCGATAAAGATCGTCGAGATTATTGCTCATATCCGAAATACCTCCGGGCTGCGATCAAAGCGTCGATGAGACTATCGACATCGTCTGTTGTATTGTATATATAAAAACTCGCCCGGGTGGTGGCCGGCACGCCGAGCTTTTTCATCAACGGTTGCGCGCAATGGTGGCCCGCTCTTACGGCGATACCGGCGGTATCGAGATAAGTGGCCAGATCGTGCGGATGAATTTTATCGTCAAGAAAAGATACCGCTCCGCCCCTGACATCGATCCGCATCGGACCCAGCACCCTTATATGATTTAAGAGAGATAATCTCTCAAGAGCGTATGCTGTTAGTTCTATTTCGTGATGACGAACAGCGTCCATACCCAGCGTTTCGAGATAATCGATCGCGGGGGAGAAGCCGACCGCTCCGGCGATATTGGGAGTACCCGCCTCGAATTTCCATGGAAGTGTATTCCACACGGCTTCATGAAATTCGACATTGCTTATCATCTCTCCGCCGTAGAGGAAAGGCTCCATATCGTTTAAGATCGCTTCTTTTCCGTATAAAATACCGATACCGGTGGGGCCGAGCATCTTGTGAGCGGAAAACGCGAAGAAATCTACGTCCATTGCTTTAACGTTTACAGGCAGATGGGGGACGCTCTGGGCGCCATCGACCAGCACGACCGCGCCTGTTTTATGTGCTATTTCGATAATCTCCTCGACGGGGTTGATGGTCCCCAGTACGTTTGACATCTGGGTTACGGCCACTATTTTTGTATTTCCGGAAATGATTCTATCGATACCGGATAAATCCAGAAAACCATCTTCTGTAATGGGGATATATTCGAGTTCGGCGCCCGTCTCTTTCGCCAGGACTATCCAGGGAACGAGATTGGCATGATGTTCCATCTCCGAGAGGACAATTCTGTCGCCCTTTTTAATATTCTTTCTGCCCCAGCTATACGCGACGAGATTGATTGCCTCGGTTGTGTTTGAAGTATATATAACCTCTTCGGGCTTGACGCCGCCGATGAATCCTGCGACTTTTTCACGGGTCTTTTCGAACATAGAGGTCGCTTCATCGGCTAGGGTATGCAAACCACGGTGAACGTTAGCGTTGGAATTTCGGTAGTAACCGCTTATCGCGTCCAAAACCGCATATGGCTTTTGAGCGGTGGCGGCGCTATCGAGGTAGACCAGTTTCTTTCCCCGTATTTTCCTTGCGAGAATAGGAAAATCGATTTCTATCTTAGCCGGGTCAAATGAATTCATTTTCCCCTTCGTCTCCAACGATTGACCTGCTGTCTCAATATTCTTCAAAATAGATTGTCCTTATTTATCAACGGCGACAAATATCCGACCGTCTTTAACTTTCACTTCGTAGGTTTCAATTCCGATAATAGCGGGCATCCTCGTGGCCGCGCCGGTTTTGAGATCGAATCTCGCCCCGTGCCGGGGGCATTGGATTTGGCAATCGACTAAATCCCCGTCGCCAAGCTCCCCGCCGTCATGTGTGCAAATATCGTCAACGGCGTAAACCGCGCCGTTATACCTGGCCAGAAGGATCAGCTTATCGTCGATGCTTACCGTCTTCACGGCTCCCTCATCAAGCTCCGTATCACCGCATACATTCATGAAACCGTTAGTCATCCCGTTTGTCCTCCGAGCTTTTCGGAAACCAGATTTTTGAAAATATCGGCGATTTTAACGGGGATTCTATCCATTATGGAATTAACAAATCCCTCGACAACAGCTTTTGTTGCCTCGATAGAATTTAATCCGCGGCTTTTCAGATAGAAAATCATTTCCGGATCGATCGGTCCCATAGTGGCGCCATGCGAACAACGTACCTCGTCGGTCAGAATCTCAAGCTCCGGAATCGATTCCGCTTTCGCGCCTTTATTCAAAAGAAGATTTCGGTTTTCCTGGTATGCCTCGCAGTTTAACGCGTCTTCTTCTATCCTGATTAAGCCGGTATAAGCGGAATTACTCTTATCTTTTAAAACAACTTTAAAGTTTAAATTCGAATAAGTATCGCTTGAGGTGTGGTGATGACGGGTATGATAATCGAAATGCTGTTTATTCTCCGCGAATACTATTCCATCGATACGGCTTTCGCTTCCTTTGCCTGTCAGCCTTACGCCGACGTTTACCTTCACCGCCGTTCCCCCGAAACCGCCGAATATCGAGTGGAGATTGGAATCGCGGCCGATCGCCGCGCGGTAAGTTAAGAGCCCTTTGTAGCCGGAATGAGGGCGTTGGAGGTTTATGTATTTTACGTTAGATCCGTTGCCGACAAAAAGTTCGGTCACACAGTTATAGGAGGTGTTTTGGGTATCGCCGGACGAAGAGTAATCATCGATAATATCCACCCTGGAATTATCTCCCACAAGAACTAATAGCCTGCGGAAATCTGATTTTTCGGTAATGATGTTGTTTAGGTATATCGGCTCGTCCACAGTCGTATTGTCCGGGATTTTCAAAAACCAACCCTTATTCCAGAGCGCCAGGTTTAACGCTTCGAATCTGCCGAAATCGAATCCGACCAGTTTGCCGAGGAACTTCTCCGTCAGGCCGGGGTTTAATCTCACCGCCGAAAATAAATCCTTGAAGATCACTCCCTTTTCCTTTAATTCGGGAGTTAAATTGAAATCCTCAAACGAGCTTTTTGAATTCTCGGCAGGACGATTACCGTTGTTCCCGTTTCGGACTTTCGGCAATTCGATTTCCAATCGCTCCAATTCGCCGTTTTCGAATATCGCGGGATTTGTATAGCGCCAGAGATTAGAAATCCGGTTTGGCGAACCTATCTTGCTGTAATAATCCCAGCCCTTTCTGCGTAATCTATAAAACCATTCCGGCTCGGATTCGTCGATCCGCCTGAAAGATCTATCGTTTTTCGATATTTCTATTCTTTTATCCAACTGAACCCTCCATTTCCAACTCGATCAGCCTGTTTAGCTCGACCGCGTATTCCATAGGAAGCTCTTTTGTGAACGGTTCGATAAAGCCGTTGATTATCAGAAGCCGCGCCTCGTCCTCGGAAAGCCCCCTGCTGGTAAGGTAGAAAAGCTGTTCCTCGGCGACTTTGCTAACCCTGGCCTCATGTTCGATCTTTACCTCCTCGGCGTCGATCTCCATAGTCGGGTAGGTATCGGAGCGTGACGCTTTATCCAGAAGCAATGCATCGCATTCCACCGAGACTTTGCTGTTCTCGGCGACCGGATAGACCTTCACCAGTCCCCGGTATGTCGATCTGCCTGAATCTTTGGAGATTGATTTCGACGTTATCCGCGAGCTGGTTCTCGGTGCCGCGTGTATCACCTTCGCTCCGGCGTCCTGATGCTGCCCGTCGCCGGCGAAAGCGATAGAGAGAATCTCGCCCTTGGCGCCCTCGCCCACAAGATTGATGCAGGGATATTTCATTGTCAATTTGGAACCGAGATTGCCGTCAACCCACTCGACTGTAGAGTTTTTGTAAGCCATGGCCCTCTTCGTGACCAGGTTGAATATGTTGCGCGACCAGTTTTGAATGGTGGTATAGCGAATATAAGCGTCTTCGAGGGCGATCAGTTCAACGACCGCCGAATGAAGCGAATCGGTGGAATAGGTCGGGGCTGTGCATCCTTCTATGTAATGAATCCGGGATCCTTTATCTGCGATTATCAGTGTTCTTTCGAACTGGCCCATGTTCTCGGCGTTGATCCTGAAATAGGCCTGAAGCGGTATTTTGACATCGACACCCGGGGGTACGTAGATAAAAGAGCCGCCCGACCATACAGAGGTGTTTAACGCGGCGAACTTGTTATCCGCCGACGGAATCACGGAGCCGAAATATTTCTTCACTATTTCGGGATATTCCCGCAGGCCGCTGTCCATATCCAGAAAAACAATCCCCTGCTTTACTAAATCCTCTTTCAAGGAATGATAAACGACCTCGGATTCATACTGTGCCGATACGCCCGCCAAAAACTTGCGTTCCGCTTCGGGAATCCCAAGCCTGTCGAATGTATTCTTGATGTTTTCAGGAACATCATCCCATGTTTTGCCCTGAAATTCGGTAGGCTTTATATAGTAGTAGATATTGTCGAAATCGATCGAACCCAGAAGCTCGGTGTTTCCCCAGCCCGGCATAGGTTTGGAAAGAAATATATCCAGGGCTTCATGCCTCATCTCTCTCATCCAGGCGGGCTCTTTTTTCATGCGCGAGATCATCTCGACTACCTCGTGATTAACCCCTTTGGCACCTTTATGAAAATACTCCTCCGGGTCATGGAACCCGTATTTGGTTTCGTAATCGCCGCCTATATCGGCCAGGCCCGGGTTTTTTTTCAATATATCAGCCATCTTACGCCCCGATCTTTTCTGTTTTAATCCATTCGTAACCCTGGTCCTCGAGCTGGAGGGCCAGTTCAGGTCCGCCTGAATTCACAATTTTGCCGTCCATCATTACGTGAATCCTATCCGGTATAACGTAATTTAGAATCCGTTGGTAATGGGTTACCAGCAGGACACCGTCCTCGGCTGTCGACGCTTCGTTAATTCCCCTGGAAACAATTTTCAAGGCGTCGATATCGAGACCCGAATCGGTTTCGTCCAGGATAGCCATACGCGGTTTGAGCATGGCCATCTGTAAAATCTCAAGTCTCTTCTTCTCACCGCCGGAGAAGCCGTCGTTGACATAACGGGTGGCAAACGATTTATCTATCTCAAGTGATTTGAAAATCCCGGTAAGCTCCTTTCGGAATCCTCTCAGACGGGAATCGTCGCCGTTAGTCCGCGCCTTAATCGCCGTACGAAGGAAATTCGCGACTGTTACTCCCGGGATAGCCATAGGATACTGAAACGCCAGGAAAAGCCCGGCATGGGAACGCTCTGTAGCGTCCATCTCAAGAAGGTTCTGGCCGCAAAGATAGGCCTCGCCCGACGTTATCTCATAGTTGGGATGGCCGGCAAGGGCATTGGCCAGGCTCGATTTGCCCGAACCGTTCGGCCCCATGATTGCGTGCTTTTCTCCTTTTTTTATTTCCAGAGAAACGCCCTTTACCACTTCTTTGCCTTCAACCTCCACATGAATATCTTTTATCGAAAAAATCGCCTTACTCATCCTATCCTCAATCCTTTATTAAGTTCAAGAATTAAACTCTCTATTTAAATGTCATGTTTCATCGTTTTGATTGTGTTCTACCGGTACGAGTTGCAGGTTTTTAATTACATCGAGGTTTCCGGAAGCGATATCATCTAATGTGATCCGCTCCAGAACGGTTCCGATAAGACCGCCGAATCCTCTCCAGATATCCCTGACCGAACAATCTCCTTTGTGAACGCATATCTCCTCTTCCCCTGAATATTTCTGGCAATGAGTAGGGGAGAAAACCGGTTCACCCAAAGCGTCGAAAATCTCCTTGAGATATATTTCGCTTGCGATCCTGGTCAGAGCGTAACCGCCGTTTCTGCCCCGGACGGCCCTTACGAGCTCGGCCTTCTTCAGGATCATCAAGAGTTTGCCCGCATATGGAACGGAAAGCCCTTCACGTTGGCTGAAATCTGTAAGGGTCAACGTAGCCTCACTGCTTTTCGCCAGCAGAAGCATGCATCGTAAACCGTACTCTTCGAGCGCCGTAATCTTCATATTTAACCTCTCGACTTATTATATTAAAACTATACTAAAAAGTAAAGTAATATTTTAACTATTTTTTATCTTGTTAAAGGACAAGCAGTTAATTGTCCTCGAAAGAGCATAAATTCCCGTTTTTTCAGTGCTTCACTCTCATTGATGACGAGCGGAATCAAATGCGCGCGGTTTGATATTTCCCTTAATCCCTTGACACCATAAATGGAATATAATAGGAATAATTGATTCTAAATTATTGCTGAGGATAGGAGGACGATATGAACACTGAAGATAATCTAAAAGAAGCGTTTGCCGGGGAAAGCCAGGCTTACATGAGTTATCACGCTTATGCCAGAGCGGCTGAAAAAGAGGGACATAAACAGATCGCCAGGCTATTCCGCGCGGTTGCCGAAGCCGAAAAGATTCATGCCCTTGCTCATTTCGGGGTAATGGGGAAATCCACGACCACAGATAAGAACCTCGAAGCGGCGATAGAGGGCGAGACTTATGAATTTACTCAGATGTATCCCGCGTTTATTGATAAGGCGAAATCAGAATCGAACAAAAGGGCGCAAGTGTCATTTGGTAATGCTTCCGAGGTTGAGAAAATTCACAGCGTGCTGTACAAAGAAGCGTTAGATAATCTCGGTAAGAACGAGGAAACATTCTATTACGTATGTCCGATATGCGGTAATACACATGCCGGTGACGTTCCGGGTAAGTGCGACATTTGCGGCGTAGCCGGGGATAGGTTTATCCGTATCGAATAATTGTTCAGGTATTTCCAACGGAGTGAGATGGCGCGAGTATTTAATAAGGAGGGTTTAATTGAATTGTAAGTTGGGAAAAGGCCGTATTGAGGACTACTCTGGCGATGCCTTAATCGCGTTTGTATATCAAAACGAAAATCGTTATAAGGGTGCTTTAAAAGGAGTCATCGACAACGCCGTGAAATCCGGTCGGTTTTCCGGTGAAAAGAACGAACTTTTCCAGGTATTTCCATGCGGCGATATTAAATCAGGACGCTTGATAATTGTCGGACTCGGGAAAAAGAGTAAAGCCGATCTCGATTCTTTTCGTAAGGCCGCCGGTGTAGCGATAAAAGCGGTCCGCAAATTGAACAAAGCCGCGTTTGCTCCTATCGATAATTCCCGCAAAACGCTTGCCCCGATAATCGAGGGCGCGCTTCTGGGTAGCTACAGATTCGATATCCTCAAAACGACCAAGAAGAAATTAGTGCTCACCGAGATCGCCTTTTTCAGTGATTCGACCGGAATCGGTCAGGCTCATATCGATCGCGTTCAGGCAATGACTGAGGGGACACTGGTCGCCCGCGATTTTGTAAACCTTCCCGCCAACATCCTGACACCGTCGAAACTGGCCGCCGATGCTAAGAGGTTAGGACGTAAAAACGGCATCTCGGTAAAAGAGCTTTCCGAGGCTGAACTCAAGCGTCTGAAAATGGAGGCTTTGCTTTCGGTCGGCAAAGGCTCGGAGAATCGTCCAAGGATGATCGTCTGGGAATATAACGGCGGACGTAAGAATGATAAGCCGATTGTATTTGTCGGCAAAGGTGTTACATTCGATTCCGGCGGCCTGTCGCTGAAACAGCCTCAAGGGATGGAAGCGATGAAAGGCGATATGGGCGGTGCCGGCGCGGTCATATCATTAATCCCCGTGCTCGGAAAATTAAAACCGAAAATAAATGTTGTCGGTATTACGCCGCTGGTTGAGAATATGCCATCGGGAATGGCCTACCGTCCCGGCGACGTTTTGACCGCGTCCAACGGTAAGACAATAGAGGTGATATCAACCGATGCCGAAGGACGTTTGATACTCGCCGACGCTTTGGTATATGCCGGCAGGTTCAAGCCGAAAATGGTTGTCGATATCGCCACTCTGACTGGCGCCTGCATGGTAGCGTTGGGTGTGCATATCTGCGCCGGTGTGATGGGCACCGATCAGCAATTGATCGATCAGCTTATCAAAGCGGGTGACCAGTCCGGCGAACGGCTCTGGCAGTTACCCCTGTGGCGCGAGTACGGCGAGTTCCTCAAAACGCCCGCGGCCGATATTAAAAACGGCGGCGGACGATGGGGCGGGGCTATTACGGCCGGATGGTTCCTCTCCAATTTCGCCGAGGGATATAAATGGGCGCATGTCGATATCGCCGGGATGGACCTTGAGGAATCGGGCAATCACCCGTACCGTTACAAGGGAGGTACTGGTTGGGGAGTAAGGCTTCTCGCGCGATTTATTCTCAATAAAGCCGGGATGAAATAAAAAACATGCTGGAATTCCAGCGGTTGAGAAAAGCGATCTTCATCGAACGTATCAACCGTTTCGTGGTTCTGGCCAAAATCGAGGGCAATCAACAGTTCGTCCATCTGCATGATCCGGGCAGGTTGAAAGAACTTTTGGTGCCCTGCGCTAAATTGTTTCTCCGGAAAGCCGAAAATCCCGGACGTAAAACAAATTGGGATGTTATACTGGTCAGGAGGGGTAACAGATTAGTCGTGATATATTCGACGATGTCAAACCGACTGGTTAAAGCGCTTCTTTTGAATCGTCAATTTCCCGGACTAAAATTGTGGAAACTTAAAAAAACGGAACCGCGTTATGGAAAGGGGAGATTCGATTTCGAATTGTCGCGCGCCGGGCGACGAATGTTTATCGAAGTCAAATCTGTATCGCTTGTTGAGGATGGGATCGCCAGGTTCCCGGATGCTCCCACAGAACGCGGAAGACGGCATTTGCTGGAACTGGCCGATGCGTCGAAACGAGGATACGAGGTCATGGTCATATTTGTCGTTACACGTAACGACGCTTTATCGATGGAGCCGCATCGCCAGCGTGACCCGAAGTTCGCGGAGACATTGAATACGGTAACAAGGCAGGGAGTCAAAGCGGTCGCATACGTTTGCGACGTTACCCTGCAGGGTATGAAGTTGAATAAACGGATTCCGGTAATGATGAAGAGCTAAATAAGCTAACAGGAATTTCAACAGGAAGGACAACATGTCGAAAAAACCCGATTTCGATTTGCAAACAGCGCATAAGTATTTTTCGGCGCATTGTTTCAACGGCGCATGGGAATATATCGCCAAGAAGGATCGCGCCCCCGAGGATGACCGGAAAATGATCCATCTGGCGGAGGCTTCAGTATGGCATTGGACCCAGCGCGATGATTGCACCGATAAAAATCTCTCTATCGGATACTGGCAGTTATCAAGAGTATTTGCTATCTCGGGAAGGATAGACGACGCGCGTAGATATGGCGAACTCAGCCTGGAATTCAGCAAAAACGAGGAACCGTTTTGCAAAGGTTACGCCTACGAAGCGCTTGCCCGTGCTGAATCGCTTGCGGGAAACGCGGACAAAGCGAAAGAATATCTTGGCGAAGCCCGCAAGCTTGCCGAGCAGGTTAACGACGCCGACTCGAAGAAATGGCTGGTTGATGATTTGAACACAATTTAATTATTACCACGGGGATCAGGCTCTGACCCGCGATATCAACGCCGAATGTCGGGAACCCCGCGTTCCCGACAAACCAGCCATTTTGTTCTTGCATGTCCTCAAAGAATCGTATAAAATGGGCTTAGGTTGTTGTTTCAAATTCTAACCATTTAACGGAGGGATGGCGTATGCGGTTCCTAAATTTAGGAAAGGCTATAAGCTTATCCGTTGTTATCGTTCTGGCGATTTTATTTTTCGCCACAAACTCGCACGCACAGCAGGTGATTCCCATTTCCGGCAAAATAAATGCCACATACACGCAGCAGGATAGCACCGTGGTAAGCGCGGCCGATGGACATGTGATGTTCATTTCCGTTTCCGAGGGAACGAATGTAAGCCTGGAGGGCGGGTTTATGGATGGCGCGCAGGCCACCAACATGGGCTTTTCGGATCTGACTAAAGGCAGCGGGCCACACGAGGGGTACATTCAATTCGTTAAAGGTGACGATGGCACGATGGGCCAATGGCAGGGTAAGGTTACTACTGTGATGTCACCAGAGGGTACCCCCGTGACGACCTTCGAGGGAAACTACAGATATATTAGAGGAAACGGCAAGTTCGAGGGTATTAAGGGATCCGGCACCTACAGGGGTACGTTCACATCGAAAACCGAATATACGGTCGAGTGGCAGGGAGATTATATCCTCGGCAAGTAATACTGCGAATTAGTATATCACAACAAGTCGGGATCAGCGCTTGTCTGGCATAAGTGTTGGATTGTAACTCCAACGATAGTAGCGTAAGTTTTTGGCATTATGAACCAACTAAAGCTAAGCAAATTAAACACTAAAATCAAAGGTAGGTTTGCAATGAACTTGAAAGCGAAAATCCTGACTCTGGGCGGATTAATCGTGGCCGCGATCGCTACAAGCGTAACCGCTTATCCGCCCGCCGTCGGGATCCTAGGAAAATCTCCCACCTGTCTTTCCTGTCATGTTGACAACGGAAGCTGGCTTGACGGCCCCGACTTAATCATCGATATAATCGATAAGAAAACGGGAAAATCCTTAAAACAACCGGATGGTTCTTTTCTGCTTACCTCCAAACGAGGTACCGCTGTTACCATCACGACCGTTATAGGCTACAGAACTTCCGATAAAAATCTCGTTCCCTATCGAAACGCCTGGTTATATACTGATCCTGATAGGATTGAATCGTCATCTTTATCGAAGCTGCCTCCCGGTTGGGAAGCGAACCTGCCGATGGCCTGCCGGATAGTGGGTGATAAGTTAGAATCTCATCCTGACGCGTTTCTCACAGCTTTGCCGATGACAATTCGTCCTACCGATGCCGCGAGCGATGGAACCGTTACTCTGCAGGTGATGCTAACCGCTGGCGAATCAGTTAAAGGAAACGCGAAAAAAGGATTAATCGGAAACTATTTCGAGCGAACTCTCTACTTGAAAATAATCGAATAGCGCGAAGGTCGGGAGCCGCGCGCTTCCGACGATATCGCTCGACTATACAAATAAAGGAGGATTGATATGAATTTCAGGACCCTGATGATTATCAAGGCGGTTGTTTGCCTCGGTTTCGGTCCGATTCTACTGTTTTTCCCGGGTCAGTTGCTGACATTGTTGGGGACATCTTTTGGGCCGGGCGCCGCTTTTACAGCCAGGGAATACGGCGCGTCGCTTTTCGGCAATCTCATGCTTACCTGGTTCGCCAGAAACGCTGAAAAATCCATCGCCCGACGGGCCATCATCCTTAACCTGTTTGTGTATGACGCCATCGCTTTTGTTGCCACCCTTATATTCCAGCTCTCCGGCGGTTTGAATCAACTTGGATGGGGCATTGTAGCGGTTTACCTTTTCTTTACTCTTGGTTTCGGATACCTGTTGCTGCCGCAAAAACAGCTTGCCTGACATTCAACTGAAGGGAGTTCGATATAATGCCGAAATATGCAGCTTTCTTGAGGGCAATCAACGTCGGGGGACATAACATCAAGATGGATCATCTCCGCCGGTTGTTCGAGGAGATGGGGTATTCTAACGTCGAGACATTTATCGCCAGCGGTAATGTTATATTCGATTCGAGATCGTCGAGTGCGAAAAATATCACGAAGATCATAGAACGTCATCTGCGGGACGCCCTCGGTTACGAGGTCGCGACTTTTATCCGTACGACAAAAGAACTTGCGAAAATTGCCGACCGTAATCCGTTCGGTGACGACGCGCTGAAGGCGAAAGTCAGCTCCCTTTATATCGCCTTTCTTAAGGATAAGCTCGACGATCCACTCGCGAAGAAAGTTATATCATTCGCCTCGGATGTGGATGAGTTTCATATCGATGGGCGCGAGGTTTACTGGCTGTGCCGTATTAGGATGTTGGAATCGGAGTTCTCGGGCGCGTTTCTGGAGAAGACGCTGGGCATGCCGGCCACCATGCGCAATTCGACTACAATACGAAAGATGGCCGCGAAATATACGTGATATTATAATCGTGGGTCGGAGCCTCGTTCTCCGGAAATCTTTAGGCTTAAGGAGGAATTAAATGTCACAAAGAATTCTGCAGATCAATTTCAGGTTCAATGTCACCCCGGCCGAGTATACTGCCGCCGTTTCGGAATTGGCGGAGGAATTCGCGAAGTTGGACGGCCTTGACTGGAAAGTCTGGATCATGAATGAAGAACGGAATGAGGCGGGAGGGATTTACCTCTTCAAGGACCAGGCATCGATGGACGCGTTCTTGAAGGGACCTCTCGCGGCAGGGGTGACCAGTCACCCGGCCCTCGCCGATTTCTCGGTCAGGCAGTTTACCGTTATGTCGGAGATTACCGCTATTACCCGCGGCCCGGTGTAGGCCCCTGCTGGCGCACAGCTGAACGTTCTTTAATATATCGCCGTCATTGCGAGCCCGCCACAGGCGGGCGAAGCAATCTTACTTTAAATATGGGTAGAGATTGCTTTGTCGTCCCAAAAAACGGGACTCCTCGCAATGACACGAAATGATCCGGATTTGTTGACAGGCCGATTTTAATCTGGTAATTTTGTAATGCTGAACTATTGTCTGCCTCAGGATATCAACTGAGCAAACTCGTAAGGAGAAAATCATGAGTGAAAAGGCGCTGTATGTGTCAAAATCGACTGTAAAGAGCTTGTGGCAGAAATATTTGATTTACGAAGACCGCGTTGAGTTTTCTACACACGTCGGCGTTATATCAATACCATTTGATAGTATAGAGAGTATCGAGGTGCAGGAATCCGATGTTAAAGGGCTATTTAAGGGAGACCTCAAGCTAAAAGGATTCAAGCCCGCTATAAAGTTAGACTGGGCGAACTTCCAGGAACATGTTGTCCTGGATCGCAACGATGGTTTATGCAAGCGGTTTCTGTTCACGCCCGAGAATCCGGAAGAGTTTAAGGCTGTTCTTGATAAGGTGATTCTCGAGTATCGCAAGTAGTTGGTTGGTCGGACATTCCTGTCTGACCGCAAAGCCCGTATGGACAGACAAGGATGTCTATCCTACCGACCGTGTTTCCCCAAAAATAAATACTTGACACCGATACCCATATTGGCATACGATTTATTATCCCCTGACCACGGGATATGTAGCAAGGATGGTATTCGTGCGTGATGGATATTTGATTACAGGACGGCACTTCATTGCAAACCTTACGGATAAAAAAATCTTATATATCGGAAACAGGAGGACATTTTGAACAACCGTGGGAGAATATTAATTCTGACTGCTATTGGCTTGATTTTATTGGTTGGCGGTTGCGTATCTACGAAAGCGTTATTACTGGATCCAACCGCGGAACAATACCCGCCTGTACCGCCGGAATCCGTGCGTATATTCACATCTGAAGCGGAGCTTGATACACTTAAATATGTACGGATAGCGATGATTGAAGCCACCGGATCGGGCGAGTATACATCTCAAACGAAAATGTTGGAAGCTATCCGAAAGAAAGCCGGGGAGGTTGGCGGTAATGGAGTTCTCATGCCGGAAATTAAAGAGCCCGGAGCGGGAGCCAAGGTAGCCGGGGCAATATTCGGCACTGGGACCGAGCGTAAAGGTAATGCTATAGTAATAAGGGTGCTCGGCCCGAAATCCGGAGGATCCGATTGATCGATAAATTTTAATACCCTTTCTGCGGGGGCGGATCTAAGATCCGCCCGATATCCCCCAAAAAATACTTGACACCGATCCCCATATTTGCTTTGTTAGATCATTCCCAGCGAAGCGGGGGACGCGAGTCCCTCGGGAAGATGACAAAGGAGCGGTTTATACCTTTACGCAATTCAGAAATCTGGCTGTTGAGTTTGGGGAAGGCGAAATTCGTCGCGCTTTTTACTGTCGTCTGGCCGGTCATAGCCATCGCCGCGATTCTGCTCAGGGATCTGATTGAGGCCCTGGTGACCGATAGGTCCTTCGATCAAATCTTTGATCAAGTTCATGTCATTGTTGTTATGGCTACGCCGTTGATAGGATTTTTAGCCAGCTTTTTGATCTGGAAGTTATTGAAATTCAGGGCTGACAGGGCGGGATTCGAAATCCCGGGGAATTGAGATGATAGATATGATGAAAAATCAGTTTAATTTATGGAGAATTTATTGTGAGTGGTAGCGGTTTTTTTAGCATTGGCCTATCCAGGCTAATTCGCTATTTTTATGGGGGATTCTTGATTATTATAATTTTCTTACTATTCAAGGCAAAGGAAACATACGAAATTATAACTGACCTTCCAGCTGAGATTAGTCTTATCGCCACACTTGTCATTGGTGCCTTAATATATGTTGCCCACCGGTCGATCATTACACCAATTCACCATCTTTGTCTAATTCTCCTATTTAAATTACGGCCATTATTTGGCTATAATATGACTGAACCTTCCCCCGATCCAACGGGATTTTTTCGGGAGAATTACCAACTTAAATTAATCAAGAGTATGCGAGCGTATACAGCTTTGAGACGAAGTGACTTTTTTCCGCATAGAGAAAATTTGGATATTGCACATGCAGAAAACGGCTTACTAGTAATGACAGCAACGGGAATGATAATCGTAGCCGTACTATCAGTATGTCATCAAACTGAATTTGGTACATGGGTTCATTATATTGTTTTGGGAGCCATATTAATGATAGTTTCGATGATCCCAGATTGGGCCGAGCATGTTGGAGAATGTCGATATATGAGAGCTAATAAGGATGATATTCGTAAGCATCTAATAAAGGCTGGGATTATCGATGGACTAATGACAAAATCAGTATTAATATTTGGATCCAATGGGGAGAAAAAAATGAAATTTGAACAATTAATGAAATTCATTGAAGAATTTATTCAAACCAATAAATCGGTTTTTAAGAATATGCCATATAAAATCAGCGAAAATTATAAGCCAAAAGAAAATTGGAATGATAAAATTCCATTGGCGGATAATCATGGGCTATATTTCTATCTAGATTTAGATGAGAATATCCTCTTGATAGGAAAAGCCGAGAAAAGCCGGTTAGGTAACCGCGTTTGTTCTCATCTCGAAAAGGGGATTCAGGAACAGGACAAGATGTTCGAGAATCACCAATGGATTGATGACAAAGAGGTTGCCCAGGAAGTTAAAGAAGGGATTGGCAAAGGTCTCTTTTATATCCGCTGTATGTCTATTAATTCGGAATATTATATTGCTCCTTTGGAAAGCTTTTCACAGGCATACCATAAGGCCGTAACAGGTGACCTTCCACCTTTAAATAAAAGGATAGGATAAACGATGACATTAGTCCCAACGGGGCGGAGCGGAATGTGAACCGGCGGGGCATTAAACATAAGGATCCTAATGAAAATTCCCGTATTTTCTATCATATTATTTATATTTTCAGGTTCAATTGCTTTTGCCCAACCTGGTTTATTTCCGGAATTGAGATCAGCCATTTATAGAGTGGAACAGCCAGGGTTATATGAAGGTACTGCTATAATGTTTAGTGAAAAACCTTATAATTTTCTAATCACGAATCTTCATGTTGTCAAGAATGATTCAAATGAAGTGTGTGATTCACTCTTCTTGTACATGAACCATATCGCGGATAACAAAGAGGTTATATCGGGACCTGACCATGTTACTCTGTACCTTCGTACTCCAATTAATACATATTATTTTGAACCCTATTCCGGAGATGTTGATCTTATATTGATTTCATTAGGTACTAATAATATGTCAGAAAAGCCAAAAGGTACCAAATTCAATAGAATTTTCACTTCAAAGATACCGAATTCTGTACAGATCGCTTCACTAGTGGGATCAAATTCTATCTTTACCGCCATTGGTTATCCCACAAAGAGAATAATTCCGGCTCAATATCCGAGATACCCTGAATATAGATGGGGGCGAATCGTTGGCCGGGATTCAATCTTCTTAAAAATGGATATTCCTATATTGCCCGGAAGTAGCGGATCACCGATTTTCGTACAAGATGGGCAAAATTATTTCTTCGTCGGTATCGTAACATTATTAGTCGATGGTGTTTGTCATGCATTACGGGCGTCCGAAATCAGAAATTGCTTTCCGCGTTATTTCCTATATATGAATCGCCATTAAAAGATTTAAATTTACTGACTTTGCCTTGAGCAATAGCCATGTCCTTTAATTCCCCCCCCTCACCCCACCACCGCCAACCGCTCCGCCACCACCGTCAGGCCGCTTATGTCGCGCTGCACTGTGCCCTCGTGGGGGTGTGTCATTCCTGCGGAAGCAGGAATCTTGCGCAAGCCAATAGGCCGTAACGGGGCGGGGAACCAGGTAATGGCTTGCGTTAGATGCCGGATCAAGTCCGGAATGACAGGGAGATGGCCAGCGCAAGGATTCCGCATCCCCGCCTTAGGCGGGGCGGAATGACAGGCCCTGCGTCGTCAGGAACCCCTTCCTGACGATTCTCTGTATCTGTAAGGAAAGGGTTCCTTACAGCGCCAGGTATACCCTACCCCACCACCCCCAGCCGCTCCGCGACGATAGTCAACCCGCTGATATCTCTTTGCACCGTCCCCTGTATATCCAGTATAGGCTTTCTAAAGATCCGTTCGCCGAAACGACGGTAAACCTCCGGGAACAGGGTCACCTCGAACATATCGAACTCGTCCTCCATGGTCAGAAAGACCATATTTTTGCCGTTCTGCGTCTTGATCCGCTTGCGGTCGTCCACCAGCCCCACGATCCGCACCCGTTTATTCTCCAGTTTCGGCAGTTCGGTACTCTTCACATGGCCGTTATACGAACCAAGCCGTGCGATCGGATGACACGATATCGCCATCTCCAGTATCTCGGCCTCGGCCCGCAGCCGCTGATCGATATCATAGTCGGGCAGAGCGGGGCAGAAGGATAACTCCGGCTCCGGCACGGTTAGCCCGTCGAGGGTGGGGCTGTTGTCCGGCCGTTTGAGACGCTTTTCGCCGTAAACTTTGAACAACCAAAGAAGCTCCGGGCGGGTCATGCCTAAGCAGTCCAACGCCCCGCATTTGATCAGATTAGCGGCCTCGTCGGTGGAGGGTCGCCCCCGGCGCAGGAAATCGAACAGATCGTTAAACGGGCCGTTACCCCTCGCCTCGATAATTCGCTCGATCGTATTCGATGACAGGTTACGTACAAACGCCAACCCGATATATAGGTCGTTACCATCGACGAAACAGCCATGCGACGGTTTGTCAATCGTTGGCGGATGCAATACCGCGCCGAACCGCCGCGCCTCCTCGGCGTAGACTGTCGAGCGGTAGTACCCGGCGAAATTATTGAGCATGGCGGCCATGTATTCTATCGGGTGACGCGCCTTCAGATACGCCCCGCGCCAGGCGAGCATGGCATAGGTGGCGGCGTGCGCCTTGCAGAAACCGTACCCGGCAAACTGGGCGATCATACCGAAGACGAAGGCGGCGGTCTTTGTCGGCACCCCGCGCCGTCGCGATTGATCGATAAACTTCTGTTTCATCTCGGCGAACTCGTCACGGCCGCGATCCTTGGTCATGGCCCGACGTAGTATATCGGCCTGCTCGGGTGTGAAGCCGGCCATCGCCTCAGCCACCTTCAAAACCTGCTCCTGGTAGATGACGTTACCTAATGTCTCCTTCAACGCCGGTTCGAGCGACGGATGCGGATACTCCACCGGTAAGCGTCCGAAATGGCGTTCCAGGAAAACCCGTTTCATCCCCGATTCCGACGCTCCCGGCCGGATCAGCGATAGCGCCAGGGTCAGATCGTTGACACATTTCACCTGCATCGATATCAGCAACGCCCGCAACCCCGGCGATTCGATCTGAAACACGCCGATCGTTTTCCCTCTTTGCAGCAGGTCGATTGTAGTCGGATCGTGATCGGGGAAACGGTTGGGACGGCGTTTGGTTTTGAGTTTGATCATATCGCGCGCCTCCTCGATCGTGGAAAGCCCGCGCTGGCCCAAAAGGTCGATCTTGACCAGGCCGAGATCATCGATGGAGTACATATCATATTGAGTGATGGCGATCCCCTTGGCCGACATCTGTAACGGTGTCCAATCCAGGATCTTGCCCGGCGCGATGACTATCCCTCCCGCGTGGATACCAAGGTGACGGGGATACCCCTCGATTTTAGCGGCGATCTCGAGTATCGATCTGTACGGCTCCTTACCTATCGGCAGGTGCTTGCATTCCGGATTGGTTTGCATGTATTTGGCCAGGTCGCCGACATTGCCGCCATAGGGCAGACGTTTGGTGAAATCGGAGATCTCGTCGCCCGAAAGTCCGAACGCCTTGGCGGTCTCCCGGAACGCCCCCCGTAAGCCGAATGTGTTGGTTGTACAGATCATGGCCACCCGGTCGCGGCCATATTTCTCATAGACGAATTCGAGGACATCGTCGCGGCGTTTCCAACATAGATCGAGATCGATATCGGGCGGGCTGGTGCGGGCCTCGTTGAGGAACCGCTGGAAATACAGGTCCTGTTCGATAGGGCAGACCTCCGTGATACCGAGGCAATACGATACGATCGACGATGCCGCGGAACCACGTCCCACACAGGGGATATTTTCGCGCTTGCAGAATTCGATTATCTCCCCGACGATCAGGAAATAATCGACAAACCCGGCCCGTTCTATGACGTTGAGCTCGTATTCCAATCGCGCTATCGCCTCACCGGTTATCTTTTTGTAACGATTTTGCAACCCTTTGGACGTTCGCTCATAGAGGATGCGAGCATTCGGTTTATCGGAGGGATTTTCATAATTGGGGAAATTGAGTTTTCCTACTGGGAGACGGGTGTTACATTTTTCGGCGATCTCCATTGTGGCGCCTATCGCCTCCGGGAATTCGGAGAAAAGGCGCATGTATTCGAATGTTTCGCGGAAATAAGCGAATGGGGATTCGGTTTGGCCTCGGTCATTGCGAGTCCCGTCGCAGACGGGGCGAAGCAATCTCTCTCCATCGAACTCGGCGAAGTCAGAGATTGCTTCGCTGTTCCCCGCTTTCAGCGGGGATCGACTCGCAATGGGCGGTTCGAGCTGATCGATCGGCACGATTTTACCGATTGCCCGTAATACACGATGAATCGGGTAATCGTCTTTATTCATAAATGCGATAGGATTGGCGGCGACGGTCTGGATATTCGAGTTTTGCAGGATTCGGATCTGCCTTTGAATTCGGATTCGGCTCGATATATCGCCATTATTGATCAGTCCGAAATATAAGTTATCGCGGAAAATATCTTTTAGGACTTCTATTCGGTCAGTCTCGAAGGCGACAGCTGTCAGGTTTTTAGAGTATGATGACAGCTCCTCCAGCGATGGTGTTCTATCATATAGCTTCTCGA
>JAZGHS010000215.1:0-9244 GCA_036481315.1 Candidatus Zixiibacteriota bacterium | reverse complement strand
CCTCGACCCCCCGATCGGCCCGTCTCTGCGTGAATATGTCTCCTTCCGAGAAAGGGATATGCCTGCGTATTACCCAATCGCGGGTCTCGTGGTTGCCGTTAACAAGCACTCGATTAATCCGTCCTTCATCGATTATGAAATTAAGCGTCCCGCCGGTTACATCGAATTCGGCGGCTACCCTTGCGAGGCTATAGCCCGCGCGAATGTACATTTCTTCCAACCTGTTTCTATCGGAAAAAATGGTATTGTAATTTAAGACCATCCCGGGCCTGGTTTCGATCATTATCCGAAAATTGTCGTCGCTGAAAAGAGTCACCCCTGTAAATTCGATATTATCAATTCGGGGGTTGTCAGATAGACGATATTCGAGGAAATATCCCGAATCCGATGGTGTCAATTCGGCCCAGCAGTTTGTCAGATACCCCGACTCGAAAGCGGTTTTTAGATTCCGAAGTATATCGTCGGATGTCAGGCGATCATCGTGAATGAAAACGGTTTTGAAGAAAGTCATGGGCATCGACGACAATCCCGCGATCTTCCACCCGGTGATCCGATAGCCATTTTGCGGACTGCCGGTTTTTTCGTTATTCTCGAGAAGCGATTTTATTTGCGGTATCGCTTTTCTGGCGGCGATTTCGCCCGCCTCCATAATTGAATAAATATCGGAAAAATCGGTGGAGAGTTTCCCGGGCAAATCGGGTTTGACGACATAATCGGCCTTTTCCAGCGCCTCCTTTTTCTTGCGCATGGACATGATGGTGGTGGTTTGATCGGCGATATCTATTACGTCATTGATCATCGACGCCGGTAGAAGCGAGGAGGAAACGTCCACCGCGACAACGGGTCCTGCGAATTCCTCGCGGACGACATCGACCGGGATCGGATCGACAAGTCCGCCGTCCACAAGCAGACGACCGTCGATTTCGACTGGAGTGAAGGCCAGGGGCACTGCCATGGTCGCTCGCATCGCTTCGGCCAAACTTCCCGACGATAAGACGACTTTTTCGCCTGTGGAAAGATCGGTAGCGACAATCCTCAATGGTGGATTCAAGTAATCAAAACTGATACTTGGCCGGATTCCGCTTCGAGCCGTAAGAGTCTCCAGATATTGCCTCAGATTTTGACCGGTGGTAAGGGCTTTTGGAAGCACCGGTTTCCACTTTTCGAATCTTATTTTTACTATACTTTTTTCGGTTCGGTCTTTACGGGTTGGCGGCAGACTGCTTCGGACCGGGCTCTGCGAAAGAAGCCTGCTCCAGCGGATTGATAAGGCTATATTCTCGATCTCCTCCGGCGAGTAACCTGCGGAGTACAACCCCCCGATGATAGCGCCCATGGAAACCCCTGAGATGATATTGATATCGATCCCGGCACTGTCAAATACCTTCAATACGCCGATATGAGCCAGGGCGCGGGAACCTCCGCCGGAGAGGACCAGGCCTATGCCTTGTTCCCCGCGGCTTGATGACAGGTAATTTTCTAATTCCGATGGACTGGAATCGAATATTATAGTAATCTTCCCATCGTCCGGAGATTGAGAAATCGAGTTGATTGCGTTAACGAAGGAGAAAAGCAAAGCCGCTGATAACGAAATCGAGATCTTACGCATATCTCGAATTTAGCCCGCTTTTTTCGGTAAATCAAGATAATGAATGAGAAACGGGTAAAATTATTCGCCTCCCTGGCCAATTCCAAATACAGAAAAGAACATAAACTATTTTTGGTCGAAGGGGTACATGGCGTCTCCGGCCTTGTGGAATCCGGATGGAAAGTGAATACTATACTCGCCACCGAGGATTTTGACATCGGAAACATCTCGGCCAAAACGGATGAGATAGACCTCGAGCGGACAGGGCAGAGGACGATAAACAGAATCTGCACGACCAAAACGCCCCAGGATATAGTGGCAGTGGCCGTGATACCGGATAATGATCTATCGAAAACCGCTAAGGCCGATAAAATCCTGATTGCCGATGGATTGAAAGATCCGGGCAACCTCGGAACCATGATCAGAACTGCCGAGGCGCTCGGTTTTGGCTCGGTAGTTACAACGTCGGGATCGGTTGACCTATATAATCCAAAAACGGTAAGAGCGACCCAGGGGGCCATGTTTTCGATCGACATAGCGCAGAGAATAACCATTGCCGACCTGTTAAAAAGGCTCGGATCGAGTCATACTTTTTACGCTCTTTGCGGGACCGGCGATATCGATTTGAAATCGGTGAGAATCGAAAAGCGAATCGCTCTGATTGTGGGTTCGGAAATCGCCGGAATCGATAATCGTTTAATATCCGCCTGTCGTTACCTGGTAAATATCCCGATTCACGGTAATTCGGAATCGCTCAATGCCGCCGTGGCGGCGGGAATCGCGATGTATCACTTTGTCGGGAGGAAATGACATTTTCCCTGCCATTTAAGGCTTAATCTGTACCAATTAACTCCCAGAGATAAATCAAAAAAATACCCTTAAATCCACGAATTTTCTTGACAATGGTTATTGTAATCATTACTATTATGGGGTCGTTCGCGTTTATTGAAATCCTAAAACTTAATTTTTCACCTCGGAGGTTTTATGGCTTTAAGGAAGTCTCTTCTGGTTTTGGCGATTCTACTGGCTTTGCCGACCATGGTTTTCGCAGTGGAGCATTTCATCTCCATTCCAGGGCTCTCCTTCTCGCCGGCGGATTTGACTATCGCCGAGGGAGATATTGTAACCTGGACCAACGATCATACCATTAACCACACATCTACCAGTGATGATGGTGGTGTCGAATGGGATTCCGGCGTAATTCCACCCGGCGAATCGTTCAGCTATACTTTTACATCGACGGGAACATACCCGTATCTTTGCACCATTCACCCTTCCATGACCGGTTCTATAACAGTAGAACCCACGGATAACGTGCCGACTCTCTCCGAATGGGGAATGATACTGCTTGGGCTTTTCCTGGTTCTCGGTGGGACAATCGGTGTTGTTCGTCGACATAAATTAGCGCTTGAGGCATAATCCGCTTCGGACCGCTATCTTCACAACCCTTATAGCTGAGCAAAACTAATAATACCACGGTTTTCAGAACTGGTTATCGGAAATAGCTATTATTCCCAAGATAGGGCTTGACCCGGCAATTATTTTTCATAAATTATATTAAGAATGCTTCTTGTTGCCTGCCGCCGTTTGTGGGTGGCAGCCGCGGACAAATGTAGTTTTTTTCCGAACCGAGAGTTGTTTAATCAACTCGGCTTTGGAGTGGTTGTCAACGAGAAAAATCATAAATAGTCTATAAAGAACAGGAGTTTAGGATGAGGCAGATCGCGGTTATTTTAACAGTTATTTTCCTTGTGCCGATTTTAGCGCGGGCTCGATCGGGTAATCCGCCCGACGGCAAGACCGGGGCTCCGGGCGAGGGAACCTGCCGCGATTGTCATAGCAGTTATCCGTTAAACAGCGGCGACGGCGCTTTTACGATTGTCGCTCCATCGGATTTCGAAGCGGGCTTAACCTATCCTATCGCCGTGGAGATATCCGATCCGGGACAACAACGTTGGGGGTTCGAGATTACGCCGTTGGCTCTGGGGTCCATAACCATAACCGATCCGACTAATACTCAGTATTCGTCGTCGGGAGGCAAAATTTATACCAAGCAGACGTCTGCGGGCACCTACAACGGTACACCCAACGGCCCTGTAAGCTGGAGTTTCGATTGGACGGCCCCGGCAGATCCCCCGGAACAGATCGTTTTCTACGCGGCCGGGATCGCCGCCAACGGTAACGGTTCCGCGAGCGGGGATTATGTCTATACTACAACCGCGACCTCCAACCTGCTGCAGAACATTCCCACGCTCTCCGAATGGGGGATGATCATATTTGCGTTATTGTTGCTTGCTGGTGGTTCGGTAGCGGTTATTCGTAACGACGAATCGTATCTTAATCAATCCGCTTAAGAACCGTTAGGCCCGCATCTTTTTGCACATTTCGACACAAGGGTCGAGCCTATATATAAAAAGTACTTATGTAATCCGGGATAAACCTCTCGATTTTTTATTGTTTTTTGACGGTAAATATATATATTGATATCTTAGTGGGCTTCATCACAAACCGAACCGGATCAGGCCGATAATTCGCCATGCCGGATTATCGACCCGCCCTTGATCCCGAAAGATAATAATCAACTTAACTTAGCGAAAACCGAAAGGTATCATACCTTTTGACCGATTTTAATAGCATCGATTTGAATTTGATGATTATTAATTGATAAACGGGAAGGGATAAATCCGATGGATTTAGAGAAATGTACACAGAACAGTAACAGTATAAGGTATGGCATATTGGCATTGCTGACGGCAGCGATTTGTTTGTTTTTTACATTGATTTTTCATTCGCCTGCAATGGCAGAGTCATTCCCTATCGTTCTTGACGAGGCTAACACGGAATCGTTAACCATTAATATGTCCGGTTCCGATCAATCCTCAACGAATCTCGGCTTCAGGATGACCGGGCTCGAGGTCGAGGACGTTGTTCTCGATGGGAATAATTATAAATCCATAAGTCCCCTGGCACTTGAAAAGGATCTTTTCGGCCGGACCGCCGAGGAGGGACGGCCCGAGTTGCCGATCTACGCCCACATGGTGGGCATTCCGGATCAGGCCGGGGTCAGAGTAGAGATCCGTTCGTATTCGTATGAGACGATTGAAGATTACGAAGTATTGCCGGTTCAAACCCCGACCATCGAGGGTTCAGACGAAATTTTACCATTTGTGAAAGATATCGATTTTTATAATAGAAACGAATTCTATCCCGCGGAGGTCGTGGAGCTCAGCGAACCGGTTATATGTCGCGATATGCGAATGATTCAGGTAATCATCAATCCGGTTCAATACAATCCTGTCACCAAACAATTGAGGGTTTATACCAGCGTTGATTACAATATAGTCTATGAAGGATTCGATAACCGTAATGTCAAGGTAAGACGGTCAAACCGGATAGCGGAATCATTTCTGCCTTTATACCGGGCTTTGGTCCCCAATGCCGACGAACTTCTGGCAGCTTACGAACCTGTAAGGGGTGGTTACCTGATTATCACGCCCGACGCTTTCGCCGATACCGCCGCCGTGCTGGGACGCTGGAAACATCTCAAGGGATATAACGTTGTAATTGCGACAGCATCCGAGATCGACCCCAACGGCAACAATCCCTCGTATACCGAAGTAAAAAGTTATATCCAGAATGCTTACAATACCTGGGAATATCCGCCGGAGTTTATCTGTATTATAGGGGATAAAGACGGCACATACAGAATTACAGACTATCCCTGGGGCCAATACACGTCGGACCACCAGTACGCTCGCCTCGACGGATCCGATTTTATACCGGATGTCATGATATCACGGATGTCGGTACGCAGTTTATCTCAGTTGAGAGTAGCCATGCATAAAGCTCTGAGGTTCGATCAGGACCCTTACATGGGAGATCCCGATTACTATCTGAGGGCATTATCATCGGCCGGGAACATCAGCGCGGTCACTCCCCGTTTGACTGTCTTATGGGTGCGCGAGAGGTTGTTGGAAGCGGGGTATAACCGGGTTGATACCGTGTTCGCCTGGTCTACCAGTGACCCCGGCGCCGATGATATCCATGCTTCGATCAGCCGCGGTGTTTCCATTATAAGCTACCGGGGATGGGGATATTCTTCACAATGGGGTGCCCCGGTTTATCCCACAAGTCGGATAGATCAGCTGACTCATGGCTGGAAGATCGGTATCTGCCTGGCAATAACATGCGGTATAGGGAATTTCGAGTCACAGGAATGCTGGGGAGAGAAGTGGATAAGGGCGGGATCCGTTACATATCCTAAAGGCGGCCCGGCGTTCTACGGCTCAACCGACTGGAGTACGCATACAAAATGGAATAACCCCATCATGTATGGATATTACTGGGGTTTGTTCAAGGAGGGGATATATAATTTCGGACTGGCGGCGGCCCGCGGGAAAATGCAAATGTACAATAGTTTCCCCAGCCGGATGGATAAAGTCGAAATGTACCACCATACCTACAACACGTTAGGCGAGCCCGAATTGGATATCAGGACAGCGATCCCTCGCGAACTGACAGTTACTTATCCCTCTACTATTCCTGTAGGCACAAATATATTGCAGGTTCATGTTTCGGTTGATGGCGGTTTGCCATTACAGGGAGCATACGTAAATCTTGTAAAGGGATACGATATTAACGAGGAGGTTTTCGTAGGCGGCCGAACCGACGGTCAGGGAAATATTACGCTTAATTTTAGTACGTCTACACCGGATACGATGTTTGTTACCGTAACGGGAAGAAATTGTATTCCTCACAGGGGACATACTCTTATCCAGACAGAGCCGGTGGCGGTTGGAATCGACGCGATTGCCATCGACGATGATAATTCGGGCAACTCGTCTGGTAACAGCGACGGCAACGTAAATTCATCCGAGATCGTAGAATTTGCCATCACCCTTAAAAATTACGGGAATTTGACCACCGCAACTAACGTCTCTGCTACCTTAAGTTCATCGAATCCGCTTGTCAGCATTACCGTTCCCAGCCGATCCTATGGCAACATCTCCCCCGGTAATACGGCCAATTCCGGTAAATTCGCCGCGCAGTTCGCGAGCCATATCCCTCAGGGTGAGCATATTATTCTGGATCTTACGATTACATCCGATCAGGGAAGTTGGACAGCTGCTCTCCCGGTAGACATTAAGTCGATGCATTTTTTACATCTGGGCACATCCTACCCCGGCAATCCCAACAACAGGCTCGACCCTGGGGAGACATCGTCGATGGTTTTTTCGCTTCAGAATATCGGCGAGTTGGGCGGGACATCTATAACGGGAAGTTTCATGCAGGGCCATCAGGGAATTACAATTATCGACGGTACTGCAGATTTTGGCGATATAGGGATTGGGGAAACTAGCTCCAACAGCACGTCACCATTTGAGATCGAAGTTAGTCCTGATGTCTATAACGGTTATAACGTGAATTTCAATCTGGAATTGACATCGAGCAACGGTTCGATAGTATCAAAAGTAATTCCGGTAGTGATAGGAGCGGTTTCAACGAATGACCCCGTAGGCCCGGATTCATATGGATATTTCATGTACGATAACACTGATACCGGATACGATCCGGCGCCGGTTTATAACTGGGTGGAGATTAGCCCGTTCTCCGGCGGCTCAGGTACGAGGATCAATTTCCCCGACAATACGGACGACGATGCCTCGGTGATAAACCCATTACCGTTTGATTTTGTTTACTACGGTCAAAACTTCGATTATATGTTAGTATGTATCAATGGATTTGTCGCGTTCGATACGTCAATCATAGATATGGGCGGGAACCGTTATTCTAATTCTCATAATATGCCTCTTCCGGGTCCGGGCGCTCCTTATGGGTTGATCGGGCCGTATTGGGATGATCTGGAATATTCCGGCAATAACGGGGTTTTCGAGTATTACGACTCGGCCAATCACCGGTTCATTATCGAATGGAAAAATTGTACTCATGCCAGGAACGGTTCGAACCAGTCTTTCCAGATGATAATCTACGATCCGGTTCATTATCCCACCCCCACAGGCGATGCCGAAATGGTCTTTCAGTACCAAACTGTCAACAATGTCGATGGCGATGGCGGCGAAACGCCGGGACTGTACACCACGGTTGGATTCCAGAATTACGATGCCAATGATGGCCTGCAATACACGTTCGACAATTTCTATCATCCCGGGGCTGCCATTTTACAGAGCGGGCGGGCGATAAAAATAACAACCGTAACCGGTCTTGGGATACTGACGCCGGGCGCCTGTTGTCTATCCGATGAGAGCTGTATCGAGGATCTTACTCTTCTCGAATGCGAAAACTTAGATGGCACTTTCATGGGAGAAAACACTCTTTGTTCGGAGGTCGATTGCGTCATCCCGGATATCCCCACGCTCTCCGAATGGGGGTTGATCATATTTTCGCTATTATTGCTCGGGCTGGCGACTATAGCGGTCCTGATTAGAAGAAAAGCGGTGGTATCGCAAAAGATTCGATAATCGTCGGAATATCATAGGACTGAATCAGCCGGGTTTTCTTTTGAAAACCCGGTTTTTATTTTAGATGATTGCCAATATCCGGGCGGATAGTTATAATAACGATGAGTATTAAAAGGGATGAATGATTTTTCAATCGAATAAAAGGGAGGATCGATGCTTTCATTTGATTTTCAGCTTCCGACAAAAATATATTTCGGGCCGGGAAAGATTAACGATATCGGCAAGTTTCTAAAACCTGTCGGTAAAAAGGCGCTGATCGTAACCGGTAAATCGTCAATGCGCAAGACTGGTATTCTCGATAAGGTTATCGATTTATTGAAAAAAGCGAAACTCGACTCTGTCGTATTCGAGGGGATCGAACCGAATCCCCGTCATACCACATGCGACAAAGCCGCCGGGATCGCTCGCGACAACGAATGCGAATTTATCCTCGGACTCGGCGGTGGTTCCGTCATGGACGCGTCGAAGGGGATAGCCATCACCGCTAAAACCGGGCATTCGGTATGGGAATATGTCTTTACCGGGCCCGATAAGAAACAAAGGCCTATCAGAGAAGCCTTGCCGATAGTCTGTGTCCCAACTGTTGCGGCTACAGGTAGCGAGGCCGATTCCGGCGGAATTATCTCCAACTGGGAGACCCATGAGAAAACCGGAATTTGGGGGCCGCCATTATTTCCCACCGCGTCGATTGTAGATCCCGAACTGACATTCACCTGCCCGCCCGATTACACCGCCGACGGCGGTTTCGATATCATCAGCCACGTAATAGAAGGGTATTTCACATCATCTACCGAATCCTATGTCCAGGATCGGATCGCCGAGGGGATAATAAAAACAGTCATGAAATATCTACCGCGGGCTATCAGAAAAGGGGATGATCTTGAGGCGAGAACTTTCCTTTCGTGGTCATCCACATTGGCTCTTTCCGGCTTCGTTAATTCCGGTAGAGGCGGCGGGTATCCTTTGCACGCTTTAGAGCACGTGGTCAGCGCTCATTACGATATCAGCCACGGGCGGGGGCTGGCGTTGCTCTTTCCGGCATTAATGGACTACACCATGGAAGCCCGTCCTGAGAAATATATCGAGATGGGGATCAATATTTTCGGTCTGCGTCTGGAGAACGAAGACACCGTGCACGCCGCAAAGATCAGTATCGACGCTATGAAAGGATGGCTGG
>JAZGHS010000214.1:0-3353 GCA_036481315.1 Candidatus Zixiibacteriota bacterium | reverse complement strand
ATCATGGCCGAAACAGGTTTGGTCTGTTCCAGGGTCGGAACCGGCAAACCGGCCGCGTTACCCGAGAAATACGCCGCCTTATTGAATAAAACGTTGTCTTAGATCGGGTTTCGAAGAAACCCGGCAGCTTGAAGATATTTTAAATATTGACAATTTACCATTCTTTCCTATTATAGAGGCGTCGTTGGTGATAATACCCGGTGGTGCTCCCAGCTTGCTGTGGGAATCACTTTCAACGGCGATTAAGCTCTTTCCCCCCCGGGAAGTATTGACGGTTGTCGATGGTCGGGAGCCCCGCGCTCCCGACAAAAAGAGCATCGGGGCGTAGCGCAGCCTGGTAGCGCGCACGGTTCGGGTCCGTGAGGTCGGAGGTTCAAATCCTCTCGCCCCGATTTTTTATAGCGAAGCGTACAGTAGTCTTTTAGATTGTAAGCCCACGGGATTATTGCCCGTGGAACATAGATTAATTAAGTTCATGTCTTTAATTTCAAGGAGGATTGTATGAGCGATTTCGAGAATTGGACGAAACTGGCGTATCAGTTCGGCCCGTTTATGTTCGCCTTATTGTTTTGTTTGATTATCACTCGTTGGGGCTATAAAATTTATCAACGCGCGAATCTCAGAACCCCGCCCGCTAGCGATAGAGAGAAGAATACTTACCGAATTTACTTCATCTCAACCGCCGCCTTCGGGTTTTTGCTTGTGATTACGTCGGTTGTATGGTGGGTTTTTAATCAACCATCGGTCTATATCTTCAAGGGCGAGATTGCGGGGTTGAGGGAATACGAAAAAATCGTCTCAAACGAGCTATATTTAAGAAGAGTGGAAGTGGAAATTCCAGGAGAAACGACTGAAAATAATTTGAGAATTTCAAACGAGTATTTCGTCTACGTCCAGGAAAAACCGATCACGGACGGGCAGGTATTCACTCTTTATTACCGGAAGGAAAACGGACGGCACGAACTTTTCAATATCAACTATAGGGGGGATGAGGCGGCGAAATATGAAATCCAATGGGATGAAGATTCGGGGAAAAACGTTTTAAAATATATAGAATCTCCTAAGGAGTCCGGTCTCTCGTTCCTGGTTAACACCGCTTACGCCGAGCCGTTGCAGCCCGAGGAAGAAGGACAATTTCTCGTTCAGCAAATTGGCAAAAAACATACGGATCTGGACCTTTCCGCTAAAAATCTGGTTCGACTCCTGCAGAACGAACGTACCGGCGTCGGGTTGAAAATCGAAGTACTCGAGGCCGTACTGGGGTTGGAGGATGAGAGTTTCTCGGAATTCATAAAAACCTCTACAACCAAAGAACCTGTAATTATCACTCTACTGGATTTGAGCCGACATACCGACAAAGAACTGGGATTTAATGCCCGACGTATTTTAAATGACAAACTGAAACTGGATAACTTCCTGTCCTTGAGCCTGGTTTCCGACGACCCGGAGATGCATCAATCGGCAAAATCGATCCTGTTCAGTCTCGAGTCTCCGAGAGCTAACGATATTCTCGAAAATATACTCCAATTTCAAAACAATCCGAGGATTCTGGAATTGAAAGAGATTATCTTATCGGAACGTAAATCTCGAATTCTCATTCCCAGCGGGTCGGAAAAGGGAGATAGGTATTACGTAAAAGCGGCCTGGGATCCGGAAAATAGCGAAGTGGTAACCTGCCTTACGAATCTGTTCAATGGAGCTCTTATTAGCGTTCGGACTATCGAAGAGGAAAAGAAGATAATGGCTGATCGTAAAAACCGTTTCGTTTATTGGTATTCGAAAGAATGGGCGCTTAGAATGGCCTTAGAGATCGAGAGATGCGGAGGCACGGCCGAATTTGTTGGATTTTGATTTGAGTTCATTTTGTCCCAAGTGGAGCGTTTCATTCTTGGGGCTAAAACAAAGAGCATCGGGGCGTAGCGCAGCCTGGTAGCGCGCACGGTTCGGGTCCGTGAGGTCGGAGGTTCAAATCCTCTCGCCCCGATTTTGTTTTAGTAAAATTAGGGTTATATGCGTAAGGGTCGGATCTCCCGACCCATAATATTATTTATGGATGCCGAATCAAGTCCGGCATGACAAGGGGTAGGTCTTATTCTTCACCGCACGCTATCCTCAGACCGCCGGGGTATTCGTCTCGCATCATACCTCTTGTGAAAAGATTAACAAAATCCTCAAATATTGATTGACAGGAACTCTGCCGAAACCTATTTTGTTTCAATTGAAAAGAGACGGTAAGAGCAATTGACCGGGTTCTTTACAAGGAAAGAATCTCGACGTTATTGTCGGCAAACGCGGAGAATGAATGGCGATCAAACCCGATAGCTGGATACGTAGAATGGCACTCGATCAGAAGATGATCGAGCCGTTCGAGGAAAACAGGGTCAGGGAGGGCGCCATCTCTTTCGGAGTTTCATCTTACGGTTACGATATCCGTATATCGGACGAATTCAAAATATTCGATCATTCGAAAGTCGATAATATAGACCCCAAGAATCTCGACGAATCCGGTTTCATCCAATTTAAAGGCGATATCTGCGTAATCCCACCCAATTCGTTCGCGTTAGCCCGTACGGTGGAGTATTTTCGCATCCCCCGAGATGTCCTCACGGTTTGTGTTGGCAAATCCACCTATGCCCGATGCGGTATTCTTATCAACGTGACCCCGTTCGAGCCTGAATGGGAGGGTTTCCCCACGTTATCGATCGCCAATACGACTCCGCTTCCAGCTAAAATATACGCCAACGAGGGGATAGCTCAGGTATTATTTTTCCAATCCGATGAACCGTGCGAAAAATCTTACGCCGATAAAAAGGGGAAATATCAAAAGCAGGGGAGTATCACCTATCCCCGTATCGATAAGTGAGTTTCGCTCTGAACCGTATCGATTAAGTAGAGCGGCGATGAGTCGAAACAAATAATAGACCTTTTACCGGGTATTCCAACCTGGGTCCGATAAATAAGGAGGAGTAATTGAAGGAAATTCGTCTGCACGGAAGGGGCGGACAGGGTGTAGTGACCGCGGCGGAGTTGATTGCTCAGGCGGCTTTTATCGATGGTAAATACGCCCAGGCGTTTCCATCATTCGGGTCTGAAAGGATGGGCGCACCGGTGCTGTCATTCGTTAGAATATCGGATAATGTGATCCGAAGCAGAAACCAAATACATAATCCCGATTGTCTGATAATTCAAGATTCTACGTTACTAAAATCGAAAGAATTAGTAACGGGCCTGAAACCGGGAGGAAGCATTATTATCGATACCAGTAGGGATGCCGAGGCATTCGGGCTTGATATAGAGGGCGAGATATTCACCATACCCGCCAGTAAAATGGCCAGGGCGATTATAGGACGTCC
>JAZGHS010000213.1:0-23058 GCA_036481315.1 Candidatus Zixiibacteriota bacterium | reverse complement strand
TGTGACGGGATCGACTCCCTCGTTAGATTTCCCCACGGAAAACCCGTATGACGGCAGTTTAGGCGGTAATTTCGATGCTTTTGTTACGAAATTATCCCCGACCGGCAACTCTTTAGTTTACAGCACTTACTTAGGCGGGGCCAACGATGACCTGGGCCATGGCATCGCCGTAGACGCCTCCGGGAACGCTTATGTGACGGGAGATACTGAATCGTCAGATTTCCCCACGGAAATCCCGTATGACGGAAGTTTAGGTGGTAGATTGGACGCTTTTGTTACGAAATTATCCCGGGCTAGCAACTCTTTAGTTTACAGCACTTACTTAGGCGGAGGGAGCTATGACGGGGGCGAGGGTATCGACGTAGACGGTTCCGGGAACGCTTATGTGACGGGATCGACTTCCTCGTTAGATTTCCCCACGGAAAACCCGTATGGCGGCAGTTATAATGGTAGTAGTGATGCTTTTGTGACTAAGTTTGGGCCGGAAGAATCGGGTTGCGATTACATCATCGGCGATTTCAATGGCAGCGGCTCTTTTAACATCTCCGATATAATCGACGGTTTCTCTAAACTTAAAATAGGTTCGCCCGAAGCGGATTTAATCTGCGAATGTCCCTCGGGAAGCGGAAATGAATGGGCAATAGCAATAGATGTTAATAATTCTTGTGCCTTCAATATTTCCGATATCATCGATGGCTTTTCCAAACTAAAAACCGGTTCTCCGGAATTAGAACCATGTGCGGATTGTCCGCCTCCGGGATGGGAGCCTGCGCCCCGGGATAATGAGGAAAAACCGATCGTGATTCCAAGGTTTGAATCGCGTTTGATTAAGTATAAAGGTGAGACAACGGATTAATATAGATATTACCGATCTATATTAAGTTCCTCTATAATCTTCCCCCGATACTGCGGGGGAAGCGAGAATACCGGATATCGTAAATAGTCTATATGGCCCGAAAAATTCCATAAAACATTTTGGCCCTTTTTTCGTAGTTAAAAGCGGAGATTTTTAGACTTTTAGGAGTCCGGAATGGTTGGCCGCCGTCGCTTCGATTTTAAAACACCCAATAATATCATCTTTATAGCGGCGTCCGAATTTAGTCATTAAACGTTTTTGGAGGAGGTTTTAAAATGAAAACTGAAGATTTAACGATGAAATCGGCTATTTTCGCGATTGGTATGTTGATTTTATTCATGTTTTTTACAGGCTCCGTATCAGCCACGTTCGAGCCGATGTTTAACCCCAGCCTCGAAATCGGAAAATCAGCCGGGAATATCGAGATCGACGGTAATCTCGACGATCCAGGGTGGAGAAACGCCAGCCGGGCCGGTAATTTTGCTGAATCTTATCCGGGTGACAATATCGAACCGATCGTTGATACGGAAGTGCTGGTAACCTACGACAGCGATAATTTATATGTGGCTTTTAAGTGCTATGATGATCCCTCCAAGATCAGGGCTACTATGTGTCAGCGCGATTTATTCCACGGTGACGACGCAGTGGGACTTCTGTTCGATACCTACGGCGAGGCGGCTTGGGCTTATCAATTATATGTCAACCCGTATGGAATCCAAAAAGACTATCTTTGGTCCAGTATCAGCGGTGGAGACCGTGGATTTGACCTGGTCTGGGAATCGGCGGCCCTGGTTACCGAAGACGGTTACCAGGTGGAAATAGCCGTCCCGTTCGCAAGTCTTCGTTTCCCTAATAAAGATATCCAGTCATGGAGAATCAATTTTCTGCGAGAGCGTCCCCGCGATAGTTTTAAGGAATTTTCCTGGTCGGCCATTGATCGCGATGAAAAATGCTGGCCCTGCAAATGGGGAACTGTCGCCGGAATCGAAAACGTAAGCCCGGGCAAGGGATTCGAAATTCTTCCGACTTTCGTAGGATACCAGTCGGGTAGCCGCCTGGATTCCCAGGATCTCGGCTCCAAATTTGAGAACGATGATCCGAACGGGGAGTTGTCCTTGGGGGGGAAATATTCGATTTCCTCGAATATGACTCTGGAAGGAACATACAATCCCGATTTCAGCCAGATAGAATCCGATGCCGCGCAGATCGACGTCAACACGACCATATCGCTTTTTTACCCGGAGAGACGTCCTTTTTTCCAGGAGGGAAGCGATATATTCAGAACCATTTTCAATGCTTTCTACACCCGTACTGTCAACGATCCCCGGTTTGCCACAAAGCTGACCAGCAGAATGGATAAAACCAGTATCGGTTTCTTATCCGCACTCGATGAAAACACACCCTATATTATCCCGCTGGAAGAACAGAGTATTATGCGCAACACCAAAAAAAGCTACGTCAATATATTGAGAGCGACGCGAACGCTGGGCGAGGATAATCACCTCGGATTTATTGTGTCCGATCGCAGAATTGATGGGGGTGGTTCGGGAACAGTTTTTGGTGTTGACGGTGATATCAGGCTATCGCAAAAATACAGCCTTGTCGGGCAATATCTGACAACTCACACGAAAGAACCGAACGATGCATCGTTGAACGAAGGACTTGAGGATATCGAATTTGATAACGGCAAACATACAGCATCTCTCGACGGCGAATCGTTTTCCGGAGACGGATTTATCACTCAATTCAGGCGACGTGCCCGTCATCTGAGTTTTACGATCGACTACAATCAGGTCGCCCCGTCCTATAGAACGCAAACCGGATACGATCCCTGGATCGATTACAGGAATTTGTCTTTTTACTCGAATTACACTTTCTATCCGGAAAAGGGGCTATTCACCAGGATCACTCCTCAGTTTTACGCCGAAGGCAGATGGAATTTCGATAACGACAAAAAATGGGAAAACACGTCTGTATCATTAACCGGTCGAATGAATTATGCTCAAACCGGAATCGGAATACAATTTAATCGAGGATCGGAAGTATGGTGGGGAAAGGAATTCAACGATCTCTGGAATTTCAATTTATTTTTCGACAGCAGGCCGTTTGATAAGTTGGGATATTATGTGAATTTCGACAGGGGTCAGGACGCCGCGGTTTGGGCATCGGCTAAAGGGAACGTAACATCGATATACGCGTCGCTTGACTTAAAACCGATCGACAGGCTGATAATAGAGCCTAACTTTAATTTTACTAAAAGCACTCATGTCGAAACAGGGGAGGAGCTTTACAGCGGATATATTACCCGTACCAGAATCCGCTTCCAGGCAAACCGCGAACTATCTATAAGATTTGTCGTACAGTACAACGATTTTTCGGAAAAATGGGAATTCGATCCGCTGTTAACTTATCGCTTGAGCCCGTTTTCTGTGTTCTACGTAGGATCTACCTACGATTACAATAATTACGCCCCCGGTTCGGAGAACCCGTCGAGCTGGAGGCTATCTTCGAGACAGTTTTTCATGAAATTGCAATATCTCTTTAGAACCTGACGCGCAAGCGGGAAAGCCGGCGGCGTCGATAACCAGTCTTTTAGGCTAAATTAAACGTCGAGTGTCTTTGCCGGCTTTTCCATTTGTTTAGATTTCCCCCGTAGCTTATATATCCGTAATTATGTATGTCGCTGACTGTACAATGGTCGCTCATTAAGCGAAATCTCTTGCCAATTGATCTCCCAATCGGGTAAATTGGTATCGGTTGCGAAAATAATTGGAGGTATTTAATGAGATCGATTAGTTCTGTATTTGTTTTGTCAGCGATCGTCTTATCGTTGTTGGTGTCAAGTTGCGAAGACAAGGAAAGCATCCCGACAATTCCCGAGCCCTTAATACCGTCGGAACTGGTGGGCACATGGCTCTACCAGGCGGCCACCATAAATGGCGCGGAAATCAGTATCGGGTTTTTGCTTCAATGGCACGAGGGAGTAGAATCGGCGCAGTTCACCGTAAGCGCCGACGGCACGTTTCTGTATGAGGAGCTTGATGCCGATACCGCTGTCGTCTGGGTCGAGAACGGGACAATCTCTATTGACGGTCACAACGCCACAATTATAGTTACCAGCGATTCAGATGGGGCGGTAGACCCGCCCGACATTTTAAGCGGAACCTGGCACCTCGAAGGAGATATACTCGCTTTAACAACAAGCTACGAAGGTGCAACAGTGGTTATGTATGCCATAAAAATATAGCGGTTTTCGGCATGTGTGAGATCGGGGGAAAAGAGGAATTATTATGAGGGGTCTTGCCTTTAGAGCCGGAATATTATCCGTATTTTTTCTGATATCGAATTTAGCATTCGCTCAGAGCGGGAAAATTTCGGGCGTTGTGATTAACGACAGCGATGATGAACCGCTAATTAAGGTCGATGTCGTAGTTAAAGGCATTGAACCCGAACGCAAACCGATAGGCGCGTTAACTGACGAAAAGGGATGTTTTGAGGTCCCCGGTTTAATGCCCGGCAGTTATACCGTCTCATTTTCATCTATCAGTTTCCAGCCTCATATGGTAAAAATCATTCTTTATGGTAGTCAATCCGAGATGATGATCGCCAGATTGATCCCGGAAAAAGTCATTTCGAATACAGTCCTGGTTTCGGCGTCACGGCGGCCGGAGAAGATCCTCGACGCGCCGGCGTCTGTGAGCGTGGTAGGAGCAAAGGAGATAGAGAACAACGTCGCATTAACTCCCGGAGATCACATCAAAGGGCGACCATCGGTGGATAACGTCACCACCGGGTTGAGTCAATCGAATATCGTAATACGCGGATTCAATAATGTATTCTCCGGAGCGCTTCTGGTGCTTACAGATAATCGTATCGCCCGGGTCCCGTCATTGCGTTATAACGCTTACAGTTTTATCCCGGTTACCGATGACGATATCGAGCGGATCGAGCTGGTTTCCGGTCCCGGCTCAGCTCTTTACGGTCCCAATTCCGCATCGGGTATTATGCATATAATCACCAAATCACCGTTTTCCTCGGAGGGAACAACGGTAAATATGGGTGGAGGAGAGCGAGATTTGGTTATGGGTTCGTTCCGTCACGCCGGGAGTTCCCATAATAGATTCGGTTATAAAATATCAGGGCGATATTTCAGGGGCAACGAATGGGAGTCGACCGATCATTACGAACCCGATTCAATAAGATTATTCAAGCCGACTGTGGGGGGACCTCGATATGCAGGTCCCTGGAGGGAAAACAATCGGGATTTTCAACTCGAAAAAGCCTCGCTCGATATGAGGGCCGATATCGTTATTAATGACGACGGTTATCTGATCGTCAACGGCGGGCTGAACAGGGCTAAGGGAATCGAATTGACAAGTCTCGGGGCGGCACAGGCGGACGGCTGGACCTACATTTACGCTCAAACCCGTTTTATGTATAAGGATCTGTTCTTGCAGGGATTTGTCAACGCCAGCGACGCGGGGGATACATATTTATTGCGCACCGGGCAGATGATAATCGATAAATCCAAAGTATATTCCTCTCAGGTTCAGCATAAATATTCTCCCATGGATCGATTATCGTTTATATATGGGCTGGACGCTATCTTTACGCGTCCCGAAACCGAATCGACGATCAACGGCCGAAACGAGGCTGACGATAATATCAACGAATACGGAATCTATCTTCAAACCGAGGCTAAATTATCGGATCGTATAAAATTAATCGGCGCTGGAAGAATAGACAGGCATAACAGGCTCGAGGGTATCATATTTTCGCCAAGGGCAGCGGCTGTATTTCAACCCAGACAATATCAGAACTTTCGTTTGACTTATAACCGCGCTTATTCTACTCCCAATAACACAAACCTCTTTTTAGATATTTTGCAAGCCGACGATCCGTTCGGAGTTGGCTCGGGATTTGAGCCTATTGTAGGATACTCCCCCGATATCGATATTCGCGTGCAGGGCGTATCCGAATCCGGTTTCCATTGGAGTTTCAATAATAACGGACCGCGATTCAGATCGTCATTCGCCCCGCTGGACCCGCGTGGATTATCCTCGGACGATTATATCGATTTCAACGACCCTGTTTTTACCAATGTAATGTGGGATGCCGGATCGGAAGCTGTCATTTCCGGATTCGAATCGATTATGACCGGGTTTGGAGTGCCCCGGGAAACAGTCGATTCTCTAACCGAATCGATGCGGGCTCTTACCCCGACCGAAATTTCAGGAGTGAATAATGTTCTGGGGATCTATAATCCCGACAACCGGTCATTCGACCCGGTCGATCCCGCCGATATCTCCGATATAGATCCGTTAAGGCCAACATATACCAAAACACTCGAACTCGGTTACAAAGGAATGATAACCGATCGAATCCAATTCAGCGTCGATCTATATCGTACCGAGAAGAATGATTTTGTCGGGCCGCTGGCTATCGAGACACCCAATGTATTTTTAGATGGCGAAACCTTATCGGATTATCTTTTCGATCGGTTCGCCGAACTGCTTGCAGATCCGGCCAACGCCGATCATGCTGCGGTTCTTGCCGGTCTCGATGATCCGTCGCTGGGGGGTAACGGAAACGGTACAGCTGTTGACGAGCTTACGAATATGTTTGTGGGCGGGACTACGAGGATTCCATTCGGCACCGTCAGCCCCGATGAGGCATACGATCCGACCGCAGTTTTGGTCACATTTCGGAATTTCGGGGATATTACCTTATACGGCGCCGATATCGCGTTGATGTTTCGAGCTAATTCTCAATTTAGTTTCGGGGGCGGCTATTCATTTATCTCCAGAAATTTATTTGAAAAATCAGCCGGACAGCTTCACGATATTTACCTGAACGCCCCGAAACATAAATTTGCGTTATATTCCAGATATTCCAATCGGAGTGCCGGGTTCGATATCACCAGCCGCCTGCGATTTGTCGATTCTTTCGATATGTACGGTCCATTTATGGGCACAAAAGTAGAATCATATGTAGTGGTTGACCTAAACGCGTCAAAGGAATTTATCTATTCTTCCAGGTTAAGTTTAACGGTCAAAAATTTCCTCGATAATAAGCACACGGAGTTTGTCGGGGCCCCTGAGATCGGACGCCTGGCGATTTTACGGGTATCCCGTTCTTTTTAACTCAATGGATCGCATCGCGGCTAAGTACGATTTAAGTACGATTATAGACAACACAAGATAGATATTTATTGCTATTTTAGGAATGCTATAGTATTTTTGACACAATGAAATGTTTAAGGGAAAGGGATGTTATGCGAAATAGGATCATTTTATCTTGGATATTTATTTTATTACTGATCTCGTCGGCAGCGTATTCTCAATCATTAGACAGGGCACATCGGAGCTACGACCCCGAAACGGTAACTGTCACACGCTGGCTGGACCCGTCCACCAGACCTATGACCTACGAGGAATATATTCAAGGTAAAGAGTTCGACGATACGCAAAAAGTCGATCTCGTTTATTCGTCACTGATCGCCACAGACTATTATATTGACATTATAGTAAATGAGGATTTATATCCGTTAATAGAGGAAGCTCTTGATACTTTTATGCTCGATCTTCAAGGTGAAGGATATACTATTAATCTTTATACCGCCAACGAGACATTATCGCCGGAAGGCCTCAGGGAAGTTTTTATTAACGATTGGCTGGGTCAGGGGCTCGATGGTACTATACTTGTCGGTGATTTGGCGGTGCCGTGGTATGAGATGGACGAGCCGGAGGGTTGGGGTGGCGCTCACGTTCAATTTCCCTGCGATTTGTATTTTATGGATTTGAACGGTTTTTGGGACGATTCCGATGAGGATGGGATGTTCGACGCTCATTCCGGTAGGTTGGAGGCGGATATATGGGTAGGACGATTGTATGCCTCGTCAATGAGCGATTATGGCGCCAATGAGGTTCAATTATTGAGAAATTATTTTCAGAAGAATCATAATTTCCGTACAGGCGAGTTACTCATGGATGACAAAGCCCTGGCTTTTGTTGATAACGACTGGAATATGTACGGATGGGGGTATGATGTTGCCATGGCTTACCCCGCCACCGATTCGGTAATTGACATTTTCGAGACCTCTCGGGGCACATATATAGATCGGCTTCAGGAAGTTTCCGAGAACCGTTATGAACATGTCTTGATCTGCTCGCATTCATCGGCATTCGCGCATTATCTCTATTATAATCATAATAATTATCAGCTGTTTCATAATTACGAGGTAGAATCATTTATGATGCAGGCACTCACCTACAATCTTTTCGCTTGTTCTAACGCCCGATTCGTGGAGACGGATAATATGGGCGGATGGTATGTATTCCAATCTGAGTATGGTCTTTTGAGTCTGGGCGCTACAAAGACCGGCTCGATGCTATGTTTCGACGATTACTACGCGCCTCTCGGTGAGGGCGCTACACATGGCGACGCTTTTTTGGAATGGGCCCGGATTAATATGGAAACATGCGCGGGGGCCGATAGCCGGGCGTGGTTTTACGGGATGTGTCTACAGGGTGATCCCACTATAATGCTTGCCAGGTTCCATAATCCCGTGGGCGGTTGCGAATATGTGATGGGAGATTTCAACGGTAGCGGAGTTTTCAATATTGCGGATATCATAGTCGCGTTTTCCAAGCTCAAGACCGGTGATCCCGAGCCGTTACTACTTTGCGAGTGTCCGCCGGGAAGCGGCGACGAATGGGCGGTGGCGATGGATGTTAATAATACGTGCGGGTTCAATATCGCCGATATTATTACCGCGTTCTCAAATCTAAAAACCGGCGCTCCCGATTTCGTTCCCTGCGAGGATTGCCCGCCGATGTAGTCGCGGTTGGTACTTCGCCGGTTTAGGATTCCATTTGTATTTTTGGGAATCTTAAGTGGTAAATTTTTATTGCGTTGACCGCCGGAGCGAATTGTTTTATATTGAAAAAGTCCAAACAGTTCTTCTTGTAACCGTTTAAGCTGTGAGAAAAAAATGAAAATTGGATTATTGACAATCGTGGCACTATTACTGTCGTCCTTGGTGAGCGCCCAGGATATATCCAGGGATGATTTTAGAAACGCCGAATGGAAAATGAAATCGCTTTATTTTGAGAAGCTTTCGGAGAGGCAGACGGGGAATATCGCCCTCAACCAGGCCGATTACGATGTCATATACTGGGAACTCGATATCGATGTCACAGATATCGGCGGACAGACTGTCTCAGGCGTGGTTACCATGACCTCGGAATCTACTATCGATGGACTGTCTTTGGCCGAATATGATTTGCACTCTTCCATGACTGTTGATCAGGTAACCATGAATGGAAGCCCCGTTTCCTATACACATGCCGGAAATACTCTGGCAATTACGCTTGACCAGGCTTACAACACGAATGACGAATTTACGACGGTTGTTTCTTATCACGGCCATCCGCCTGGCAGCGGATTCGGCTCATTTACCTGGGATACTCACAGTGGCCAGCCGATAATTTCGACCCTGTCCGAACCGGAGGGCGCGAGGGAATGGTGGCCATGTAAGGATGTACCGCATGATAAGGCTAATTCGGCAGACATTATAATTACGGTTCCCGATAACCTGGTGGCGACCTCGAACGGAATGCTTATCAGCGATATAAACAATGGCGACGGTACTCGCACGTTTCATTGGGAAGTGTCCTATCCAATTACGACATACCTGATTTCGCTGGCGATTTCCAATTATCAGAGTTTCACAGATTGGTACATTCCCGATGTCGGGGATCCGATACCCATCACCAATTACGTATACCCGGAGGATTACTCGGATGCCGTCGAAGATTTCAATATCACGGCACAGGTAATGGGTGTTTTTGCCGATATGTTCGGCGAATACCCATTCGTTAACGAAAAATACGGGCATTCGGAATTTCCCTGGGGTGGCGCTATGGAACATCAATGCAATACCAGTTACGGCGCAGCTCTGATCCGCGGGGACCACGCTTATGACTGGATTCTTGTTCATGAATTGGCGCATCAATGGTTCGGCGATATGATTAGCTGCGATACCTGGCCGGATATCTGGATGAACGAGGGTTTCGCATCATATCTCGAAGCCCTGTATGAAGAGAATCAATATGGTTTTGGCGCCTATAGGAATTACTTATTATATATGAATGGTGTCAGCGATCCCAGCGGGCCGATTTATAATCCAAGTCCCCTTTTCGGTAGCAATACGGTGTATAATAAGGGGTCCTGGGTTCTGCATATACTTAGAGGAGTGATGGGAGATCAGGCATTCTTCGACGGTATGTACGGTTATGCCAACCATCCCGATCATCAATATGGCACAATCACTACTATCGAATTCCGTGATATTATGGCGGAGTATTACGGCGCGCCCCTGGATTGGTTTTTTGATGAATGGGTCTGGGGAATGAACCGGCCCGAATACGAGTATTCGTGGATAGACGAGGATATCGGCGGCGGACAGTACGAATTGTTTTTACATATCGACCAGGTACAGGGATCGCCCGCACCGGAAATATTCACCATGCCGATTAAAATATATCCTACCATAAGTGGTAATGAAACCGAGATGACGGTCTGGAACGATAACCGTGCCGCCGATTACAGGATCGTTGTCGATGGAAATGTCACCCAATTGCAGTTGGATAAATACGATTGGATCTTAAGAAGCGTAAATCATGTCGGTTATACGATGAATATAGTGACTGTAGAGCTTCCCGAGGTCTTTCTGAATTTGGATTACACGGCTCAAATCGAGGCCCGCGGCGGCCAGCCTCCTTACCATTTTGAGGTAATCGCGGGAGCGTTGCCGTCCGGACTCGTCCTCGATGAAAACACCGGATTCATAACGGGGTTACCTGATGTCGAAGGAGAATACTCGTTTACAATTCGCTGTAACGATTCGTCGGGTCCAGTTCTATTCGATTTACAGGATTATAGTATGACTGTCATCTGTAATTATGTTACCGGAGATTTTAACGGTAGCGGCGATTTGAATGTCGCCGACATTATCTCTTCGTTTTCGAAGCTCAAAGCCGGCGTCCCGGAACCAGCATTACTCTGCGAGTGTCCGCCGGGAACCGGGGACGAATGGGCCGTAGCGATGGATGTCAATAATTCGTGCGAATTCAATGTTGCCGATGTCATAGCGGCCTTTTCAAAACTGTCGTCCGGATTTCCCGAGCTTGTTTCGTGCGAAGAATGCCCGCCTCAATAAGAGGAGCGGTTTTGATATTCCCATAATGGTAATTTCGGGTTGACTTTATCTCTGTCGTGGCTGAGTATATATTAACGAGAAAAAATATATCGAGGTGGAATGATGAAAAAATATTTCCGGTTCGACATCCTCGGCACAGACTACAAAACAGAGATCATCGGCGGCTTGACTACGTTTTTCGCTATCGCTTATATTATTGTCGTTAACCCGGCAATATTGGAAAAAGGCGGCTTCCCACGTGACGCCATGTTCACCGCTACGATTTTAGCGTCGGTGATGGGGACATTGCTGATGGCCCTCTACGCCCGACGACCGTTCGCTATCGCGCCCTATATGGGAGAAAACGCTTTTATTGCTTTCACCGTTTGTCTCGGTATGGGATACCCGTGGGAAACGGCATTAGGCGCCGTTTTTTTGGGCGGCGTGATTTTCGTAATCATAACCGCGTTGAAAATACGATCCTGGATCGCCAACGCTATCCCCGAGAGCCTGAAGATGAGTTTCGCGGTGGGGATAGGTTTTTTCATCATGTTTATCGGCCTTAACGAGACAGGCATAGTGAGAATCGGGGTGGAGGGCGCGCCTGTGAAGATCGGCCAGCTATCGTCTGCGGAGCCGCTTCTGGCGATTTTCGGAGTAATCCTGATTTCGATATTAATGATAAGAAAAATCACCGGGGCTATTATTATCGGAATGCTGGCCACAACGGTCCTGGCGTTCGTATTCAAAGCCGCGCCGCCGCCCGATGGCCTGATCTCGGCGCCGCCGTCGCTTGCTCCGCTTTTCCTAAAGCTCGATATAGTCGGGGCGCTGAGCCTCGATTTTTTACCGGTGCTTTTGGTGGTATTTATATTGGATTTTGTCGATACAATGGGGACTTTGATAGGCGTCTCGGCCAGGGCTGGGTTGCTGGATGAAAACCGTAACCTGCCGGAGATCGAGAAGCCTATGATGGCCGACGCGATAGCTACTGTGACGGGAGCCTTAGCCGGAACCACAACAACCGGTACTTATATCGAATCGGCGGCGGGGATAGAAGCCGGTGCGAAAAGCGGGTTTTCGTCGTTGGTAACAGCGGCGATGTTATTGCTATGTCTGTTTTTTGCGCCGTTATTTGTAGCGGTGCCGTCATGCGCTTACGGGGCGGCACTGGTGGTAGTTGGCTTTCTGATGATCTCGCCTATCAAGGAAATACCATTTAAAGATTACTCAGAACTGTTTCCATCGGTGGCGACTATCGCTTTGATGAGTTTCACCTACAATATCGGGTTTGGCATGGCGGCGGGGTTTGCGTTGTATCCGATATTCAAGATCGTCTCCGGTAAATCGAGGGAGCTTACCGCTGGAACCTGGGTGCTTTTCGGCATCGCGATATTATTGTTCGTATTTTACCCGTATGGGAGGGTGTAGAGGGGAGGACATATGAAAATCCTAAATACTTCTACGCATACATTTATAATTAGAACGGGTAAATAATCAAAAAATAGGTGTTTATATAGTTCTTACAAGCGATGTTAATCAAATATCTTCGGTTGAGGGGTAGATTCGTCGTTTTCAATGCGGCTAATTGGGTTCTTGTTATTAGATGCCCAAACAATTCCTAAAATTGACTCATAGGGAATTGACAAAATCTTTTTATTTTTTAATCCGATATAATATAAATCCGATGTTCTATATAAGAGATTTATCTCTGCAGTAGTAATATGATGGTGTTCTATATTGTAACTTAGATCAGGAGAAAAAAGATGAAATAGTTCCATGGAATCAGAGGGTATTCTAGTTCCATCGAGGATTAATTTTACTGGGACCGGTTTTCCCCCTCCATAGCTTTGAGGTATTGCAGGATATGCGTGAAATATGTATAAGTAGCATCCAATTGGAATAAGCATAATAAGCACTGTGTAATTGATGAAATTTAATATCGTATCAAACGCTTTTGAGATATAGGAAGTTGCTATAAGTGCTTTAGTCGTTATTAATCGTAATTGAGATACCTTATCATTGGAGTTTGATCTTAAATCTAAATTGCCAATATGTTTCTTTGTCTGTTTTAAGAAATACTCCAGTATACTAACTCGGAACGGAGACAGTATTAGGGGAACAGTAAAATTCTTTATCAGCATCTCCGAAAGCTCCGATAATTCGACATTTTCATTTTTGTAATCCATTATCGCACGATTTCTTAACTCTCCTAAATCATTTTTCAACAATTCTATGCGTGAGCTTAATAACTTCCAAATCTTTCGTATAAAATATACTACAATTGCGAGAGGCACACCTATCCAAATATATAAGGGCTTCATTAACTCTATAAGTGGTATGCCCAGATTCGCAGTGTGAACGGTAACGGTAATAAAACCTAACATATATGCCAAGGAACCCCAGGCCAATAGCTTTTCAATGTCAACGTTCTTTACTTTCCCGGGGGGGGCCATCTTGTTATTAAAGTTATTATAAATACAAGATCCGCTAAACCGCCCTCGGTGAGCCATACTAGAGGAACTTATCATTGATGGCTTTATACGTGATTTCATAAATACAAATAAAATGAATAATAATATCTAGTGTCAAGCAATAATTTGCTTAAAATCAGGCAACCTTGAGTGTAAGGTAATATTATTAGTGATGTGCTAATAATACGATTCAGCCATCCCCCGCCCCAACTCCGTCAACTCATAATAAGTATGATTCCGATGTTTGATCCACTTGTTCTTGGTAAACCCCTTGCGATACTGAATCATGGTCGGTTGGACACGGGCCAGAAGCTTCAAATCCCGTAATTTCTTATGCCGCTCGAATACGGTCGCGCGGTCGATTCCTGTATGTTTAGCCACCACCGCGGCGTAATCTACTCCCATTTTCGCGTGGTGGCGTAGGATCGCCAGATCGGTACCGTCGAGGGATTGATAAGCCGGATCATCGAGAAGATTGGATTCGGTTTGGTCGGAAAGGATCTCGTCCCACTCCAGTTTCACAAGCCGTTCAGGTTGGATAGAGTTCAGGTTCTCGCATCCGACGACATGGATCGATATTATTCCACTATCCGGTTTGAGGAACCCGGTTATGGCCTCATCCTGCGACGGACTACAGCATTTAGCCAGGGTGAAATCGGGTTTGAGGTTTAGTTGATCAGCCATATAATATAAGCAAAGGGTATTTAATGATAAAGCAATGATTTTTATCGAAATCCGCGATCAAATAGGATGTAGTCTGATATAGGTATGCGCATAACAATCATCACAGTATTCGCCTAAAACAAGGGTATCCGTATCGACTCGCTCTATAATCAACTCGAACTCGTAATTATCGATAATTACGACATAAGCCAGTTCATTCCAGACTTCCTTCTGTTCGATTCTGAATCGCCCATGACAGGCGGTTGAGTCATTAATCATTTCGGTGTACATAGAGTTTACTCCGAATGACACGCTCTTATCGTAGCCGACAGAATCGGGATAAATATATTGCCCGCCGAATCCGCCGAATGAATAAACCCATACCCAATTGCCGGCCAGGACTTCGTCTATACCCGATTCAGTCGGGTTGCGATTGCAGTTAAGGGCTATTAGTCCGATTGCTACCGATAAAACGATTACAATTATGGTTAAGGATCGTTTCAGGGAGACCATACGCAATTCCTCCTCCAACAAACAGATGCTTTTCAGATAACGACCATAATATATACATAAAAAAGGGGCATTTATTCCATAATTTAATTGTACGTAGTTCTCAACGGGTGGCATTCTCTCACGTAAGCCTGTAAATGCTTATCCCACCGAAAGAGGGCGAAAGCATGCCGTTCATCAGGCGAACCGTCCGGTCAGTCAGGAATGTCTGAGCTACTAGTTATCCTCAAATGGCTTGATAATGCCCTCGCTTATGGCTTATATTAGCATCAACCGATTTTTACGGAGGAATGTTGAGCGCTGAGGAAATCTTCAAACTGACCAAATACGCGGCTTGCGCCGGCTGAGCGTCAAAACTCAGTAGGACTGAGTTGGCCCAGGTTCTGGGCGGTTTGAAAAAACAGAAATTCGATAATGTGTTAGTTGGTATCGATCTTTTCGATGATGCCGGGGTTATAAAAGTATCTGAGAATCAGGCGATTGTGACTACCGTGGATTATTTCACCCCGGTTGTCGATGATCCGTTCGATTTCGGGGCAATCGCCGCGGCCAACGCGCTTTCGGATATATACGCTATGGGGGCGAGCCCGTTGGCGGGGGTTAATATTGTCGGATTTCCGGAAAAGGAATTGCCGTTGTCTGTTCTTAAAAAGATAATCGAAGGCGGGCTGTCTGTCACCGGAATGGCTGGGATTCCCATCGTGGGTGGGCATACGGTAAAAGCGCCGGAACCGTTTTACGGTCTTGCGATCACCGGAATGGTAGAGCCCAATCGAGTTCTGACCAATTCTAACGCAAGAGCCGGCGATACGCTTTACCTGACTAAGCCTCTGGGAAGCGGCTTGATCACAACTGCGTTGAAAAATGACAAAACCTCCACTGCTGTTGTGGTCAAAGCGGTGGCCATAATGAAAGAACTCAACCGCGCGGCGTCGGAGGCTGTGATAGCGGCCACAACTGATGAAACAGGGTATAATTGCGCGGTGACCGATATCACCGGCTACGGTTTCTTAGGTCATCTATTCGAGATGCTTTCAGCTTCCGACAAATCGGCCGAGATCGATTATCTGAGCGTTCCATTGATGTCGGGCGCGCTTGATCTTGCTCGCCGGGACGCTTTTCCCGGCGGAAGCAGGGCCAACCTGTTGAGTGTGGAACCCGAAATGCTCTGGGATGGCGATTTCGAAAAATACGAAAAGCTGATTCTCTCCGACGCGCAAACGTCGGGAGGGTTGCTGATAGCGGTTCGAGCCGATCTGGCTAAAATACTCGAATCGGAGATGTCGACACGGGAAGTGGATTTTGCTCGGGTCGGGACAATAATAGGAAGGGCCGAATGGCGGGTAAGGGTAACAAAAAGCTAAGACTCTCGGATTTTCCGAGTATATCATCCGTTTTAGAGGACGATCGCCTGAAACCGCTTGTTACGAAGTGGTCATTCCCGTTCGTTTCATCGGAGGTAAAACGAATAGCCTCGGAATTGAAAAAGAGTGTCCGGAAGGGCAAAGACGTGCCGGGTTTAGAGGATTTTATCAACGAAACAGAACGTATCTTCACAATAATCGAAACCGACATGCTTCATATGGTAATCAACGGTACCGGGGTTATATTGCATACCAATCTCGGGCGTTCTCCTATCGATCCCGATGTTTTCGATAGCTTAAAGGACGCTGTCTGCGGTTATTCCAATCTCGAATTCGACCTTGGCGAAAATAAGAGATCGAAACGCGGAACTATGGTCGCGTATTTGATAGCTTCTATTGCCGGAGCGGATTCGGGTTTAATGGTTAACAATAACGCGTCATCGGTTTACCTGATAGTGGCAAACCTCGCTACCGGTAAGGATGTGATTATATCGCGCGGTCAACTGGTTCAGATCGGCGGCGGTTTTAGAATACCGGAGATAATAGAGCGAACCGGCGCTAAACTTAAAGAGGTCGGGACCACTAATAAAACGTCGCTTACCGATTACCGCAAAGCGATCAATAAGAATACGGGCTTGATATTGATCGTCCATAAAAGCAATTTCGTCCAGAAAGGTTTCACCGAGGAGCCTGAAGTATCGAAAATCGTGGAACTGGCAAAACAAAAAAAGGTTCCCGTGTGTTATGATCTCGGCTCCGGGCTTCTACCGATGGAGAACAAGCTGACACCGTCCGACGAACCCGATATCAAGTCCGCGGTACGCACCGGAGCGGATCTTGTCTGTTTCTCCGGCGATAAACTTCTCGGCGGACCGCAGGCGGGGCTGATAGTCGGCAAGAAAAGATATATCTCCGCGCTTTTAAAAGATCCTCTATACCGCGTCGTTCGTCCCGACAAATTAACAATTGGATTGATGGAGGGTACGCTTCAGAAATATACCGAGGGTAAATCGTATAATCTATTGTGGAATATGGCATCGTTATCGGTTGGTGATTTGAAAAAACGCGCGAAGAAGATCGTAGCCGCGATCGGTGATTCCGGATTATCCACGACCTGTTTGAAAAGCTCGTTCGGGGGAGGATCGTTACCGGAGTACGAATTCGAAAGTTTCGGATTGAAAATCAAAGGTAAAGCCGCGGCTCTTTCGAATAAGCTCAGAAGCAATTCCGTTCCTATAATAGCAAGAACCACGCCATCAGGAGTTTTAATAGATTTGCGAACGGTTCTACCCGGACAGGACGGTATTTTAATCGACGCCTTGAAATCATGTTTGTAATAGGCACAGCGGGTCATATCGATCACGGCAAATCGGCGCTGGTTCTGAAAATGACCGGAATCGATCCCGACCGTTTGCCCGAGGAAAAAGAGCGCGGTATGACTATCGATCTCGGTTTCGCCTGGCTCGATTTGCCGTCGGGTAGATCGGTAGGGCTTGTCGACGTTCCCGGTCACGAACGGTTTGTGAAAAATATGGTCGCTGGAGTCGGGGGTATTGACGCTGTCATATTCGTGGTTGCCGCCGACGATGGCTGGATGCCGCAATCCAACGAGCATTTCAATATCATCAGGTTACTCGGTATTAAAACCGGTCTGGTCGCTTTAACCAAAAAGGACCTTGTCGACGACGAAATGCTCGAGCTTCAAATTGACGATATCCACGATCATCTGAAAGGAAGCGTCCTTGAAGACAGCCCCATCATCCCGGTTTCCAGCGTTACGGGTGAGGGTGTATCCGATATACTAAGCGGTCTTGATTCTCTTCTTACCGACGATCTGCAACGACCCGATATCGGAGCGGCGCGGTTGTTTATCGATCGACATTTTACGATACAGGGCATGGGAACGGTGGTAACGGGCACTCTTCTGGAAGGATCGTTAAAGCAGGATCAGCAGATCGAATTACAGCCATCGGGAAAAAAGGCGCGGGTAAGAAAACTTCAGACGCATAAAAAGGAGATCGAAACCGCCGGTCCGGGAAGCAGGGTGGCTGTAAACCTCGCCGGTATGGAGAGAAATGAAATAAGCAGGGGAGATTCTATCTGCGAGGCCGCGACAGTCAATCCGACAGATAGAATAGGAGCTGAGATCAGGTTGTTGGAAAACTCGAAATATCCGTTAAAAAACGGCGGCGAGATCTCGTTTTTATTAGGCACTGCTGAGATTCTGGCGCGTGTATATTTGTTGGAAACCGATATGCTGAAGCCCGGCGAAAAATCGCTGGCCAGGATTAATCTCAAAGCGCCTGTCGCGGCGAAAATCGGCGATCAGTTTATATTAAGAAGGATCAGCCCCCAGGATACGATTGGGGGTGGAACTGTAATTGATACCGAAACGTTCGCCGGCAGGAAAGATAAGAAATTGCAGATCCGCGTGTTAGAGGAAAGACGGGCTCTATCTCCGGAGTCGATTGTATTGTCGGAACTATTAAAGAATATAAAAGTCCCTAAATCGAAGCTCGGTGTAAACCTGCCATTTACCCGAAATAAACTGCTGGATGCTTTAAAGCACTTAAGCGATAAAGGAATCATCCTGGATTCCGGAGATGAGATTATATCAAAACAGTTCTTGGAAAAATTCATTCAGCCGGCGAAAGAGCTTGTTGCGAAAGACCACCAGCAACGTCCCTGGGCAGACGGTATAGATCCCGGATTGCTTGCTAAAAAGCTCAAAATCAGCCCGGAGAGATTGCCGGAAATAGTCGATTATCTTGTCGAGTCGGGAGAACTGGGTAAAGAGAAGGGGCTTTTGAAAAGCCCGGATCATAAGGCGCGCTTAAAACCGGATCAACAGGCATTACAGGGGAAGCTAAACGCCCGGTTATCCGCAAGCCCGTTAAGCGCTCCCTTGAGGAAGCAGTTCATCGACGAGGATCCCCGATATGAAGTCATAATCGATTTTCTACGCGATAAGGGAGAGCTGGTAGAGCTAAAGGGAGGAGTCCTTTTTACGTCGAAAGACTTCGCGGCGATATCCGAAAGTGTAAAGGAGTTATTAGAAAAGACGGGTAAAGCGAAAGCTTCGGATATAAAATCGCATCTGAATACGAGCCGTAAGTATGTAATTCCTCTCCTCGAACGCCTTGATCATCTCGGAATCACTGTCCGGGAAGGCGACTACCGAATACTCGGTAAAGAGTGATATCGGTTCGATCTGATGAAAAGAAAATCTATTTTCATTAATGGCACGATTTATACTTTTCAGAAAAAGAACCGTATTGAGGCGCTGGCCGCAGAGAACGGAGTTATCACCGAAGTCGGTTCGAACGCAGAATTAAAATCGCTTGCCCGACGAGGATACAAGGTTATCGATCTAAAAGGCAAGTGTGTTATCCCCGGTATGATCGATTCGCATCTTCATATGCTCGGCCTCGGAAATCTCTTTAGCCGTGTGAATCTCGACGGAATCGGATCGCTCGACAAGGTCGGGAAGATTTTAAAAAAAGCGGCTCTCAAGCTGAAAAAAGATCAATGGCTTCGTGGTCGGGGCTGGGATAAAAACCTCTGGGGCGAGGATTTCCCCGATAAGTCCGTTCTCGATAATATTACCGATAATCCGATCGCCTTAAACAGCAAGGATGGTCATCTTATATGGGTCAACTCGGCCGCTTTAAAAATATGCGGGATCACGAATCGAACAGCCGATCCTTCCGGGGGGATGATACTCAAAAATTCGTCGGGCGAACCGACCGGAATATTGCAGGAAAACGCGGTGAACCTCATTACGGATAAAATTCCTGCGCAATCGTATTATGAAAAAATGGATGCTATCTTAGCCGCGCAAAAACATCTCTTGAAATTAGGTATAATCGGCGCAGGCGATTGCGACACTCATCCCACGTTGATCTCTAAATACAAAGAGCTCGAGAAGGGAGGCAAGCTAAACTTAAGGATTTTCAAGATGATCGATCCGGACGATCTCGATTTCGCGGAAAAATTCAATTTCCGAACGGGAGTTGGAAGCGAACATTTCAGGACCGGATGCCTAAAGCTTTTCGCCGACGGCGCTCTCGGATCGCAAACCGCTTACATGTTCAAACCGTATATCCGAACGAAAGGGAATGTTGGTATAGAAACGTTAACGCCAGGTCAACTTGATGATTTAGTTTCCCGGGCGGAAAAGATCGGAATAGCGGTGGCCACTCACGCTATAGGCGATAAAGCCAATTTCCAGGTTCTCCAGGCCTACTCTAAATTATCCTCCCGCTACTCCGAAAGAGGTTTGAGATTGAGAATCGAGCACGCCCAGATACTTCGGAAAAAAGATATACCGCTGTTCGCTAAACACGGAATAATCGCATCTATGCAACCTATTCACGCGACGTCGGACCGCGATATTTCCGATAGATACCTTGGCGCGCGAGGACGATACGCCTATCCATTTAAAACGTTACTGCAATCCGGGGCGACACTCGCTTTCGGTTCCGACGCTCCGATCGAGACTGCCGATCCTTTCGCGGGAATTCATGCCGCGGTTACCAGAAAGCGCGCGGGTGAGTCTCGAAAAGCATGGTATCCGGAGGAAAAGCTCACGGTTCGACAGGCTTTGCGGGCTTATACCGCAGGGGCGGCGACGGCCTGCTGTTATGACGATATCACAGGTGATATAGCTGTGGGAAAACGAGCCGATTTTGCCGTAATCTCGGATGATATTTTCAAGATAAAACCGGATAAAATTCACGGGGTCGAGAACTTGGCGACAATTATAGACGGCAAAATTGTTTATGGACGAAATAACCTGAGATAAGTCTATAATCCGATTAATCTTGACATGTTTATCGCTCGAAACGTATTATTCTAATATGAGATATTTATTAACATCGATCATCATCGCTCTATCAGCGGTGGCGGTTTACGCACAGGACGATCTCGAAATCGGCGCGCCCAATAGAGTCGTAACCATAATGAAAATCGAATCGGCTATCGGGCCGGTGACCGTCAGGGAAATCAAGGACGGTATCCGTCGGTCGGAGGAACTAGATGCCGAAGCGTTTATCGTGACATTGAACACCCCCGGCGGGAACACCGAATCGACATGGGATATCATTCAGGAAATATTAGCGTCGAATATTCCGGTGATTATTTATGTTTACCCTCCTGGATCAAGGGCGGCGTCGGCGGGCGTTTATATTGCTTATGCCGCGCATATCTCGGCCATGGCCCCGCAAACGAATATCGGTTCGGCGCATCCGGTGGCAATGGGCGGCGCGGAGATGGATTCCACGTTATCGGAGAAAATCACCAACGACGCGGTCGCGAAGATTAAAACGCTGGCTAAAAAGCGAGGCAGAAATATAGAGTGGGCGGAAGAAGCGGTGAGGCAATCGGTTTCGGTAACTGAGTTCGAAGCGCTCGAGTTGAACGTGATAGACTATATCGCCGAGGATATCACCGATCTGTTGGAACAAATGGATCAGGATTCGGTGGAGCTGATTGCCGGTACTCATGTTTTGAATACAGCCGGCGCGGAGACAATCGAATTGAAGGTCGGTTACGCTAACCAGATACTGGAGATAATCTCCGATCCTAATATCGCTTATATCCTGATGTCTATCGGTATGCTCGGGCTGTATTTCGAATTTTCCAATCCGGGGGCGGTGTTGCCGGGAGTAATTGGGGGAATCGCTCTCATTCTGGCATTATTCTCGTTCCAGGCTTTGCCTATCCGTTTCGCTGGCGTCCTTTTCTTACTCCTGGCGATGACACTATTTTTGCTCGAGGTAAAAATCGCGAGTCATGGTATTCTCGGAGGAGGTGGCGTGTTAAGTTTATTTTTCGGTTCTTTGATGCTGGTAAACGACGCGGAGTTTCCTTATAAGGGAGTATCTCTTTCGGTGATTATTCCGACGGTACTGGTTTTCACCGCCTTTTTCTTCCTGGCCGCCTATTTTTCTGTACGTGCTCATAAAAGTAAAGTAGCTACGGGTGAAAAGGGGATTGTGGGCGAGAGAGGTGTCGCCAAATCGACAATCGGCCCAAATGGCGGTTCGGTGTTCATTCATGGCGAGTACTGGAAAGCTGTTTCCGATATCTCTATAAAAACAGGAATGAAGATTCGTGTCGTCAATATCGACGGTATGGAACTCAAAGTAGAAGAAATTTGACTTAAAGATAAGGGGAGGATGAAATGGAACAGCAAGTATCGAACTTATTCCCATTTTTGATCATTATAATCCTGGGATTATTTATACTTGGTAATGCTGTCAGGATTTTAAGAGAGTACGAACGAGGTGTGATATTCCGTCTGGGAAGGTTGATTAGCGCCAAGGGTCCGGGGCTGATCCTCCTCATTCCCATAGTAGATAAAATGGTTAAAGTAAGCCTGCGTACCGTCCCCATGGACGTACCTCCCCAGGATATAATTACCAAAGACAACGTAACGGTCAAAGTTAACGCCGTAGCTTATTTTCGCGTCATGGATCCGACAAAAGCCATTGTCGACGTCGAGGATTATATCTATGCCACTTCGCAGATAGCCCAGACTACTCTCAGATCCATTCTCGGACAGGTCGAGCTTGACGATCTACTTTCCAACCGCGATAAGATCAACGTGGAACTGCAGAAAATTATCGACGAGCAAACCGAGCCGTGGGGAGTCAAGGTGAGCGTTGTCGAGGTTAAGAATGTCGATCTGCCGCAGGAGATGCAGAGGGCGATTGCCAAACAGGCCGAGGCGGAGCGTGAACGTCGCGCAAAAATCATCCATGCCGAGGGCGAATTGCAGGCGTCCGAGAAGATCCATCAGGCCGCGTTGACGCTCGGTCAGACCCCGGTCGGCATACAGCTAAGGTATTTGCAGACATTAGTGGAAATCTCTTCGGAGAAAAACTCGACCACGTTATTCCCGATCCCGATAGATTTGCTCAAACCGTTTCTTGAAAAGCAACTGAAGCCAGAATAAAAAATAAGCGCAATTCAGGCGCCGTTAAATTA
>JAZGHS010000212.1:0-105020 GCA_036481315.1 Candidatus Zixiibacteriota bacterium | reverse complement strand
TCCGAGTTCATCCGATCTTGCGTAAATATACGAATAATTGGCGGTTATGACGAATCATAAAATATGAAACCCTTAATCGGGAAATCCGTATTTTAAATAAAGGCTCTTAATATTTAAGCGGAGGTTTAGAAAATGAGAATTTTCATTACGATTATTATGCTTTTCTTGCTGAGTTTTTCCCCGGCTATAGCCGCGGGAAACGATTGTAGCGATAATTTTAGTATTAATAAACGTATTTGTTGCATAGGCGATTACGATCTCGATATCGACGGAGGCGATGTTTACCTTTATCCGGATCGTCATCATTATGATGAGATCAGGATAACCGAAGATTACAGGCTCTTTGTCAACGGTCATGAGATCGATCTCGATGATGATGAAAAGGAGCTGGTGGGGGAGATTCACGAGCTGGCGCTCGATATTGAGAAACAGGCGTATGCTATAGGCAGAGAGGGAGCGAAATTGGGGGCCGCCGGGGCGAAAATCGGGATTCAGGCTGTCGCCGGTGTCTTCAAATTGCTTCGATTCGATTACGATAGTGAGGATCTTGAAGAAGAGATTGAATATAAGGCCCAAAAGCTGGAGGCTCAGGCCGAGGAATTAGAGGAACGAGCGGAAGATTTAGAGGATATGGCCGATGAGCTTGAAACGCTTGCCGATAGACTTGAGCGGGATATCCCGGAGATTCGCGATAATTAATTGACTCCTTATCAAAGGCCATCGGGATACCGAAAGCCAGCGTCCGGAGGGTATATCGCATGCGTGTTCCAATATAACGATTTTGTATGTGTAATTTCAGCATTGTCTCGATAGTTCGGTTTTCATCAAGAACAGGAAGCCGGGACGAGGATCGAAGCTTGACACTATTATCAACGTATATAAATGAAACAGCCTGTTTTTGGCGATTTCAGTATTTTCCTTTGATTTCCGACCATTTTTAATATATTCCGGCTGGAAGTATGGATTTGAAAATGAGGTAAAACAATGAGCGACAAAGCAAAGCAACTTACCAAAGAGCTTTACGATTTAACTAAAGAGATAACGGTTCTTAACTCATGCCAGGCGATACTTGATTGGGATGAAAGAACTTATATGCCGCCTAACGGCTCGGAGAACCGAGCCAACCAGGCCGCGCTTTTAGCCGGGATGGTTCATGACAAGTTCACCTCTCCCAGGATAGGGGAGATTATCAACGAGTTGATCTACGCAGGAATTGATCCGGAAGCCGATAACGTTGATTCGGCCAATTTGAGGGAAATTAAACGGGCCTATGATAAGGCTGTGAAAGTCCCTAAATCGTTGGTGGAGGAATTGAGTCGAACCATCACCATGGGCCAGAGAGCGTGGCAGGAGGCCAGAGAGAAATCCGATTTTCCCGCTTTCCAACCGTGGATGGAAAAAATCGTCAAATTAAAACGTCAGCAGGCCGAGGCAGTCGGATATAAGGGCGTTCCCTACAACGCCATGCTTGATGATTTCGAGCCGGGAGCGTCGACCGCGCATATAACCAAAGTTTTCGCCGGACTTCGTGACGAGCTGGTTAAGCTTTTAACCAAGATCCGTGAATCGGGGACCAAACCCGATGGATCGATTATCACCCGCGATTACCCGGTGGAACGTCAGAGACAATTCGGTACCGACGCCGCCAAAGCTATCGGATTCAATTTCGATTCGGGGCGTCTTGACGAGACAGTTCATCCATTCTGTACAGGGTTTGGACCCGGCGATATCAGGATCACTACCCGTTATGATAAGAATCATTTCCCGCAGGCCTTTTTCGGCATTCTTCACGAGGCCGGACACGGTATCTACGAGCAGGGACTTCCCGTCGAATATTATGGCGCGCCTTGCGGCGAATCAGCGTCACTCGGTATCCACGAGTCGCAATCGAGAATGTGGGAGAATATGGTGGGACGATCGAAATCGTTCTGGAAACATTTCTTCCCCAAAGCTCAGAAGACTTTCCCGGAGGCTTTAAGCGATGTAACAATCGATCAATTCCATTTCGCAGTCAACGACGTTCGCTCATCGTATATACGAGTTGAAGCCGACGAGGCGACATACAACCTGCATATCCTTCTTCGATTCGAGATGGAGAGCGCGTTTTTCAATGGTGATATCTCTGTTGCCGAAGTCCCCGCTCTCTGGAGCGAGAAGTTCGAAAAATATTTCGGGATAAAACCGGAGAATGATAAGGTCGGCTGTTTGCAGGACGTTCACTGGTCGGCGGGGTTAATCGGTTATTTCCCCACTTATACTCTCGGGAATCTTTTCGCGGCGCAATTCTTTGCTAAAGCTAAAGAGGATCTGGGCGATCTCGATTCGCAATTCGCGGCCGGCGATTTCAAACCTTTGTTCGGATGGTTGCGTGAGAATATCCACAGTTACGGTCAGCGTTATCGGGCCGACGATCTGGTTGAGAAAATCACGGGAAAACCGTTGACACACAAGCCGCTGATGGATTACCTCAACACCAAGTACGGCGAGTTGTATAAATTGTAAAAAAATAATATACGATTTGTAGGGGCGTTCAATTGAACGCCCTTTTTTTACATCGTCATACCGGACTTGATCCTGCATCCATATATGTAGGGGTTTGATTAATCAAACCCCTACAACGCGAAGCTCTGAGGATAAGGCTGTATATACCCGTTATGCAGGCCGGCCGCGTGAAACGAATCGACCGCTTCTTTAAACTCGCTATTTTTCAAACGACGACTGATCTCTTTTATCGACGGCGCTTTATTAGCCGGGAAATACTGGCTCATCAATGATACATGAGTCTCCTTCGAAATCTCAGTTGCTAAAAACTCGAATATCTCCTCAGAGCCGGAGATACCGCCGGGCAATACCAGGTGACGCACCAGCAATCCGCGGACAGCGACACCGTTGATATCGACAACCAACTCTCCTACCTGCCTGTGCATCTCGGCTATGGCCAACCGGTTGATTTCGGGGTAATTTTTGGCCTGTGAGTAACAGAGAGATGATTCCTCCTTAGAGTAGCGCATATCCGGCATGTAGATCTCGATTATTCCGTCGAGAAGCCGCAATGTCTCAACCTTGTCATATCCCGACGAGTTATAGACGATCGGCAGGGTAAGGCCGTCGCGGTAAGCGATAAGCATCGATTCCATAATTTGGGGTACGTAATGGGTGGGTGTAACGAAATTGATATTGTGCGCGCCACATCGTTGCAGAACGAGCATCTCGTCGGCCAGTTCCTCCGAGGTCACGTATTCCCCGTGACGAAGCTGGCTGATAGGGTAGTTCTGGCAGTAGGCGCATGAGAGGTTGCATCCGGAGAGGAAGATGGTCCCGGAGCCGTTGTTGCCGGAAATTGGCGGCTCTTCCCCTTGATGTAGGTTGGCCGATGAAACTTTGAGGCGGGCGTCCATACCGCAGATACTAGTCTCCCCGGCGATCCGGTTGACCCGGCAATCACGGGGGCAGACGGTGCAGTCCTCGAGTAGCTTCATCGCCTCAGGCACCCGCTCTTCCAGCAGGGCGATTTTGGATTCGGGGGAGAAGGGAATCATGGGGGGAATATAATAAGAAAAATGTCCAACCTCAAATGAGTTTGGAATTACCATTCGGAATTAGGCATTACTGTGGATAATATTTTAAATCGAGTTCCGAATCCCGCAAAGCGGGATGAGAAACCCGACATTCAGACTATAGTCAAGGAGCTTGTCTCCCCGCGATTATAATCACGTTGTTTAATCAGGTTGTGGGAGGACGATTTACCGACTTACTGTTGCGGGACAAATAATCGCCGTTATAGTGAGTGCCGATCTATGCGCAGGCCTTAAAGATTGTTACGTCGTTCCGTTCATGACAGAACCATGAAATGATAGTCTCGATAAGACCAGAAGTCGATGGCTATTTTAATAAAACCATTTTTCGCGTTTGAGTAATATCCCCTGTGCGGAGCTTATATAGGTAAATTCCAGTGCCATAATTATCGGCGTTCCAAATGATATTGTAATCCCCCGCCTGCTGATAATCATCGATAAGGGTTCCTACCCTTCGCCCCAAAAGATCGAATATCTCAAGGGTTACATGGCTATCGATCGGCAAAACATAAGCAATCTCCGTCGACGCGTTGAAAGGGTTGGGATAGTTTTGCCCCAAGGTCGTGGCGGTCGGAGCAAAAGGATATTGTTCATTATCGTCGACTCCGACAGGGGTTCCCTCGAATTGAATCAAATATACGTCAAGCCAGCCGCCGCCGTAGGAGGACGTCCAGCCGGCGACTACAATGCTCCCGTCGATACCACAAATAACTCCGTATCCGCGATCGTCGCCAGTCCCGCCGATATTGTGAGACCATTCCTCATTGCCGAGGGAATCGGTTTTGACGACATATACATTCCAGCCGGTTTGCCAGGTAGCCGTCATGCCGCCTATGACATATCCCCCGTCCGGGGTCGCCGCCAGCGATTCGCCTCTTTCCTCATCATCGCCGCCGTAATTCCGCCACCAGACAATATCGCCGTCATTATCGGCGCGCGCCAGAAAGGCATTGGAACCGCCATCACTCGGGTCATAATGAAGACCGGTGAACATGAATCCGCTGCCATCGTCCAAGGCTATGATATCGCTCCCATCATCTTGCGCGCCTTCGCCTAATCCTCTGGCCCAAAGGCTGTCGCCAGATGGGCTAAGGCGTACAAGGAATACGTCCCAGCCGAAAGTTTGTGTTCTGCCGGTTGCCACTATATCGCCGTTCGGCGCCTCGCAAACTCCGAGGGCGTAATCGGCGGATTCACCGCCAATAAACCTCTCCCATTCGAACCCGCCGAAAGCGTTGGTCTTGATTACATACATATCATAGGATCCGAAAGAACCACGGATAATCCAGGCCTGCCCGGCGACGATAAATCCGCCGTCGGAGGTTTGACACACTGCGTGACCGCGATTATCGGGTGTCGGGCCGAACGCGGATTGCCATTCGAAATTCCCCAAAGAATCGGTCTTAATCAGAATAACTTCGTTTTCCTGGCTCACTCCGCCGTATCCGCCGATTATGAAGCCCCCGTCCGATGTTTCCTCTACGGAACGACCATACTCATCGGTATTGGTATTGCCGAAGCTGGCTGTCCATAATGTATCGCCATCGGGATTGACTTTGAGCAAGTAGACGTCGGTATTGTAGCTACTGGTTTCGATCTCACCGACTACGATATAGTTTCCATCGGAGGTGCGCTCTATATCATATGCTCCTTCTCTTAAGGTGCCTCCATATGTTCTGGTCCATGAAACATCGGGAGCCTGAGCGAAACCAGCCCCGGTAAATAATATCAGAGAGAAAATCAAAAAGCCAAGATGTCTGCTCATAGAATCATCCTTTCTGTTTTCAATGATCGCGGTAATATGCTGAATTTCCGATTTTCGCGCTTCTCGATATTATGAGTATGTTTTTCGAAAACCGGCCACCCCCGCATCACCCGCCATCTTAACATTTATGATCAACTTTAATAATAGGACGGAAGTTCCCTTATGGGTCAATTTCGGGTATGGGAGGATATTTATATTAGAGCTCTTCCCGGGTTAAGTGTCATCAACTGATTACCGGCATTGTCGGGTCGGGGGACCCGACCGCGCGGGTTAAAATAAATTAAAAATAATATTGACAATGAGAAACATTATCAATATAATTGGCGTTCAAGGTACTATGTGTCTTAATGCTCGAAGAGGCATTCTGTCGCCGATTTTGAATACCAGGGCGGAAAAGAGCCCTTTCGTTTTCTTGCTTTAAACCTAATAGGGAGGAATTATGACTTATTTAACGATCCAGCACAAAGTCCGGGATTATAAGGCCTGGAAAGAGGTTTTCGATAATTTCGAAGATACCCGTAAATCGGGCGGCGAGAAAGCCTACCATATCATGAATACGGAAGACGATCCCAACAACCTGTATGTGATGTTCGAGTGGGACAGCCGTGAAAATGCGAACTCCTTCCTTCAATCATCCGAACTGAAAAAGACCATGGAGACTGCCGGAGTGGTCGAGAAGCCGACGATCAATTTTCTGAATCATCTCGATAGGGGCAAACTCTAGGCGGTTCTGAAGACTCTTGAATCCAGGCAGAGACATATGGGTCGGGAGCGGGAGGCTCCCGACTTACCCCTTTTATTTATCAGTGGAATCACCCTCGCCCCAGTTACCACCCGAGGGAATAACAGTTATATGCGAGCCGGCTTGTATCCAACCTCCAGATTCCCGACGGTAAATATCGACAGAACGTAAAGGGATAGAATGTAAATTGTCGTCATCATCGAGATAATCGTACCTGGCTACATAATATACGATTGATATATCGCCGTATACCTGAATTTCGTTATCGAGAATTTCGTAACCTGAACCTCTGAAGTTCTGGAGCGATTTATCGACGTTGGCCATATAAGCGTCTATTCCTCGTTCAATGCCTGTGCTGGGTCCCATAAATCCCACCCAGTCATCGGTGTGGGCTTGTTTGATAGCCGCTCGATCCCGTTTTAGAAATGCCTTAAAAATAGAATGAATGTGATTAAGGATTTGCTCACGGTCTTGAAGATTCTCGTCTGACATAATTCGAGTCCTTTTAATGATTTGATTTATTTCATATACGAGAAGCGGTTAAATGGGTTTCAATAAACCTATCGGTAGAAAAACTGCCTGACCTACCATTACTATGGATGTGTCGGGTCAGGCGACCCGACACCAAGATTTGCTTTATCAACCCCTGCTATCCACCACTCTCGCCAGCTCGGCGATGTTGGCCAGGTAATCCTCGAATAATGCTTCGAGCATGGCGGTGGCGCCGGAATGACCCTTGCGCAAACGCCAGACTCTATCGATAGCCGAGGTGTCGGTGTTGTAGATCTCACGCAAATCGTTTAAGAGATCGACTATGAAATCATGCGGCTGGCGGTCGGCCATCCAGATCATCCCACGGCAGGCGGCCAGCACGCTCGATAACGAATTCTCCAGCAACGCCTCTATATTCTCGCGTTTGGCGTCGGTGGTTAGAAATCCGCGTCGAAGATTAACCAGTATCGATTTGAGTTCGCGTTCGCATTGGTAACGGAGGTTTTTCTTCTCGATGACAGCGTCGGCCAAAGGCTCCGCGCCGTAGAGAGTCAGGTGACGTTGTTTCATATCGGAAAACTCGATAGGAAACGTATCAAGCGATGAGACGACATGCCCCCGCTCGAATATCAGCGGCACCGCGAGTCCTTTGCCGGTGTATTTCTGCCCGGCCTCCATAATGATCTCTAAATCAGAGACCCGCACTCTTTCTAAAATGATCATTGTATTGATATCGGATTTGCCCTCGATATACCCGCCGCCGGCCGCCGAGCCGAAAAGCATCATCGAATAAAGCTGATCTCCGAACGCCTTGTATATCCGATCGGCGAACCCGGCTAAGATATCGCGGCTCTTATCCGGCAGATGGTTTAGTTTCTGAAGTATTTCGTCTTTCATTTTATCCTCTCAGTTCCTTGATTTTCGTCACGACGGCTGGCAGAATATCCCCCGATTTGCCCCGCAGATGCTGATCGACTATGAATGTCAATTCGGTGGACTCTATATTGACCTCAACTACGAATGCCCCATGTTGTTTCGCTGTCTGTGGTAACGACGCCGCGGGTTGAACAATGCCCGATGTCCCCACTGTGAAAAACAGATCGCATGATCTCGATACCGCGAACGCTTTTTCAAGAGCGCCCCGGGGAAGCATTTCGCCGAACCAGACCACGTCGGGACGGAGCCGTCCGCCGCACTTGCACAACGGCGGGAATTGTTCGAACTCCTCGTCGTAGTTTAGCTCATCGCACTCGAGACATTTGTTGCGTTTGATACTCCCGTGCAATTCGACTATATCGTCCGACCCGGCCAGCCTGTGAAGCCCGTCGATATTCTGAGAGACGAGCTGGAAATTATCGAAAAGTTTTGCCATCTTGACAATAGCGTGATGTCCCGGGTTCGGTTTGATCTTGCTAATGATTTCACGTCGATGCTGATACCATTCCCAGACCAGTTCCGGGTTGGCATTGAAAGCGTCGAAAGTGGCCAGCTCCTCGGCCCGGAATTTCTTCCATAGACCTTCCTCGCCCCGGAACGTCGGTACTCCCGATTCGGCCGAGACCCCGGCGCCCGTGGAGACAACCACCGAATTAGCTGTTTTGAGGGCATTTAGAAATCGTTCTGAGAATTCGATCGGCATACGCTACGAAGATAAGGGATGCGAAAGGCGCGGTCAAGGGGGAAGGGATTTCATTTGATATTATTCAATTAACTCAATATATTGTCATTAAATGCCCGCTAGAGTAAACGAACGAGAAGTGGCTGGTTGGATAAGCCAAGAAATTAATCGCATTATTACAACCGGCGGTTTTCCTTTTGAGGAAGCGAGCATCGAAACCTCGCTTCCTGGAAAAAAGGCGAGTCTTTTTCCAGATATAGTAGTTTGGGAAAATAGACAAACCGAGGATGCCTTTGCATTTATTGAATTAAAGAAACCGGGGCTGAAGGAGAATATAAAAAAACTACCCGAAAAAGCCAATCGCTTAGGAGTAAGCTATTGCCTTACGTGGGATTTTATGACTGCCACTCTTCACAAAATCGAAAACAAACAACTAAAACCTAAAGTATCTTTTAAAGCCTTCATCTTTTCAGATATTGAAAACTGGAAGCGCAAAGATGTTCGAATAAAAATCACGACCTTTTTATGTGACCTTCTGGAAACGTTAAAAGAACTTAAAGAAAAGGGAACTGCATATACATTTATTCCTGAAAAATTCTACTTTATTAATTTTCTCAGAGAGGCGGTAGATAGGTTAGCGCCGATCTTATCTGTAAAGATCCAAAAATCGGCGGCGAGAAGGAAATTTAGAATGGAGCTTGATGCTTGGGCTCGAAAACAGGCAATTGCATCATCTTTGGATGCCGACTTTTTTGAAAATATAGCACAACATTGGGCCTATTCGCTGGTAACGAGAATTTTATTTTACTTAACAATTAAGCGTCATTTTTCCGAGCTTCCAGATATAATAACGACCGGTAAACCAGTTGAAAATATCCAAAAGTCATTAAGAGAATCTTTTGTCAAAGCTAAGGCAATCGATTGGTATGCGGTTTTTGAAGAGAGTATTTTCGATTCGCAAGAAATACCGAAAGATGGTACTTCTGTTATAGAAATACTTTTATCACGACTAAGCTATTTTAATTTTGGAAAACTAAGAGAAGATGTAATCGGCGAAATATTCGAACAATTAATTCCAAACAAACAAAGACACCGCCTCGGGCAATATTTTACGCGGGAGGATTTAGTAGATTTAATTATAGGATTCGTCTGCGAGACCCCTGAAGAACACTATTGCGACCCAACTTGCGGTAGCGGAACATTTCTTAATCGGCTTTACTCAAGAATAAAGTACTTATCTTCTCATAAGAGAAAACATTCCCAGATTCTTAGCCAAATATGGGGTATTGATGTATCTCCTTTCCCGGCTCAACTGGCGACCATAAATCTTTTCAAGCAGGAAATAAGCAACTTTTCTAATTTCCCCAGGGTAATAAACAGTGATTTTTTTGAAATATATCCCGGTAAGATATTCGAGTTCCCGCCTCCAAAAGCGGAACCTAATATATTTAGGAAAATAGCGATTGAAACTCCGAATTTTAAGGGAATGGTCGGCAATTTCCCATATATCCGGCAGGAATTGATAGAGAAGTCAAATCCCGGCTATAAATCTTCTTTGATTAACGTAATTGCCCAGGGCTGGTTATGGGAATATCCCGAAGCATTCGAAATAAAGGCGAACAATAGCGAATTTCAAGCGGTCTCAGAGAATAGTCAAAAAGCCAAAAATAACTATATTATGGAAAATATAGAAAAAAAGCGTATTGGCCTTAAACTCTCCGGTCAATCTGACATTTACGCATATTTGTTCTTTCACGCAGGACGTTTTTTAGAAAATGGCGGAAGGATGGGTTTCATAACTTCGAATTCATGGTTGGATGTCGCCTATGGAAATGAGCTGAAAAAATTCATGTTGAATAATTTCAAAATCGTTGCTATAGTGGGCTCATGGATTGAACCATGGTTCGAGGATGCTTCGATAAACACTATATTCGTTATATTAGAGAGATGCGAAAGCAAAGAAAAAAGAGATCAAAACGAGGTCAGGTTTGTAAAATTAAAAAAACGACTGGACGAATTAATCCCGTTTAATGATCTTATCCTAGACGAATTCAACAGGTGGCAACATATAGATTCATTGGTTTCTAAAATAGGATCTGCGGGCAAACGATTAGCTAAAACAAATAAAAAAGCATCATTTAACCAGTTTGGGCCAGTAGGATGCTACGAGGATGATGATTTTCAAATACGTCTTATTAAGCAAGGAAAATTAATTCAAGAAAAAAGTTTATCTGTTTCTATAGAAAAATGGGGGAAATTCCTTAGAGCCCCAGAAATTTACTTCGATATTATAGAGAAATGTAAGGATATATTGGTGCCCCTGAGTTCCATAATAGATATTAGACGTGGATATACTACCGGTATTAATGACTTCTTTTATCTAGCCCCAACAAGCGATAAAGCAAAAAATAAAGAGCGGCTTGTGGTTACCACAAAAAACTGGATAGGCGAAATTGAAGAGGAATACTTGAAGCTGGTTATAAAAAGCCCCAAGGAAGCCAAGGGGCTAGTAGTAGATCCGGCCGCGCTTAAATTCAGATTATTCGTGTGTAATGAGAGTAAGGCTCAGCTTAAGAATAAGGGAAAAATAGGGGCGTTACGATACATTGAGTGGGGAGAAAAGCAGAGAACAAAAAATGGTATCCTCTGGCCGCAGGTTCCGAGCGTTAAGGCTAGAAAAAATTGGTGGAGTATAGAAGACAGAGAGCCAGGTTCTATATTAGTTCAGATGATAAACAATGAACGCTTTACGGCATATATCAATGAGAGTCTCGTTTGCGTAGACCATAATTTATTTGAGCTTTTTCCCCAACCCGGTGATATAGAGTTTATAAGTGCCTTTTTGAATTCATATATATCGGCTTTAAATAGAGAGGTTATAAGCCGAATCAATTTGGGTGACGGAGCAACTAAGACAGAAGGGATCGATTGGCAAAATGAAATATTTGTCGTAAATCCTAAAGAGGTTAATAAGAATCTAAAGAGTGCAGTTATCGACAATTTTAGGAAATTAAAACGCCGCGAATCCAGTTCTGTATTCACAGAGGTTAAAAAGAGTGATCGCTCAAATGCAGATAGCTCAATCTTAGAATTATTGGGTTTAGATTGCAAAAGCTATCAATCGAGACTTTACGAAGGCTTGTTGTCTATGGTCGATGAAAGACTTAGCCTTCCCAAATTAAGAAAAAGGCAAAAAAAACTCAAGGAGACTACTAGCAACGAGCAGATAAAAGAAATCATAGAAAACGAAATCCTCCACGACGGTGTTCGTCAATTTCCGGATTCTTTTCTTCCCGGATCTTATGGAAAGAAATCGCGGCAAATAGCAACAACCGGTAAACCGCTCAAGGTGGGTGAATACTTCTTTGGTAAATATGGCATCAAGGACGATGACGGCGAACATATCTATGATGCCAACGGGATAGATGAAGCTAAATTTGTTGTCTACTCATATAAACCGGAGGAACTCATAATTGAATTACCTTCAAATTCTAAGGCAATTGGCCAGGCCGTTCAAAAATACGATGTGTATATTGATAATCTACAGGAAAGAATCTTAACCCGCGTTCTCGCAGCAACGGCTGACTTCACACGGGCAGAGATTATAACAGCCGAAATATTATTAGACTACAATATTCCTGTCATTAGCAGGCAGTTGTAGGGGCGAATATCAATTCGCCCCTACGCTCGGGCGTTTATCTCTAAAAAAAAGCCCCGCCGTTATCCGACGGGGCTAACCCAATAAACTAAGAGATATTTTTATTGTCCGTAGCTTTTTATCATGGTCAGCACGCTTTGCAGGGAGTTGGTCACGTTCGAGAGAACCTTGCTGTAACGTTTCAATAACTCCGAATACTGCCAACGCATGGAAAGCGCCTTTTCCGGGAATTTGAAAATCTCAAGCAACGTCTTCTTGTAGATCTCGTCGATATACTGCAAAACGTAGAACGGATATTCAGGTATATTTCTATCGGTAACCAAACCCTTGGAGATCCTGTCGCGGTAAACCTCGATTTTTTCCAAAACCACAGTAGCGAAACACCAGGGGGTCATAATGGACGATAGATTTTTGGAATCGGAATAGCAGAAATAGAGATGTTTCACAATCTGCTCGATTACGATTTTCCGGGCGCGAAGGTATGCCAGAGTTTCCTCATGCTCGCCGGGGATCTCGGCGATTTTCGATTCGATCTCTTTTAGCTCTCTCAAACACTTAACCTCGGAGTTTGCCAGGAAACGGTAGTAGGTATCGAAGTAGACCTTAACGTTTTCGCTGGCAGTGTAAATGTACCAGCCCATTTTATCTTTTCCGATTTTCGGATTCTTGGTAAGCGGAAGATTCGTCTCTGTAAATCCTCTTTCAAGACCGTTGCTTAACATTAATCCCCCAGGTTAAGGTTTACTCGCCTGGCATAAGAACAGCAAACCCTGTGCCTCTTGTGGTTTCGATGTTGGAAGAGCCGAATTCTCATCGAGATAACCTTTTGCGTTACAACTCATTAAGTCCATCCCCATGGGGTGGTACTCACTTATAAATCAATATAAAGCAGACCCCCCGAAAGTGCAAGCCAAAACTTACCGGTTGTGAATAAGATTGCCTATTAATTGCATCCATTAACGGCAAAAGTGGCTCCATTTAGTGCCATTATTTTGTTGTTTTAAACTTGTTTCGCTGGGGCAATAATCCCCATTGGCCGCCCGTATGAATGAAAACGATATTGGACCGTTTTCTAAATTCACCATCGGCTATACAATTAAATAGGCCGAGAAGAGCTTTGGATGTGTAGGCGGGATCGAGCACTATTCCCGAATGGCGGGCTATGTTTTTAATAAATTCGGTTTCCGTTTTGCCGATTTTCGCATAGCCGGGCCCGACGAATCGATCGTCAATCCAGAACTCCTTAGGCTCTATTTTGATGTTCACTTTTTCGCTATTGGCAAAAGCCATACATAAATCGTAAATACGTTTCTTGTAATGCAAAGAATCACGTGAGACGGCGTAACCGACTATTTTCACATCCCATCGCGCTAATTTGCTTCCCAGGTACAGGCCGGCGTAGGTTCCGCCCGATCCCACCGCACAGGCGATAGCGTCGATTTTTAAGTTCGCTTTACCGGCTTGCTTTTTAAGTTCTTCGAGCGCTTTTATATACCCCCAAACTCCCAGCGGATCGGAACCGCCCTCGGGAATGACATACGGTTTTTTGCCCTTCTTTGCGTATTTAGCGGCAAGCTTGCGCATAATGCTATCGACATTATTTTCATATTCACGCGCTGCTATAAAATCGCTCTTAGCTCCGAAAAGATCGGTAAAGAAGAAATTACCGTCGGGGGTCTTTGGCCGTTTGCCTTTCAATACAAGATGGCAACCAAGACCGGCCGATGCGCATAACGCGGCTACCGCCCGGCAATGATTCGATTGGACCCCTCCACAGGTTATAACGATATCGGATTTTCGCGAAACAAGATCGTAGAAGAGAAACTCGAGTTTTCTTATCTTGTTTCCGGATAATATCGAGCCTGTTAAATCATCCCGTTTTATGAGGATCTCAATTTTGGATTCGGGAGCCGGAGAGAGGGAGAGAATTTCCAGAGGTGTCGGCAATTGCGACAGGGAAAACCTCGGCGGCGGGTTGATCTTCAAGGCTGCCCCCCTGCTTTGACGGATGATTTGTTTTTAGCGGAGGTAATGGTCAGGATTCGCGATTTTTTGGCGACATTCCACTCATTCAGGCCCGCGGCGTTCAGAGTAGAATTGATTTCGCCGGTTGTATACGACGCTTTATGCGAGTTTATCAGATTTTTGAAAATTCCGCGGCCTGCGGCCATACCGCTACGCAAAGCATAGACATAGAATGGAGCGAATGTAAATTCTCTGTGAAAATCTGTAATATATACGAGGCTGTTTTTTTTCCTGACCCGCTCTATTTCGGAAAAGATCGTTTCACAGTTGCCCCATCGATGCATGGAGAAAAGACTGACAACAGCGTCGAACTCGCCGTCAGGGAAAGGCAATTTGTCATCGTTCCATATTTTGGGTGAAATTCTCCTGCCATAGCCTATCCTCGATGAGATGGCCTCGCTGATACGGACGAGAGTCGCCGATTTCTCAAGCCCATGTACTTTGAAATACTCGGTTTTATCACAGAGCCGGACGCCGAATACTCCGGCGCCGCATCCTATATCCAGGACCTTGCCCTCATAACCAGTTCCCTCGAGCATGGTATCCACCGCCCGAAGATAGTGGTTCCTCATCCGATTATCGAAAAAGTCGAAATAATTTTCGGCATCGCCATTGTTAATAATCGGGCCCGGATATTCTATTCTCTTTTTTCCCATAAGGATTATTTCGGGGAAAACTCCGATTTTGTCAAGCGTAGCCTGAATTTAGGGTGAAAACAATTTTACTCTGTTTAGTATGATCTACCGCATACCGGGCGCAGAGCGGATAGGATTAGGGGATTGGATTCAGGCAATCCAGATGGCCTTTATATTGACAAATTCTTTAATACCATAGTGCGATAACTCCCGGCCGTAGCCCGATTTTTTTACGCCGCCGAAGGGAAGGCGAGGATCCGATTTAGTCATCCCGTTGACAAACACGGCGCCTGATTCCACTCTGCGTGCTACATATTCGGCTTTTTCTAAATTGCGCGACCAGACCGATCCGCCCAGTCCGAATGGGGAATCGTTGGCTACAGATATTGCTTCTTCGGTATCTTTAACCGAGATGATTGCCGAAACCGGCCCAAAAGTTTCCTCGTCGTAAACAGGCATCCCTTTTGTTACGTCCGATAATACAGTAGGTAAGTAAAAAGCCCCGATACCATCTACCTTTTTTCCGCCGCATAGGAGTTTTGCCCCCATCTTAATCGACTTTTGTACCTGCTCGTCTAATTCCTCGAGCAGATCCATCCTGGCCATGGCCCCGACTTGAGAATCATCCGAGAGGGTATCCCCCATTTTCAACGATTTCATGATGGCTGTCTGCTGTTTTTCGAATTCCTTAACAAGCGATTCCACAATGATAAACCGTTTGGCGGCGATACAGCTCTGGCCGGCGTTGATCATCCGAGATTTAACCGACGTATTAACGCAGGCGGGGATATCCGCGTCCTCTAAAACGATATACGGATCGGAGCCGCCCAATTCCAGTACGGTCTTTTTCAGCTCACGTCCCGCCACCGAGGCAACCTTCATACCGGCAGCCTCGCTTCCGGTTAACGTTACCGCTTTTACATACTTGTTTACTATGACCTCCTCAACACCGGAGGCGGGGATAAGTAAGGTCCGGAATAAATTTTTTGGGAAACCGGCTTTATGGAATACGGTTTCGATAGCGAGGGCGCTTCCCGGTACGTTGGAGGCATGTTTTAGCAGCCCGGCGTTACCGGCCATTAGAGCAGGGGCGGCGAAACGGAAGACCTGCCAGAAAGGAAAATTCCAGGGCATGACTGCTAGTACAATACCTATCGGCTCGAACGCGGCTAAGCTCTTTGAAGCGTCGGTCTCGATTATCTCGTCGGCCAGGAATTCCTCGGCTTTCTCGGCGTAGTACTCGCAAACCCATGCGCATTTCTCCACCTCCGACCGCGATTCGGTTATGACTTTCCCCATCTCCATGGTTATAACACGGGCGTACTCCTCGCTTTTTTCGCGCAGGACCGCTGCGGCTTTTAGCATCAGTTTTTTACGATGTACAAACGACGTTTCCCGCCAGTCGAGAAAGTCCTTCTGTGTAAACTCGATTATATCCGCTACTTCTTTCGATGTATGTTCTTTGTAGTCTTTTATCAATTCATCGGTGGCCGGATTTATCGCTTTCATTGTTACCTCGCGTTTATCTATTAATACAAATCTCGTTTCAACTTCAGGCTCAACTCGTTATTGACAGCCGGTTGTATCGGAATCTCCACCAGGCATAGCTCCTGGCTGGTAATTGCCTCCTTCAGATCGTCTTTCAGGCCGCCCAACGTCTTCGGCGCATAACCCTTTATCCCGAAACTCTCGGCGTATTTCTTGAAATCGGGATTGGTCAGACCGGTGCCAAAAGTCTTACCGGTATGACCTGCCTGTTTCCATGATATCAGGCCGTAGTCATTATCGTTGAATACGATAATCGTAAAACCGACCCCGATCCTTTTAGCCGTCTCGATCTCCTGCGAGTTCATTAAAAAGCCGCCGTCGCCCATAACGGTGACAACCTGTCTATCCGGCAAGGCCAGTTTGGCGGCGATTCCGCCGGGAAGGGCGATCCCCATGCTGGCTAAACCGTTCGACATTAAAACCGAATTCGGTTCGTACACCGGATAATTCCGCCCGATCCAGATCTTATGACTGCCGACGTCGGAGATGAGTATATCTCCGGGATTCATCAGCTCGCGGATCAGAAGTAACGTTCCCGGTACAGTAAACTCGTCGCCATCTTTGATCCGATACGATTCGAAATCGTCGATGATCCGCTTTCGAATCGGAGCTATCCAGCCACAATCGAATTTCAGGCTGCTTTCGGCGATATGATTGTTTAACGCCCATAATGCCCCGGAAACATCGGAGACGATTTCAACAGCGGGCTGATAATACTCGTAAACCTCGGCCGCCTGGAAATCAATATGGATGATTTTTTTATCTCTACCGGGATTCCAGAATTCAGGAGAGTATTCGGCTATATCGTAACCCACGGTAATGATCAGGTCGGCCTTATCGAATGCTCTCATGGCATAATCCCTGGTCTGCAAACCGATAGCGAAAAGGGAGTGTTCGTCATTATCCGAAACCGCCCCTTTACCCATGAAGGTCGAGACCACCGGGATATCGGCCGCGTTAACTATTTCGCGAAGATGTCTCGAGGCCATCTTGCGGATAGCGCCATTGCCGGCAAGGATCAACGGGAAATTCGAATTTGTCAATAATTCGAATGCCTCACGAGTCGCTTTGTAATCCGGCGATGGTCGGCGGATTCTTTTTGGAGGAATCGGCTGTTGATCGGATTCCATCTTGGCCACGTCCTCGGGCAGTTCGAAATGGGTGGCTCCCGGTTTTTCCATCTCGGCCAGTTTGAACGCTTTGCGCACTACTTCCGTGGCGCTTCTGGGGTTTTGGATACTGGCGTTCCATTTGGTTATGGGACGGAACATGGAGATTATATCAATATTCTGATGACTTTCCTTGTGTATACGATCGGAGCTGCCCTGCCCGGTAATTGCCACCAGCGGGGCTTTATCGAGATGAGCGTCGGCGGTACCGGTTATCATATTGGTCGCGCCGGGTCCGAGAGTGGAGAGACATACTCCCGCTTTGCCTGTCAGGCGTCCGTAAACGTCGGCCATAAACGACGCTCCCAGTTCTAGACGTGTTGGAATAAACTTGATGGGCGATTTCTCCAGGGAGAAAAGGAGATCCTCGGTCTCCTCTCCGGGCAGGCCGAAAATGTATTTCACGCCCTCGGTTTCGAGGCACTTGACAACCAAATCTGAGATTTTCATGCTTACCTTACCTCCAACATGCCATAAACCAACTTGTTTTACAAGAAAACTCCGGGATAATGATCTCTGTTCCCGGCCTGTCATTTTTCGGCTTTATATGGCATATACATGGGGAGTCTTATTGTAATAATCGACTATTGGACTAAATATTAACCGTTTTCCCCGCGAGCGCGTAACGTATGGCCTTAGAGAGAGAGCGTAAGGAAAGAGGTTTTCCCACAAAACCGGATATTCCCAGGTCGGCTGCCTCGTCAATTTTATCCGAATCCGAGTATCCTGAGACTATCACCGCTTTCTGTCCGGGAATAATTTTTGAAATTCTTCTGAAAGTTTCCAGGCCGTCAATACCCGGTTCCATCATCATATCGAGGAGTATCAAATCCTGGGGATTGTCTTTTATGAATTCCACCGCTTTTTCGCCGCTTTCCACGGTCACTACATTATATCCGAGCTTATTCAACAGGTTATATGTTACATCCCTCTGTAACGCGTCGTCGTCAACAACCATTATATTCTCATCGCCCCCGGTTATCCTATCGGAAGATTCAGGCGCTATATTCATGTCGGTAACCGGGAAATAGAGGTAGAAAGTCGTACCATTACCCTCTTCGCTTTTGACGTCGATATACCCGTTATGATCTTCAACCACCGCATGCACTATGCTCAAGCCCAGCCCGGATCCTCTATTTGAATCCGCTCCTTTTGTTGTAAAAAACGGATCGAAAATTTGGGCTAATACGTCATCAGGAATACCGTGGCCGGTGTCGCTGAATGTAAGTTTGACATATTCGCCTTCGGGAACACGTCCGAACCGGCTCCATATTCTATCCGCGTAGTAGTTCTCGGTTTTGATTTGAAGATTCCCAATGTTGTTCATGGCTTCGCCGGCGTTATTTATGAGGTTTAAGATCAGCCTGACGATCTGAGAGGATCCTCCCATGATAGCTTTCAAGTCCGGGGCGAAACTGGTTTCGATTCTAATAGCTTCCGGCAAGGAGCCTATACTTTCGATAGCTAGGGAAATAATTTTATTGAGATCCATGGGAGCCTGGTTGTAATGCCCTCTTCTTCCCAGGGTAAGAAGCTGTTGGTTGATTTCGGCCATCTGTTCAGCCGCTTCCTGAATATGATCGAGGTAGTGAACTGCCTTGCTTTCCTCTGATAATTCCTCTTTTATGAAATCGGGAAAAGCGAACAGCGGCCCTAAAAGATTATTGAAATCGTGGGCGACCTGTCCTGATATTCTTCCGGCGATTTCGAGCCTCTGCGCCTGGGACGCGAATTCCTGCAATCTTTTTGTTTCGGTGATATCTATCATGATGCCGCGGATTCCCACAATCCGCTCCTCGTCGAAAACAGGGTTTGCGAATACGACCACGTCCGCTTCGGCCCCGTTTTTCTTGAGTAATGTCAGTTCGGTACTGTCGACCCTTTGACCTTTTCTAATTCTGGCCATCCATTTTATCATTTTACCTTGTTCTTCGGGCACTATAATTTTTACCACGTTAAGGCCGTCTTCGAGATCTTCGGGCGAATACCCGATAAAATCTAATCCATAACGATTCGTGTACAATATTTTACCGTCGATATCGAGTTCTAATACCGTCTGGGGTAATAATTCCGTGAATTCTTTGAACTTCTCGTTGATATTTTTTAGTTCATTTTGTATTCGTAATTGATCGGTGAGGTCCTCAACCATAGAAAGCACAGAGAAGATCTCCCCTTCCTTATTTCTAAGCGGAGTATTATACCATTTGCAGGAAATCCGGCCGCCATCTTTACGAATATTGCTTTCGTTTATTAAAAGCCCCTTAATGTATCCGTTCGCCAGCCGGTGAAATGATTTTTCCGTATCGGGACGTTTTTCCCAAGGTATTATGAGGTCAATCAACTGTTTACCCATGACCTCGTCCCTTGAATATCCGAATACACGTTCGGCGGAACGATTCCATTCCTTTACGCGGTAATCGGTATCCCACAGGATATAAGCCAGGGGCATATTTTCTACGCTCGTTCTTAGTTGCTCGTTGGCGGCGCGAAGATCCCGTTCGCTCTGTTTGCGATCTGTAATATCGCGAGCGAAGGCGCAATTATATTCTTTACCGCCGTACTCCATATAATTCACCGCCACCTCAACCGGATACAGCTTGCCGCTTTTGGTTTTGTGTTTTGTTTCGATTATAAAAGACTTTCTTTCTTTCACGTCCAGCCAATGCGGTATCCAAACGTGCTGCTGAAATACGGGATCGATATCGAAAACAGTCATGCTTAAAAGTTCTTCGCGAGTATATTCCAGGACTTCACAGGCGGTATCGTTTACGTTTACGAATTCGCCGTCCTGGCCTATCCAGTAAACAGCGTCGGAACTTTTATCAATCGAGAACTGGGTGAGTTCTAGGTCCTCCTTGATTTTCTTAGGCGCGGTTATATCGTCAATGATCCATACGGCTGTAATAAATCGACCATGTTTGTCAATAAGCGATGAGGAGTTTATGCAGACGTCAATAACCGTCCCGTCATTCTTGACCATCTTCATCTCTTCGTTATACAGAGCTTCATCTCTTATAACCGCCCTTAATAGTTTTCTGGCCTTTATTTTAAATTCAGGATGTATTATATTCGAAATTGGGATGTTATTTAATTGTTTGGGAGAATATCCGAGTATATTCAAGCATCGATCGTTACAATCCCTAATCACCCCGTTTTCGGCGAGTACCAGAATTAAATTGGAGGCGGTTTTGAGAATCGAGTTGCTAGTCTGAAGAGCTTCCTGAAGCGCTTTTTTCGTTCTATCACAGTTGTTTATCAGGGGCTTGAATGTGAGAAATTTAAGAACGGGGTAAATCAATAACGCCAGAAATGCAGCGTCGATAAATGCAATGGCAATACTGGGCAGGCTGGTTACCAGGGAGAGAATTAGCATGACCAAAAATTCCAGGATCAATATCACCAGTATGGTAATAATTAATATAGTCCGGGATTTTGATATTCTCCCGGTATTCTTGTTCTGAGCCGAGCTGTTATATTCCCCTAAGCCGCCCAATTGTTCACCTCGCCGAATTTGCTCTATGAATTAAAAACCAATTCCTTGAATATAGATCGACACCTAAAATACCATAATTCAGTTTATTCGGGGAGTGTTGCGCACGATATATAATAGCGAACGATATGAAACCCACCATGTTTTGTTACCGTTTACATCATCTTAACTCTATGATACATACCGCTTTCACAATTACAGATATGATAAACGGGTCCTTGGGAGATATTGACACTCTCACAGCGTGTTACCCGTATCCCGCTCGAGTACTGGATAAAAAAGTGGCGGCTCGATTATCGAGCCGCCATCCTTAGCTTTTGAGAATTCCCTTAATAGAATTCGGCGGTTTTTAGCCGAAATAATATGGAATATATCCATTTTTTAAACGTAGAAAGAACAGAGCAAAACAGCGGGCCTGTTATCTAAAACCTTTCCTAAAGGAGGAGAGAATGCGCAATCTGTTGTTGGCCGTTCTTTTAATGGCCGCGATGGCGGGTCCGGTTTCAGCGGACGGTATGCTGATTATCCGTCCCATGCCCGATCTACCGCCTATGCCACGGGTGGATGTTAAATACCACCACGTTGACGTCGAGATTAACGATCCGGTGGCTATCACAAAGGTCGATCAGGTATTCGTTAACCCTTATCATCGCGAACTCGAAGCCGATTACATTTTCCCTATCCCGGAAAACGCGTCGGTGGGACGGTTCACAGCCTGGCTCGGTGGGCATAAGATGGAGGCGGAGCTTCTCGACGCCAACCAGGCCCGAAAGATTTATGAGGATATAGTAAGGCGGCGTAAAGATCCGGCATTGCTGGAATACGCCGGGCGGGGTATGTACCGATTGAGGGTATATCCGGTTCCCGCGCGCGGCGAAGTGCGAATCAAAATCGAATATCAGCAAACGTTAAAAGCGGATAACGGCACAGTCGATTATCTTTATCCGCTCAATACCGAAAAACACTCCGGCTCGAAACTCGAGGAATGCCGGATAAACGTAACCGTGAATTCCTTCGAGGATATCGGCGCTCTATACTGCCCGACGCATTTAATTACGACCGAGCGGATTAACGAAAAATCGTTGAAAGCGGTATATTTTGAGAAAGATATCAGGCCGGATAAGGATTTCATCCTTCATTTCACACGGCAGAAAACCGATTACGGCTTTCATTTGCTCACCTACAGAGAACCGGGCGAAAGCGACGGTTATTTTCTCGGATTGATTTCCCCGCCGGTAAGAACGGATATCAAAAAGGTTAACAAGAATATTATCTTTCTGCTCGATTCCTCCGGCAGTATGCGAGGTGAAAAGATGGAACAGGCGAAAGAGGCGATGAAATTCTGTCTGCTGGGCTTGAATGACGGCGATTATTTCAATATCATAGATTACGACGAGACTATCAAACCATATCAATCCGGTATTATCGGCGCTAACAGGGAAAATATCGACCTGGCTTTGAAATTTGCTGAAAGAATAGAGGCGGCCGGGGGAACCAATATCTACGACGCTTTAGAATCGGCCTGCCGGTTTATACCGACGGACGATAAACCCACTTACATTATATTTCTAACAGACGGCCTGCCGACGGTTGGCAATACCGATATTAAGCAGATCATCGACAATACTTCCAGGCTTAACGAGGGTAGAGCGAGATTGTTTGTTTTCGGGGTCGGTTACGACGTTAACGCGCATCTTCTCGATCGTCTTACCGAGGGGAACAGGGGAGTCGCCGAATACGTGGCTCCCAACGAGAATATCGAGGTAAAGGTATCGAGGCTGGCTTCCAAGATCAGCCATCCGGCGCTGACCGATCTGGTCCTGGCTTTCAATCCAAAAGAAGTACACGATGTTTATCCGCGACTATTGCCCGATCTGTTTTACGGTTCGGAGATAATCGTCTTGGGCCGTTATGACGATTCCGGCACGTCAAACGCTGTATTAAAGGGGAAGGTCGGCAGGCAGGAGGTTGTTTACGAGTATCCGGTGCGTTTCGATGACGGTTCATCTCAGGATGAGTATATCGCTATGCTCTGGGCTAATCGACGGATCGGGTATTTGCTACAGCAGATGCGTCTGCACGGAACGTCGGACGAGTTGTTAAATGAGGTAGTGGAGCTTTCCAAGAAATTCGGGATCATAACGGAGTACACGTCGTACCTGGTAACCGGTGACGAAAATCGAAGGCACGATGATTTTTGGTATATGCCGGCGCCCGAGGTATCGAAAAGGCTCAAGAAATCTATGGATAGCCTTGGCGAACAGGAGACCGGGAGATCGGCGTTCAATCAATCGAAAAATCTCGGTACCCAGAATAGGGCCGCCCAGGTTCCCCAGGCCGGCGAGGTAATGATCGGCGACCAGAAGAAGAGGTTTTCCAATATTGCCCAGGTCGGCAACCAGGCGTTCTTCCAATCGGGGACAAACTGGGTCCAATCGAATCTGAAAGAAGACAGGTTCGATATCGAGATAAAACCGTTCTCAAAAGCATATTTCCAGCTTCTGGAAAAGGACCCGTCGCTGGGACGATACCTGGCGCTTGGAAGCGAGGTGCGTTTTAATATCGGTTCTCAAATCGTGCAGATCGCCGATACGGGTAAAGAATCGCTTTCCGTTGATGAATTAAGGCAACTGTTTCCGAACTAAATATCGATAGGTGGGAGGATAAAGGGGGCGGGCTTAGGTCCGCCCCATCTTTTTATTTAGGTCTACTCTTCTCGGCGAAGGCCCGGAAATCGTAACCGGTGGGATTCTGAAATACCCGAAGCTCAAATTCCGAGACGACCGCGAGAATATGATCGAAAATATCGGCTTGAATAGCCTCGTAATTGGCCCATTCCTGATCCTTGCTGAACACATAGATCTCGATCGGCAGGCCGGTTTGCGAAGGTGGCAAATGCCGGATTAAGAAAGTCATATTGTCGTTGATCATAGGATGGTTTTTCAGGAAATTTACCACATACGCCCGGAAGGTACCGATGTTAGTGAGCTTTCGCCCGTTTACCGGTTCTGCGGGATCGATATTATGCGATCGATTATACTCCTCGATCTCCTTTTTCTTAGGGGCGATATAATCTTTTAGAAACTCGATTTTCTCATATCGTGAAAGCATATCGTCATCACAAAATTTAACGCTACTCATATCAATATAGATAGCTCTTTTGATTCGACGGCCCCCGGATTCCTCCATCCCACGCCAGTTCTTGAATGAATCAGAGATAAGGGCATAGGTCGGTATAGTAGTAATAGTCTTATCCCAGTTCTGAACCTTAACCGTGTGCAGGGAGATATCGATAACATCGCCGTCGGCCCCGTACTTGGGCATCTCGATCCAGTCGCCCAGACGGATCATCCTGTTTGCGGATAGTTGAAAACCAGCTACAAGCCCGAGTATCGAATCTTTGAAAATCAACAGCAAAATGGCGGTCATGGCGCCGATGCCGCTTAGAAGCACCCAAGGCGAGCGATTCAACAGGGTGGCGATAACAAACACTCCCACCAGAACGTATATGAAAATCATGAAAATTTGAAGGTAGCTCTTAATAGGCTTTTCCCGTGAGATCTCATACGTGTTGTAGATATCGACCGTGGAGTTGAGTAGAGCGTTGAAGGCAAATGCCCCGATAATTATCATTCCGCTTAAGCTCAATCGTTGAATCCAATCGGTGGCCTCGGGGATGCCAGGCGCGAAAAAGTAAAGGACCATTGCGGGCGCCAGGTACGATATTCGTTGAAATAGCTTTCTTGCGAGAATTATATCATCCCAGTTGCTTTTGGTTTTCTTTACTACAATCTTAAGGAAACGTAGAAGTATTTTCTTGAGGATCAAATCGGAAAGATATGCCGAGAGAGCGATAATAAGGATAGCCACGATCCAGCTTAGGATAGTTTCTCCGGTTTCGCCGATTCCTATTCCTTCAATCCAGTTTTTTATTAATTCAATCAAATCTAACTCCTTTTAGGCGTATATTATATAAAGGGAGGTATTATATTAACGCTCCATCCTGCCAACCCAGCTTGATAAGTTCGATCTTTTCGGGATCGCTGGTACCGATACCGTGTCTCGTATCGGCAAACCTGACATGATGGGCTGGCGGGGTCATGGGACGATATTCCCCGAAATCCTCGAGCCGCTTGGCCTCCAGTATTTGTAAACCGATAGAATCGACCGCCACCGGATCGGTGCCGACGACAATACCCTTATAATCCCATAAGTATTCCCGGTCGAAATGATGGGGCCCGATACCGTGGAATAGGGGAGTGAGCATTACAAGTATATTCAACCTGGTTTTTCCCTTTATATGCGGGAGTTTCCAGAGGGCGCCCAGATCGGCGCAGGAATTGCCATGATACTCGTCGGGTTTGGGGACGAACATGATGTAATTTTTAATACAACCACCTATACCCGCCCAATGATGAGTCTTTAGAGGGCGGACATTTATCAAAGCGGTCGCTTTTTTAAACGTTTTATTGCCAAGCGCCCCGCGATCGTCGATGGCAATGTTACTCTCGACAACACCAACGTCCATCACCCTGTTTTTGATAACCTGCTCAACTTCCGACGGTGTCGGCAGGTAATCCCAGACGTTGCTTTTGATGCCGACAATATCTTCCGGAGAAACGAACTTATTCCACGCTTTATCCGGGTCGTCCTCTCCGCAGAGGGTGGCTACCGCTTTATCGAGCATATCGGTAATGATCTCTGAGTTTATATTGCCATCAGCGGACAAGACCCCGGAATCCCTCGCTAAAACTACCCTGGTTTTAAAAGCCGGTTCTTCTGCAAGGCTCAACTCCAAAGGCAAACCGACAGTCGCCGCCAGACCGGCGCATGCCGTTCCCTTTATGAAATCCCGTCGAGTAATTGAGTTTTCACTCATAAGCGAATTCCTTTCATTTGATAGAAGCGCTTATATTCTCTATTGTTTTATTAATCAAATCATCCGCTTTTTCCAAATCGGGAGAATCGAGCACGACCAAAACGAAATTTTCGACAATCCGCGCCGATACCCATTTACCATCCTCGATTTGAACAGACCCCGATTCGTCAGCTTCGGGTATATATGCGGATTTGAATCGATCCAGAGCATCTAAGGCGGTTCTGTTGCCGGGATAACCAGCCAGAAGTAAATGAATCTTGCCCGGTTCGTATTCGGCTAAGACGACGTCGGTATTTTCATCGAGATTCAACAGGTTATCATCGGCCAGGTAGTAATGCAGATTGAGGGATGTGTATTTATGGAAAAAACGTACCCGGGTCTCGGCTAATCCGCTTTTCGGTAAAAAGCCGACAATTTCCGGGATATTTCCATTCTCCGGTATAAGCGAATCGATCATGGCGGCGAATTCTGTTATCGCGATGTCGGTCCGGTTATTTTGTTCTTTGGAGTAAAAGCAGACGAAATACCTGTTTTTCCAGAAACATAATAGGCCGCTTTTAAATTCCGATCCCTGCCCCATACCGATATCCGGCGTCTCGCGGGAATGGCTGAATATCCCGTAAGCGTCGGACGGTATCCCCATGTCGAAAAGTTCTGCAGTAATTTTTATATTGCCCGTACCGGAATATCGTTTTACCAGAAGTTGGCGGTAATCGTATTGACGATATACCTCACCGGCGCCGTTAATATATCTAAAAATACCATCTCTATCGTAACTTTCGGCGTCGCCAGTTGTCCTCCAGCCGTCGATTTCATCCGGCAGGTAGCGGTTTAAATCGTCTTTATCCATTTTTCCCCCGGCACATGCTGTCAATACAATAGGTATCATAAAAATAACACAATTCCAAAACAATCTATTTCTCATCTTATAAATCCATTCTGCTATTGAGTCTCTTTCGCTTCGCGGGTAAGTCTCACCAGTTCCCAGTACGGCGGTCTGTAACCTTTCTCGATTTCGAATTGTTTGGCCAGGATTGCGGCGCTTTTTTTGATTTTGGTATGAGTCCTGGAAAACCGATCGTTAATCAATGCCGATTCGGCGCTCATCCCTTCGGGAATCGGACCGGCTTTACCGAACCGGTTTAAAATAACGCTGTATAATTTCGCGATTCTGCCTATGGGAAGCATGTACCAATCGTATTTTAGCCGTTCACCCTTTTCGGCTCCTTCCAGCATAATATCGATAACCGCGTTATCAAGATGATCTTTATACAACGTCTCCGGATCGCGCCACTCGGCTACCACGGCAAGCTGGGGATCGTATTCCAAATCCGACGGTTCTTGTGTCTGAAAATACCTCACCCCGAACGCCGCAAGCCATGAACGCACACCGGGGCTCGAGATGTTCGAAATACCAGCCCACAATCTTATTCCGAGCCGCGAGTAGGGTGCCGACGCCACCTCCGAGCAGAAAAGTTCCGTCGGATCGTTATAGTCCATTTCGAAATCGTAAGCGATATGCTCCGATTTTGCCCTCTCGTAAGCTATCATCGCCGCTTTGTGAGGAAGCATCGGATTGGAGGTTAAAGACGGCAAATCGGCTCGCAAACGCAGGGCCATTATCCGCAGTTTCATATCACCCAGGTACTGCTCGACCGTGGACGCGGTAACCCCGATTTCGATATGCGATTCTATAATTAACGGCTCGCCCGTTTTCTCATCGATATAAACAAATGCTACATGCGAAAAATTGCCCGGATAATCGTTGCCGCGGGCTATCAAGGCCGATGTTGGCGCTCCGCCGCGTGAGACCAGGATATCACCGCTGTGAATAGTTACCCCGCGTATTTCAGTTGACGGTGTCACCGAAGGCTCGTCGCGTGAATGGATCATGGCCGGGTACGTTCCGGCCGGGGATTGAAGCATCGCCTCTTCCACCGCCGCTCGCCCGCCGTACATGAGACGGTATATCCTATGACGCGCTTCTTTCGTATTCATATCCCATCGACGGGATTGATCTTTTACGGCGTTCCGGGTGGTTCCGTAAACCTTGATAAATTCCAATAACTTTTCCGGTTCGGCAGCGATCAGCGGCGCCAACTCGAAAAGCTGAATCTCTATATTATCGAATATCACGTCGGTGGGATCGTAGAAGCCCGAAAATAATTTCTTGATCGATTTTTTTATCTCCGCGAATTGCCGATTTATTCGAATCGATAACGAATCGGGTTCCAGGGAACGGGCTTCTATAAACAGGGATTCCAAAAGGGAGAAATAATCGTCCTGGTTCCATAGAAACGGTTCCTTCGCCCCGGGTTCGGGTTCCGGGATCGATGAAACAGGAATAAGGAGGAGCAGGTATAAAGATATCAAAACGATAGAGATTCGAAGCGTAATTTTTAATCGAGAATTCATAAACTAAAACTCTCCGCTAAAGTCCCAGCGCGTCCATCCCGGCTTCCTCATATTTACCGTCCTCTCCCGGATAACGCAAGTATTCCTCGAACCTTCCCGCTTCATTTGCGAGGGCCATAATGATGCTATCCCCGGCGGGAACGATATCCGGCTCCCGAGCGAATACCGGATCGTCGAAAGCGTCGACAGCATCGATAAGCGACCATCCCGCCTTCTTCAATGCCAGTAATAGATCGCTTAAAAACATAGCGTTTAGAATGTTATGATGTATAAGCAGGGTATGTTTGACACTATATCCCAGAACCTTCAAGCATAAGTCGTCATAAAAATCAGCCTCTCTTAAAATGTGATCGATATAATAATTCCTGTAAGGCTCCACGTCGGCGTCGGGATCGATTTCGAGACGTTGACGCATTCTTTGTTCGATGTACCAGTCCGACGTATCGATTGTGACATGGCCGGTTTTATATCCCCGTTTTTTCAGAAACGAGCGGATACGATCGCGCTTTTGGGCCGTTTCCCCCTCTTTAAGAAATGGAAACCTGAAAAGCCGGGCGAAACTTCCATATGTGTTTATTAATTCCTCGCATCGAATTATATCTTCAATAAAAGAATCGGAATCGATCTTCGGCGAATTGAGATGATGATGCGAATAAGTATGATTTCCGATCAAATGACCGTTACGATCCCATGACTCGAGAAGCTTTTTCCCTTTCGGATTGTCGATATGCTTTCCGCAGACAAATAAAGCGGCCTTGAGATCGTTATGGTTTTTTAAAGCGTTTAATATGGCCAGGTTTCGATCCGTCGGTGGCATGACAGGCCTTTTAAATAAATTGGGATCGTCCATGGTGATAGAGAGAGTTCTTTTATTTCCGGCGAATAGCGCGGAGGGATCCAAAAGCGAGAACGCAATCGCGCTCCAACAGGTATTTTTAATGAATTTCCTTCTATTCACAAAGACTCTCCCCCTATGGATTCCGTATTATGTGGGTTTTCATTGATTGAATTCAAGTTAATTTGCACGTTTTCGGACAGCTATTTTCTTATTTTTAAATTTCCTCCGTTTTCGCTTGAACATGGCCCTTCCTTTTTTTAAATTTAATCGGGAGGCAATTTATGCCCGCAAATTTACCACCGCAATATTACGAGTTGGAACGGGAGTTCAAAAAAGAAAACGATCCCCGTGAAAAACTGCGTATGGCCAAAGAACTTTTAGCCATGATGCCCAAGCATAAGGGCACCGATAAGCTTCAGGCCGAGATGAAAGCGAAAATCTCCACGCTAAATAAGCAAATCCAGGGCGGCGACAAAAAGCATGGCGCTCGTCGGGTTGACGATCATACTCATATCGAAAAAGAAGGCGCCGCCCAGATAATCCTGATCGGGGCTCCGAATTCCGGCAAATCGAGTATAGTCGACACACTCACACACGCGAAACCGTTGATTGGCGATTATCCCTATACCACACGGGAACCGCTGGCCGGTATGACTATATTCGAAACTGTACAGTATGAACTGATTGACACCCCGCCGATTTCCGAAGAGTATTTCGAATCGTACCTGGCGAACCTCGTGCGCCAGGCCGATCTTGTCTGTATCGTGGTCGATATCTGCGTGCCCGGTTTTGAAGAAAGATTGAAAGAAATTTTCAATAAGCTCGAGGAGAAACGGATCATTCTAACAGCCGAGATCCCCGACGAGATCGAGGATCAGAGATTCGCTTACAAAAAGACATTTATGGCCGCGCATAAGTGCCTCGACGAGGGCGGCCAGAAGGGGGTCGAGGAGATAAGACGCCTCTATCCCGATTTTATAATAGTGCCCACGTCGATACTGGACGATGAATCCATGCGGAATTTCATGACGACCATATTCGAATCGTTGGGGATAATCAGGATTTACACCAAACGCGTAGGAGATGACCCCGATTTTATCGATCCGATAATCCTTCCGATAGGCGGGACAGTCGAGGATGCCGCCAGGACTCTGCATAAGGATTTCGCTAGAGATCTTCAGTTCGCCAAGTTGTGGGGTGATGGCAAATTCGAGGGGCAGAGAGTGAAAAACAGCTATGTTCTCACGGATAAAGATATAATCGAGTTCCATATTTGAGATGGCGATATCTATTAAATCAAGTCGATCTGAGCAACGAATACCGATTATAGCTTGATATCTCCAATTCAAAATAGCTATAACTTAAGCGACATTATGAAAAGCGACCCGGTGGAAAAATGAAAATTCGTTCCAAGCTTCTGTTTTATTATGGCTTAATTATCGCCGCCTTTCTGGCGGCCTCCGCCATTTCGATATCAGCCGTCTCCGGCTGGAGTAACGCCGCGGACAGGCTGATCGAGACACATTCCAAAAGCGCGGTGGCCGAAAGGCTTCGCTCGAATATATTCCTGCAGGTAAATTTCGCACTCGATTATCTCTACGGCGATTCGGTCGCCCGGGAGAGGTTTGAGGAGACTCAAAGAGAATCCGCCTCCTTGATCGATCGGTTGAAAACGGACTCTCTGGCCGAGAATGAAACCTATTTCATCGAGGGTTTCGAGGAAACGCAATACGAACTCACTTGGATAATGGACCGTTTTTTCGCAAACGACTCCAAACCCCTTTCCGGAGAGAATTTTGTTCAAGCCAGAGAAAGGCTTAGAGAGATGGCCGACGAGGTGGCCGGGGACGTTACCGCTCTGAGCAGGTATTATTATTCCCAGGAGGATTTATGGCTGAAAGCGGCCACCGACGCCGGCGGGCTGGCTGTGGGAATTATTATTACCACGTCTATTGTCGCCATTGTTTTGTTTATAATACTAGCCTTCTTTTTACAACGCTGGCTGGTTAAACCTATCGCGCTTGTCAACGATGCTACAAAATCTATCAGCGACGGTAATCTCGATATCAGAATCGATTTGAAGGGAAACGACGAGTGGGCGCAGGTTGCCGACGCTATCGGCGATATGGCCGACTCGCTTAAATCAACTCTTCAAAAACTAAGCGATCATGAACGTTTGGCGGCTATAGGGGAAATCTCGGCTTACGCCGCGCACAATATACGAAATCCCCTTTCCGGTATCAGAGCCGCGGTGCAGGTTTTATTAAGCGACACGGACTCTTTGCCGGATTCGGCAGTGGAATCGCTTGATGATATAATCAAGACAGTGGATAGGCTCGACGGCTGGCTCAAAGGTCTTCTGCAGTTCGCAAAACCGCTGGATTATATTCCGGAAAAACGTGATATAAATGAGCTCTTGACCGAAGCGGTATCTATCGCCTCGAAAACGCTCGAGACCTCCTCCACCAAACTTGACTGGCGCCTTGCGGAAAATATCCCCCCTATCGAGGTCGACAGCATTTTATTGGAGCAAGCCATCGTGGTAATAGTCACCAACGCATTTCAGGCGATTTCGGATGACGGCCGGATTTCTCTGAAAACCGCGTACCAGAATCTTTCTGACGGAGAAAGCGTTAGTATAATAATCACCGATAACGGAATCGGCGTTCCCAATCATATCAAACCGAGGCTATTTAAGATATTCGAATCGAGCAAAGCTAAAGGGACCGGTTTAGGGCTGGCGCAGGCGAAAAGAATTATCGATATTCACCAAGGACGAATCAATCTCGAAAGCGAACCGGGAAAGGGCACGACCGTGGAAATTTTACTGCCGTTGCGAAAATCAACAAACGATAAAAGGGAGTAAGCGGAGAGTAGATTTGCAATGGCTCAGATTTTAATAATAGAAGACGAAGTTTTACTGGCGAAATCGTTAGCCCGATCTCTTATGGGCAAAGGACATGAATGCCTGATAGCGGCGTCGGCGGAGGACGGCCTCAAAATGCTCGAACAGCTTCCGGCTGACGTTGTGCTGGTCGACCTTCAACTTCCGGGGATTTCCGGTTTCGAAGCAATGAAAAAAATCCGTCAACGAGACCCCGATACCGCGGTCATAGTGGTTACGGCGTTCGGCACTATGGCCTCGGCGGTTGAGGCCATGCGTTCCGGGGCCAGTGATTTTCTGCGTAAACCGCTGGATACCGAAGAGCTTGCCCTCGCGGTGGAGAGAGCGTTAACCGACGCCAGGCTGAAGCAGGAGGTCGCATACTATCATAGCCGAGAAGTAGAAAAGACCGATGAGGATCGGCTGATCACCAACTCCTCCAGGATGCGGGAGGTATCGGAGATAATTGATAAACTTCTGGACATGAGTCTACCTTCCCCGTCGGAGTTCCCACCGGTATTAATCCTCGGCGAAACCGGAACCGGCAAAGACCTGATTGCCAGAATTATCCACTACAGAGGTAAACTCTCTTCAAAACCGTTTGTCGAGGTCAATTGCTCGAGTCTTCCCAAAGGATTGGAGGAGGCGGAACTTTTCGGCCACGAAAAAGGAGCTTTTACCGGCGCCCACAGATCGAAACGGGGCCTTTTCGAGACCGCCGAGGGGGGGACGATTTTCCTAAATGAAGTCGGCGATTTAAACCTCGAGGCGCAAGTCAAACTTTTACAGGCGATTGAGAATAAAAGCATAAGACACGTCGGCGGGTTAAGAGATATTGATGTTGATGTCCGGGTGATCGCCGCTACCAATCGCGATCTGAGAGATAAAAGAGCTTTCCGTGAAGATCTCTACCACAGGCTCAATAATTTCGTTTTGCGGGTTCCTCCCTTAAGAGAGAGAATAGAGGATATAGTTGATCTGGCCGTGAATTTTCTGGGACGATTCTGCCGCAAATACGGAGTGGAAAAGAAATTAAGCGACGACGCCAACATCGCGCTGACCGAGTACAACTGGCCGGGCAACGTGAGGGAATTAAGGCAGTTAATCGAACGGGTGATATTTCTTACCGGCGGCTCGACTATAGGGGCGATCGACCTGAATATCCCTCAAAGTGAAAAATCTACATTTTCGTTGAGTAATGATGGGAAAATTAGAGTCGATTTTCCTGAAGAAGGTATCGATTTTGAATCTATCGAAAAAGAAGTAATACTGCAGGCGTTGATATCTTCCGGCGGTAATGTCAGCGAGGCCGCCCGTAAATTGAAAATTGGTAGAGAGGCACTACGTTATAGAATTACTAAACACTCAATATCGAAATTAACGAAGATTATCGGTTAAAAAGAACCAATTGGTTTATATAAACAATACTTAATTAGTGTTGACTACTATTTTCAAAACGTTGATTTTTATAAACTTGTTATTGGCAATAGGTTAAATTAGTCTATTTTTTGGCATACTATTTGTTTAATTAAAAGACTTGATTTAAATTGTTGTCTTGTTAATTTGACTCTGAATTCGACTCCAGGGTGATTGGCAGCATGATTCTAGAGATAAATAGAGGTTCGAATAATAGAGACGTTTTGGGCGTCATTGTAAAGAAAGGTGTTGGCGATGGATGATGAACGATCTAATGACGCGACACATATCCGTACCGAGGAGTTTTCCGAAACGGCGGCCCCTTTATCCGGGCCTTTGACCGGTGTGAACATTTGCGTTATTGGCGCCGGGTTCGTCGGTTGTGTTACGGCCGCAGGTCTCGCGAAATTCGGGCATAATGTGGTTTGCGTGGAGAAGGACGCCGACAAACTGGCTATGTTGAAGGAGGGGCGGCTACCATTTTTTGAGCGAGATCTGGAGGAGTTGATAAAGAGCAACGTGAAGAGCGGACGACTTTCGTTCTCGTCGGATCTGGAGAATTCTCTTGCGGGACAGAAGGCAGCGTTTATCGCGGTAGGCACACCGTCGGACGATAGCGGTAGGGCAGATTTAAGCGCTATTTACGGAATAGTTGATAATCTGGGTAAGGTTCTCAAGCCGGGGCAGGTGGTGGTGATCAGGAGCACCGTTCCGATAGGAACCGCTGCCGAGCTAAAACAGATTTTGAAGCGTAACGGTTGCGAAAACGGCGAAATAGCGATTATAAGTAACCCCGAGTTTTTGCGGGAGGGGACCGCGGTTTACGATTTTTTCAATCCCCATCGGATTGTAATAGGAGGTGATTCATCGGAGGCCATCGATACCATTCAGCATATTTACAGGATGGGCGCGGTTAAACCGTCACCGACCATAGTGACCAATAATGAGACGGCCGAGATGATAAAATACGCGTCGAACGCTTTTCTGGCCACCAAGATCGGGTTTATCAACGAGCTGGCAATGCTTTGTGATAATGTTGGTATCGACGTATTAGAGGTTGCCCGGGCGATGGGCATGGATTCCAGAATCGGCTCGGAGTTTTTAAACCCCGGTCCCGGGTGGGGCGGGTCGTGCCTTCCCAAGGATCTGCAGGAATTTACCGGACTGGGTAATTCCCGTGGTATCCCTTTGTTGATATTAGAAGCGGTAAAAAAAGCAAATATTATACAACACGATTTTGTGGTATCCAAGATCAAGGATCTGACAACCGATATCGAAAAGAAGAGAATTGGAATTCTCGGGCTTTCGTTCAAAGCGGAGACCAGCGATTTACGTGATTCTCCGGCCATGGCCATAGCGCGGAAGCTTCTGGATAACGGTTTTATCGTTAAAGCTTACGATCCCGCCGCCGGCGTCGATGCCAAACGTCAGTTGCCCGATCTTGATGTGACGGAAACATCGTATGACGCTTTAGATGGTGTCGATTGTGCCGTTATATTAACCGAATGGTCGGAATTTCAATTATTCGATTGGAAGAAAGCCGGGGAAATTATGAGGCATAAGAAGATTGTCGACGCTCGCAATATACTCTCTCCGGAATTAATCCGCCGCTACGGGTTCGAATATCGGAGCATAGGGCAAATATAAAAAACCGAGGTCTTTTTGGATAGGTTAAGAGAAAATACCCGATCGGTCGAGACACAGAGACCGCTATACAACGGTGTTGGCATCGGTTTTCGGGTTATGTTATATTCTCATGATACTTTTGGCTTGGGGCATTTGAGCAGGAATCTTAAAATAGCCTCGGCTCTTAAAGCCGCCTATCCCGAACTTTCGGTCTTAATCGCCACCGGTTCACCGCAGGCTCATCAGTTTACTATTCCCGACGGTACCGATTATATCAAGTTACCTTCGGTGCACAAGGTAAACGATGAGGGTTACGCGGCCAGATATCTTGGAATCACCTTCAAAAGGATATTGGCGGTTCGCAGGAGTGTATTGCTCGAAACGGTCAGGAACTACGAGCCTCATATTCTCCTTGTCGATCACGCTCCGTTGGGGATGAAAAGGGAGATTGTTCCCTGCCTGGAATGGATCGCCGCGAACAATGATAAATCGCGGGCTATTTTAGGGCTTAGGGATATCCTGGACAGCCCATCGAGTACAATAGAAAGTTGGACCAAACAGGGGATCTTCGAAATAATACGCAATCTTTATAATCGGATATTTATATATGGAATGCCGACGATTTTCGATCCTGTGGCCGAATATGATTTTCCCGACGATATCGCGTTCAAGACCCGATATTGCGGATTTATCACTACCTATAATAATGACGGGTCTATTTCAAACGAGCCGGAAGAGGCCCAGGAGAAGTTGGTGCTGGTCACGATCGGCGGCGGCGACGGCGGCGAGACGGTGATCGATGATTTTTTAAAGGTATTACGTCGTAAGAAGAATAGAAGCGATCATAAAAGCGTGATACTGACAGGCCCGTTTTTATCACAGGAGAAATGGGAGGCCTTTCAAAAGCAAGCGGAAGAGGTTGGGGCAAGTATTTTCAGATATGTTTCGGACCCCGGGTCTTTGATGAAACGAAGCGCCTTGGTAATCTCCACGGGCGGATACAACACCATGACCGATATTTTGAGCTTCGCGTCTCAGGCCGTAGTTGTGCCCCGAATATTATACAGGAAAGAACAGCTTATCCGGGCACAGAGGTTTGGAGATCTGGGACTTATTAGGTTTATACATCCGGACGATTTAACACCTGAATCGCTCGGTCAGGCTATCGAGGAGAGATTATCCGAGCCGGACGAAAAGCTGGCAGAAGCGCGCGCCGACAATCTTCTGTGGCTTGACGGTGCGAGTCGATTGGCGCGATATATAGGAGAATCTCTGGCTGAAATTGAAAAAACGAAAGAGAAAGCTGTATGTTAGAAGAGGGAATAGACTTAAAACTCGGCTATATAGTAAAGATGTATCCGCGAATTTCGGAAACGTTTATCTTAAATGAAATGCTCGAACTCGAACGTCGCGGCGCGCGGATATCTATATTTTCACTTAAGAAACCGAACGAAGGGATATTTCATCCACAGGTCGCCTATTTGAAAGCCAGGGCTTATTATCTCGAGGGATTCGACGTTAAAAAGTGGGGAACGTGGCTGGGCGAACTTTGGGAGTATCTCGCGCCTCGAGCAGATAGGTTCTGGCCGTTACTCGAGCAGGGCCTGGCCGAGAAAAACAATCATAAAATCGAGATGGTTCTCCACGCGGCCTGGATCGCGGCCAGGGGGATCGAGATGGGGATTTCGCATTTTCACGCTCATTTCGCCAGTCAGCCGAGTACGATGGCTTATTACGCGCATTTGATATCCGGCATCCCTTTCAGCTTCACCGCTCACGCCAAGGATATTTTCGTTTACGATATGAAAGAGCATCTTCTGGCCGAGAAACTCGCCGCGGCAAAATTTGTCGTGACCGTAACTAATTATAACTATAAATATCTAACCGAAAACGCACCCCATATAGACCCGTCCGTGATAAAGGTAATCCACAATGGTATCGATCTTGATGAATTTACGCCCGTGGAAACCAGGGGTCGGGAGGAAAGCCTGATATTGGGAGTCGGTCGGCTGGTACCTAAGAAGGGATTCGGGACTCTTCTCGACGCTTGCAGGCTTTTAAAAGACAAAGGCGTTGATTTTAAATGTCTTATAGTCGGCGACGGTTCCGAATGGGAAAATCTTCATAATAAAAAAACGGAACTGGGGTTGACCGATGACGATGTCGAATTTACCGGAGCGAAGACGTTGGACGAGGTTCTCGATCTTATGCGTAGGGCGACTCTGTTTTGCCTGCCCTGCACGGTCGATAACGACGGTAACCAGGACGCCTTGCCCACGGTCATCATAGAAGCGCTCGCTTTAGGTCTGCCTGTAATCTCCACGACCATATCCGGCGTGCCGGAGATGGTTGATCATGAGATCAACGGGGCTTTGGTGGAACCGGACAATCCGATAAAATTAACCGAGTGGATCGAGCGAATTTTATCGTCGAGAGAACTTCAGGCCCGATTTTCCTTGGCGGGACGCAAGAAAGCACAAGATAAATTCGATCTTAAGCAAAACATAGAAACGATGATCGGGCATTATCTTGAAAAAAGGGACCTGTCGCAGGTTACTGGCTAAGAATGGAAATCGAGAGATAATATGAGTGAATCGAAAAGAAAAATACTCTACCTCTGCGCCGATACCGGTATTCCTTACTGGGGCACCAAGGGCGGTTCTATTCATATGCGGGAATTTGTGAGCAATCTCCAAAAGCAGGGGTATGATATTACGGTTGTCGCCCGGGGCGCCGATGCCAATGGCCATCAGTATAACTCGGTTTTGTATTTCGATCTTCCCCCTCTGCCGGATAGCGTGGCGGGGGAGAATTCGGCGGCCGCTACTGTAGATAATAAAATATCAGCGGAGATGAATTTATTTGACCATAATAACGCTGTCGAGACTTTTATATCGATGCTTCATTCGCAGAGCAATTTTGATCTTATATACGAACGATACTCGTTATTTTGCCAGGCGGGATTAAAATTTGCTCGGGCGAACGGACTTCCATTTACTCTAGAAGTCAACGCTCCTCTGGTTGTGGAAGCCGCGGAATATCGGGGGTTAGCGCAGAAGGATCTGGCCATATCGGTAGCACAACATCTTTTCGAGGATGCGGATCATATAATATCCGTTTCCGACGAGGTCGCCGGGTATATTAAGAGTGTCGCGCCAGGGGCTGCGGTATCGGTTATTCCAAACGGTGTAACGGTGGAGCAATTTACGAATTCAGACGGCTTGAAAGATATAGATCTTTCATTCGATCGGTTCGACAAATCCGATTTTGTGGTCGGTTTTGTGGGCAGTCTCAAACCCTGGCACGGTGTGGAGATCCTGATCGACTCTTTCGCGGATCTATCAAAAAACGAAATTAAAGACAGGCTTCTTGTGGTAGGTGGCAAGGGAAAACTGAAATCAGAATTAAAACAGAAGTGCCGCGAACTCGGGTTGAAGGGTCGGGTGAAATTCACCGGCTCCGTTGAACATGAAACGATACCCGCTTTTCTGGAAATGGCTGATGTTTTAGTTGCTCCTTATCCCGATCTGAACGATTTTTATTTTTCGGCGTTGAAGATTTTCGAATATATGGCGGCCGGGAAAGCGATAGTGGCATCGTCGATAGGGCAGATAGAGGAAATACTGGTTCACGAACAAACCGCCCTCCTTGTTCCTCCTGGAGATGCCGTGGCGTTGCGGGACGCCCTTTTAAGGCTTAAAAACGATCCGGGTTTGAGAAAAAAACTCGGAGAAAACGCCAGGATCGAGGCTGTTGCTAAGCATACCTGGAATAGCCGATTGAAAACGGTCAGCCGTATTTTTGAAGACCTGATGGCCGGAGCGAAAACCGAATCGGGTAAACTATGAAAATAAAATACGGACTTGCTAAAATCGATTTTGGCTCATTACGAAGGGTGATATCCCATTTTGCCGTGCATCTGAAACCACACAAGGGCAAGCTGATCTTAAGCACGTTCGCGTTACTGGGTATGTCGGCAATGACCCTTCTGCGTCCGTGGCCGTTGAAAATTATTTTTGATTATGCGTTAATGCCGGATCGAGCATCGGATATCTCGTTTTTAAATCCCCTGAAGGGTTGGGATCCGATGACCGTGATTTTCCTCGCCGCCGGGTCGATTCTTTCCATGGCCCTGATAAGCAGTTCGCTCGAGTACGCTCAAAGCGTCTGGGCCAAGACGGTAGGCCATGCGGTACTGGCCGCCATACGGCTTCAGCTTTTCTCTCATGTACAACGGTTACCGCAATCATATCACGATTACAGTGAGACCGGAGAAATCATCACCAGGCTTACCGGCGATATAAACCTCTTGCAGGATTTGATGGTAGAGACCCTGATTCGCCTGGTGGGTCAATTTGTTCTCATATTCGGGATGCTTTCGGTAGCTTTCTTTTTAGACTGGCAATTAGCGCTATTGATTCTAGCGGTTATGCCATTATTCGTAATCGCCGCCTTTAAGTTTACAGGGAGAATAAAAAGCGCGGCCAATCGTCAACGCGAAAAGTATGGCAAGATGGTGGCCTCCATGGAGGAATCGATCTCGGGGATAAGCCAGGTGAAAGCATTCGCCCAGGAAAAGATCCGGGAAAAGTTGATAGGCAAATCGATTTCGAGCGATTTCAGGGCCAATCTCAGAACCACAAAACTCGCCGCCAATTACGCCAGGGTGGTTGAGATTGTAACCGCGGTTGGTACCGGAATAGTATTATTGATCGGGGCGCATAAAGCGTTAGAGGGAAATATTTCGCCGGGCGATCTGATTATTTTCGTTACATATCTTCGCGGTATATATCGTCCTATACGCACGGTTGCCAGCCTTTCGGCTCGGACATCGAAAGCGATAGTACGCGGCGAGAAGATTATGGAGATACTGGATATCCATCCTGAGGTCGAGGATCATCCCGGCGCGAAATCGGCTAAGAGAATAAAAGGCAATATTAAATTCGAAGACGTATATTTTTCTTATATCGACGGCAACGAAGTGCTTAAAGGGATGAATCTGTTTATCCCGGCGGGCAAGACCACGGTCTTGATCGGCTCGACTGGGGCCGGAAAATCCACAATCGCCAAGCTTTTACTTCGATTGTACGAAGCACAGGCGGGGGCGATATATATCGATAAGCGTGATATCGGCGAATATAGAATCCGATCTCTTCGTAAACGGGTTACCAGCTTGACCCAGGATTCTTTTTTATTTCGTACGACAATCGAGGAGAATATATCTTTCGGTAAATCGGGGGCAACCAGGGAGGAGATCGAAGAGGCCGCTCGTCTTGTGGGCGCCGATGGTTTCATCGAGAAGTTTTCGGAAGGATATGAGACGTTGGTGGGCGAGGGCGGCGATACTTTATCCGGTGGACAGCGTCAGAGGATAAGTTTCGCCCGGGCGGCGTTGAAAAATTCTCCTATTATGATTTTCGACGAGCCGGCCACCGGCCTCGATATTCACTCCGAGAAGGGAGCCATAGAGGCGTTGAGAGCGTTGAAACCGGGACGGACATTATTGATAATAACACACAGATTGAATTTTCTGGAGCTTGCCGATTGGGCGGCTTATATCGAGGACGGACGTCTAATCGAGCAGGGCACCGTCGAGGAACTATTGAAGCGCAAAGGAGAGTTTTATTATTATTTGGATAATGAGGCGGCTAAACCTCCTGAAGAAATCCCAGAGGGAACTAAGAACGCAAAATTAGAGGATAAGTGAAACCGGTCGATACATCGGCGGAGAAAATCACTAAAGGAAACCGGGAGCATATTAAAAGTGCTAAAAAGCGAACGTTACGCGGATAAAATTAAAAGGGACGACATTCCGGTCGATGACAGCCTTCCGGGGCTTTCGGTGTTGTTGGTTCCGGAAAATGTCGGCTCGATATTGGCCGACCTGCTTCCTGAAAGCGTGGGCGTTGTAAAGGAATGTCGTATTCTCTATATAAGATATAAACCAGGTACAAATTGTATTGTTGCTTATCAGCTTCAGTTAGAAAAGGACGGCGAACCCAAAGAGATATTATTTTACGCTAAATTATATACTGAGGATGATTATGAAAACGCCACGCGCAAGGCGGCATCATCGCGCTGGATTCCGATTCCCGATTTGGAGCCGTACATAACTCTTCCCGAGCACGCCACTATCCTTTATTTTTATCCGAACGATTGTTTAATCGACGGTCTTCGCATCCTGTCCGATCTTAAAAAGATCCAGAGGATTTTATACGAGAACTATGACCAATACCCGGAAGATAAATGGCGTATTTCGAATAGACAGATCAGTCTGAGTACGGTCAGATATAAGCCGGAACGACGTGTTGTGCTTCGTTGCAGAGCGAGAGCGAAGAACAGGGAAACTAGCAAATGGGTATGGCTAAAGTTGTATATAAGGGTTTACGCTGACGATCGGGGCGCGGCTCTGTTTTCGTTGCAAGAGAAGATTCATAAGCTCTCGGAAGATTCCGGTTTGTTCACTTCGCCGCGTCCATTGACATACTTGCCCGAAAGAAAAGCGTTGATTATGGAAAAAGCGCGGGGGAAACAATTTTTAGAGAGTATCGAGGGCGATAACCGCGCGGCTAATATATCGAAGACGGCAATCGCGCTGGCGGCAATGCATGGTTTTGATATCCCTGGGTTGAGCGAGAAATCTCGGGCAAGTTATATCGATGACGCCGAGGAAACCCGCAGAATGCTGACAAAAATACTTCCCATCGAGGCGAAACTGGCCGATACTATTTTCGATGAATTAAAAAATCACTCTCTGGCGGCGGATAAACCCGGTTTTGTTCACGGCGATTTTTATTACGGCCAGGTATTATGTCGTACAAGAAAAGTATCGATACTGGATTTCGACCGATCCCATCGGGGCGATACTGTATTCGACATAGGGAACTTCCTGGCTCACATAAAGCTGTTGCGCTTAAGAGGCGAGCTTGACGGCGAGAAAGATATAGAAACGATCTTTTTGAAGACGTATAAAGAGATTAAAGATATTGAGATGTCGAATCTAAATTTCTGGATAGCCTTCGGGCTTTATCAACTGGCTGTGGGACCGTTTCGCAGGCTGGAGCCGAATTGGAAGGAAGGCATAACAACGATTTTGGCCGAATGTAAGAAGATCCTGGAGTCGTAATGGGAATAGTTTCTAATTTTAAAGCCGCGACAGATATCGATCGGATGAAATCCCGTTTTCAAAAGGAGATCGATCGATTTTTGGGAAAAGAAGGGGAATTGAAATATCTGTATATCCCCAGGGCTTTCCCTCGGAATGACGGTGGATTTTCTATCAGTTACAATTTGATAATAGACAAGACGGAAAAAGGCGAAGAGAAAATTATATTATGGGGTCACTTGCTGGGGCTTGATCAGACACTGCCCGGTAAAACATTAGCGCCTCGGCAAGACCTCATAATATTCGATGATATAGGTTTGGTCGTCCCTGTATTCCCTTACGATCCTAAACTCAAATATCTTCCCGATTTTGTTGTCACGGGTAAACCTAAAAAACGTCTTGGGGCGATTCCCTTTCTCGCGGGAAAAAAGTTCGATGTGATCGAATGCCGTTTGCTTGGCTACCGTCTTGAACGTCGATGCGTGTTCGAATATACACTTGATATGAAACAAAATGACGGTATCGAGAGAATCAAGGTTGTCGCCAAAATAGCACGTCCTAAAAAGATCGCGGCTGCTTTGAAAATCTTCGAAAAGTTTTCCGCAACCGAAATGACCGCGGATTCATCCGATGGTTTGACTGTACCGGAGTATCTGGGTTGCGATAATGATCACGGGATTATACTCATGGAATTCGTTTCGGGTCGGTCTTTGCATTCGTTAATCGGAAATCGATCTTTTCCCGAATCCTGCCATGAAGCGGGACGATTGATTCGCAAACTGCATTCGATTTCGTTAGGCGATCTGCCCTATTACACAGCCGACGACGAGCTTGACAGTTTGAGTAAAATAGTCGATATTATAAATAGTGTCTTTCCCGAACTTGGTGAGGCGTTCGGCGACGCCTACTCGGGGATTACGCGGGGAAGAATCGGCGATGATTATGCGGTCGGGCCCGTTCATCGCGATTTTTACGACAAACAGACTCTTCATTCTCCCGGTCGGGCAACCCTGCTCGATTTCGATAACATGGCCTTATCCGACCCGGCTTTAGATTATGGGAATTTCATGGCACATTTGGATTTACGACGGTATCAATCGCCCGAGAACGAGATGATGATCATAGACGGATCGGAAGCGTTTGTGAGCGGCTACGAATCGGCGGGTAAAGAATTTACAAAACGGGTGAATTGGTGGAGGGCGGCGGCGCTATTACGTCTCGCGGGGTTATATTCGCTTCGCCCCAGGTGGAAAAGCATAGCGAAAAATCTATTACTTGAAATAAATAGTTCACAAGAGGGGAAAAACATTTTAAGCGGAGAAAAAAGATGACTTTAAAACAGCCCATCGTGACAATCGGATTATTGTTTGGGATTTGTTTGTATCTTTTCTCATCTCAGATTGCCGTGGCCGAAGGAGAGCCTGAATACATGAGGCTCGATTTCGAGAAGATCCCGGCTGTGGAGATAAAAGGCGATTGGGATAATGATCAGGGGGCGTTTATAACCTCCGATATAGAGGAGCTTCCTCAGCCGAGGCGGCCGAAACTACGGGGAATTTTGCAGATTGTCGATTCGAAGAAAGAAACTATCACCATGTACGGGATATCGATCGAGATCGATGATAAAACTCAATTCACAGATTCTGGAGACGGGTTAACGACTATAAATGATCTCAAAGAAGGTCAGTGGCTGGAGGTTACCTGTAAGGTGAGGGAGGATGGTAATTGGGAAGCCAGGAAAATCAACCATAAGAATATCAAAAAGAGCAATAAAATCAAAGGCACCCTGACCGGAGTTTCGGTCGACGGTAACCCTCCCGACACCTTGGAGATTCACGGGTTGAAAATTCTGCTGAATCGAAAGACCGATGTTAACTATCCGGGCAGTTCGTTTCAAAAAATTGAAGAGGACCTTTTCGATGAATTGGCCTGGGCGCGTGCTTATTACAGCGACTATGGATTTATCGCGGGGGATAAGTTTTTGATCAGCGGGAATTTCCGTCAGTCTGCAAAAAACGAATCCGAATATGATCTATCCGATCTTTATCTAAATGATCAGAGGGATGCTCAGCCGGAGATAAGGGCCGAACTTGCCGGATATTTCAACGATATTTTTCGCGCTTTTGGACAGATCAGTATAAGAGAGAGGATCTATTTAGACAGCGAAAGGATCAATCCGCCGTCGAAAAAGCTCGAGAGCCGAGTCACTCAGCTTTATGTGCTGGCGAAAAATATAGGTGTGCAGGGTTTTGCGGTCCAGGTGGGACGGCAGGATATCGAAGATCCCCGGGAATGGCTTTTCGATGAGTATCTCGACGCGGTGAGATTATATTATTACGGCAAGGCGCCGGTTATATACGAGCTCGCTTATATTCATTCCGATTTTCAGCTAAAAAATAAATATAGGACCTGGTCGGATATTTTTGCCCGGGCTCGCTGGCAGGTAAACAATAAGAATACTGTAAGCGGGTATCTTCTGGTAAGAAAAGACAGCGATCAAGCCCGCAACCGGGAACCATCATGGTATGGCGCCGGTTATATGGGCAAGGTTGGAGATTATTTTAACCCCTGGGCTGAATTGGTGATAATGAAAGGTACGGATAAAGGCAAATCATTGAGCGCTTCGGCAATGGATCTGGGAGTAACGGCCATAGCCGAAAACGTCAATTATTCGCCGTCGATTACCGTGGCATATGCCCGTGGAAGCGGCGAAAAGACTGGTGCCGACGATAACGAATTCAGGCAGACCGGTTTTCAGGATAATACCGGTTATTTCGGAGGCGTACGGATATTCAAATATTACGGCGAACTTCTCGATCCGGAATTAAGCAATTTAATAATTACTACTTTTGGCGTAGGATTCAAGCCGATTTATAACGGTTCGATCGAGGTTGTTTATCATGTCTATAAACAGGATCAGCCTGAGGCCGATTTGCGAGGGGACCTGATTGATCCTCCTGCCCGCCCTAACGGGGTAAGCGACGATATCGGAACGTCTTTGGATATCGTTTTGGGAGTTTCCAAACTCTGGAATCGGGTTCATATTGGATGGGTTTTCGGTATGTTCACACCTGGCGAGGCTTATTCGCCCTTTGATAAGAAAGCGACGATAAACAGATTTAATTTGAAAATCGATATATAAGTTAGAGAAGTGATATGAGTCATCGTTTACCGACATTATTAAAGATTATCGGAATTTTGATAGTCCTCGCCTTTGCAAGCTTAGGCGTATCCGACACATTGATATCGTATGTTACCGGGTTTGTTTACGATCCTAACGGTAACCCGGTGGCCGATGTCGATCTTGATTTCGATGACGCCGTAACCGGTGAGCGAGTGCCCACACCAGGAGATAATACCGATCAGGATGGATATTACGCCATCTGGGTACCTAACGGAGTTTATAATATCTCTTACGGTCCTCCGCCTGGGACGAATCTTTTGGGGCACCGGAGGTTTAACGATTCAATATATGTGGATCGGCGGATTGATGTCACGCTTGGATTCGGTAAAATAATTCACGGGGTGGTTATCGGTAACGGTTCGCCGGTGCTCGGAGTTGATCTGGACGCCGATAATTTATCAACCGGGGAGAGGATCTATACGCCAAACGATAAAACCGACAGTCTGGGCAATTACTGGATTGTGGTTCCGCAGGGGAATTACAGGCTGAGATATCAACCGCCGGCGGGAACCCGTTGGCTCGGAATGCAGATGGATTCCCTATCTATTTATGCCGATACTGTTATCGATGTTTCCTTATCGGAGGGGATGCTATTAAGCGGATATGTAACCGATGAACTCGGCCAGGGGCTTGAAAATATCAGTATAGATCTTAGAGCGATGATAACAGGTGAGAAAATTTACCTTACGAATAACGAGACCGATATGATCGGTTATCACAACGTGGCGGTTCCCGCGGGGATGTATAGGCTTCGCTATGAACCTCCTCTCGGAAGCCCTTACGTTGGTGTAGTATTGGATAGTTTCGTTGTCGACGCCGATATCGCGCGGAATCAAATTTTGGAGGCGGGATGGCTTCTTTCTACGTTTGTCCATGACTCAACCGGTAATCCCATAGCGGGCGCCGATCTCGATATTATTCAGGAGAGTACGGGGGCGAAACTTTTCACTCCGAACGATGAGACTGACAGTATGGGCGTAACCACAATTGCGATTCCGGCGGATATCTACACTATCAGGGTTCAGCCGCCTCCCGGTTCTATTTACGATCGGCTGGTATTGAACGGTGTAACCATTTTCGCGGATACCAGTATGGATTTTCTCCTGCCCGAGGTCCCCAAAGTCAATATATCGGGGAGAATTATAAATACCGATAGCGCCGGACTCGTGGATATCGAGATAAATTTCTCCGATACGGTGGCTGGCTCGAAAATTTACGTCGCGGATAACATCACCGATTCTCTGGGGAATTACAGCATACTTGTACCGATCGGTGGTTTCAACGCCGAGATCGAGCCTCTCAGGGGAAGCCGTTACGTAGGTGAGAATCTGGGAAAAGTCTTTATAGATCAGGACTCTACCTGGAACGATATTATATTAAAAGAGGGCTATATATTTTCCGCACTTGTGCTCGACCCGAGGGGGTCACCGGTGGAGGCCGCCGATTTCGATTTTGTATTGGAAAGTTCCGGGTCTACAATCTTCACCCCGCATGATAATACCGATATTGACGGTACGGCAGACATTACCGTGCACTCGGGCGTGTATACGATAGAGGTCACGCCGCCCGTCGGAACGGCTTTGGACAATCAGTTATTGCCGGGATTTAATATTTCGTCGGATTCATCGGTAACAATTTTACTAACAGAGGGCGGAAGCGCGCCCCCGATCAGTTTTATATTGAATGATAATTTTCCCAATCCGTTTAACGCGGGAACCATGATATCGTATGTTTTATTTGTTCAGACCGATGTTTCATTTATTATTTATAATAGTCTCGGTCAACGTGTGAAAAAGATCGATAAAGGAATTAAATCACCCGGTTACCATACGATCAGCTGGGATGGCGATAACGGCCGTGGGGAGCAGGTTGCCAGCGGTTTGTATTTTTATCAATTGAAAACTTCAAAGGGTTCTTCAACCCATAATATGTTATTGGTACGATAGCATCTTAGGTAATATATTCTTCGGAGGAAAGAGAATGCTCGACATCAGGAAAACACTTCTAATGATAATTATGGCTTTATCATCTTCGGCGTTTGCTCAATCCATTTCGGGTACAGTCGACGCCAACGGTGGGCATGAAGACAACGTAGCCGTGCAGCTTTACGCGCCAGACGGTTCACCAATAGGCCCGTATATTGATACTACGGATATTTTGGGATTTTACAGCGTTTCTGTCGATGCCGGTACTTACGATATAAGTTTCAGGCCAGGAACTTCCACGGGATTAATACCAGTATATTTAACGGATGTGTCTGTAAATTCAAACGTAACGCTCGATATAACACTTCAAAACGGGCATTTATTTACAGGTACCGTTTTCGATTCCCAGGGGAATGGTATAGAGGATGTCGATTTAAACGTATATGATCAAATTACAGGAGTCCAATTGTTTACTCCCGGCGATAACACGGATGTTGACGGTCTTTACGAAATTATTCTACCCGCGGGTCTGTTTCGAGTGACCTATCGGTATCGAGGCGGCATATCCAATCCACGGTACGTTGCCGTCGAGATTGAAAATATGGCGATCAACTCCAATACCGAGCTCGATATTACGCTTCAAGACGGCTTTTTTATCACCGGAACGGTAATAGATCTAAACGACGATCCGGTTACTAACGCCGATCTCGACGCTAAAGACAGCCTGACAGGCATTAAAGTCTATACTCCAAGCGATAACACCGATGATAACGGCGATTATCAAATGCTCGTTCCGCAGGGAACATATGAAATAAATGTAGCTCCGCTTCCGGAAACTCGGTTATTGCCCGGAATCGTCTACGGGGTAGCGGTTTTCGGTGATATAACCCAGAATTTTGTAATCGAACCCGGTTTTCTTTTTTATGGAACGGTAAGGGATCCTGACGGGGCGGGTGTTACCGGTGTGGATCTCGATATCAGGCACTCGAATAACGGCGTCGATCTATTCACTCCCGGCGATGATACAGATGAATTCGGTTTTTATCAGGTGGTTCTCCCACAGTTCGGGATGTATGATGTTGTTTATAAGCCACCTGTTGTTCCTCCCTACCTTGCGCCTATCAGGGAGGATTCGGTTGCCGTGAATAGCGATACACAGCTGGATGTTGTTCTTTCAACCGGAATTCTTCTATACGGAACGGTGCTGAATTCGTTCGGGGCGAGCGTCGTAGATGTGGATATCGACGCTATCGATGTATTGAGTGATCTAAGTGTTCCGCTGGTGGGCGATCATACAGATGGGTTGGGCCAATATCAAACCGTTCTTGCGGAGGGAACATATCATCTGGAATTCGAGCCGCCGAGAATCCGCTTACTGGCGGCAACAAAGCTGTTTGATCAATCGATTTTCGCTGATATCCAATACGACGTTTCTCTGGATACCGGAATGGTTGTCTCCGGGACAATTACTCTGGAGAACGGTACTCCGGAAGTAGATGTCAGGATCACGGCGATCGAAAGTATTACTCAACAGGAGGTTCACACTCCCGGAAATAAATCGGACGTCACAGGATTCTATGAAATTCTGGTCAAGCCCGAGACTTACGATCTTACCTACAGCCCCGATTCACTTTCGGATATACCCGATACTGTCACCTTCACGAATGTAAGTGTCGCGCGGGATACAGTGATTAATATCGTATACGGTCTTGCCCCGGTGGCGAATTTTAGCGGAGATCCGGTAAACGGTGGCGTACCCCTGGAGGTGAGCTTTAGCGACCTTTCGACGAACGCCCCCGCAAGCTGGTCATGGGATTTCGGAGATGGGGGTACGAGCGATTTAACTAATCCCACATATGTTTACCAAGATGCGGGAACATATACGGTCACTTTAACGGCTACCAACAGTTACGGTACGGATATGGAAAGCAAACCAGATTATATCGAGGTTATCCTCGCCGCCCCTATCGCCGATTTCGTGGGCTCTCCCCTCGCGGGTATCCCTCCTATGGAGGTAAGTTTCTTCGATCTATCCATTAACGGCCCTACAAGCTGGTTATGGGATTTCGGGGATGGCGGCACGAGTGATCTTGCTAATCCTACCCATGTTTACAATGAACTTGACCATTTTACAGTAACTCTCACGGCTACCAACGCCTACGGTTCCGATATCGAGATTAAAACAAATTACATATTCTTAAGCGAAACAGGCGGATGCGGGTCGTATGTAATCGGCGATTACAACGGTAGTGAATCAATGAATGTGGCCGATATAATCAGCGCCTTTTCCAAGCTGAAAACCGGTTTGCCCGATGCTTTTCTTCTTTGTGAATGCCCCCCCGGATCCGGAAATACCTGGGCGGTCGCGATGGATTTGAACGCCTCCTGCGGCTTTAATGTCGCGGACGTGATAGCGGGATTCTCTAAACTGAAGACTGGAAACCCGGAGCTATTTTCCTGCCCGAGTTGCCCTCCGGGATCCCCGTCGCCAAGAAGAGGAAATGACATATTATCGGATGATAAATCTAAAGATGCTAATTCTGAAATGAAATAATAGGATCTTAAGATAACTTATCCTGTTTGAGTAACCGGGGCCGAATTAATTTCGGCCCCTATTTTTATTCGAACAGCGGCGGATGTTGTGTATGAAAATCGGTGGCGTTCTGGTATCTTTCCACCGCGGCCAAAAGAGTTGCGTCATCGTATAAACGCCCAATAAATGTTATGCTGACCGGTTCCCCGTCCTCATTGAAACCGTTGGGTAACACCACGCAGGGATGGCCTGTCAGGTTGGTCAGCAACAGGTTGTCGCCCTCGAACGACGGTGAAATGTAGAGATCTATATTGCTCATCAATTCTGCCATTTCGGCAATTAGCTTCGTTCGCAAGCGGTTTGCCTGAATATACTCTACGGCGGGAATGAATCGCGCCGAACGGAACGCGTTGGGCCAGGCGTTTCTGATTTGCCTCACAAGAAGATCATCGCGGTTTGACCTGGTAAGTTCATCGAAAGCGGCGGCCGCCTCGGCTGAGAGAATAATCTGCATTGCTTCGATCGGCATATCCGGCAATTCTATCTCGATTAAATTAACGCCAAGCTGGCGCAGTTTTTCCAACGCCGCGGAATTTTGATTTCGAAAAGTGCTGTCTTGATCGAAATCTTTTTTTAGATATCCGATCTTTAGTTTTTTCAAATCGATATTCGGCTTGTAATTAAACGCCGGATCGAATACGCTTTGATCGATACCGTCCTGCCCGCGGATAGCGTCAAACACAAGCGCGCAGTCCTCCACGGTTCTGCATATGGGACCGAGTTTATCCATCGACCAGCTCAGGGCCATCGCCCCGGCTCGGCTTACACGCCCGTAGGTCGGCCTTAAGCCGGTAACGCCGCAACGTGTTGACGGCGAGACGATCGATCCCCAGGTCTCCGAGCCTATAGCGAAAGGGACAAGCCCTGCGGAGACCGCTGAGGCCGAGCCCGCCGATGATCCGCTGGAGCCCTGTTCGAGGTTCCAGGGGTTGCGCGTGGTATCGGCGTACCAGACGTCGCCCCAGGCCAGCGCGCCCAGCGATAGTTTGGCTACCAATATCGCGCCGGCATCACCGAGTTTTTTGATCACGGTAGCGTCGTAATCTAAAACCTGGTCCTTGTAAGGAGTGGCGCCCCAGGTTGTTTTATACCCCCTGGCCGCAAGGAGGTCTTTTGCACCGTAGGGAATACCATGAAGAGGACCGCGGTACCTCCCGGCCTCGATTTCATCGTCGGCACGAGCCGCCTGCCTGAGCGCCAACTCCTCGGTTAATGTAACTACACAGTGAAGTTGAGAATTGTATTTTTTCAGTCTCTCCAGAGCAAGTTTGGTTAGCTGTGTCGATGTTATCCTTCGAGTACGGATCAGTTCGGATAGTTCGCGTACAGAATAGAAGGCGAGATCCTCGAAGTTTTTAGGGACTTCAACCGCCTTGAACGATCCCAGCCTTAACGGTTTCTGTTTTGTGTCGATTTTCATTCCCGCCGGGATGGGGTTGAACAGGAGAGCAGGAGCGACAGAATTCGGGATATTTACAGTCCGCATAGCCTGATAAAACTCGAGATTATCCTGTAGATCTTCGATCAACGAGTCTCTTTCGGAATCGGTGAACTCGAGGCCCATGATCTTCTCGGATCCGGCGACCGTTTTTTTATTTATATCGCCCTTCCCACCGTCTGTTCCGCATCCGGTAATTATCACGCTAGAAACCAGGCACAAGAAATAAATCGAATTTAGATATCGGTTTTTGCTCATGGTTTACTCCCTGTTATGATATCGAATAAAACTCTACTTTCATGCTCATCATATAGTGACAGATTGCGAGAATGTCAGCAATTATTTTTAAATAAAAAGGGGAGCCTTTAAAGGCTCCCCTATATCGCAAGCGAAGATTTTTTTATTTTAGCAGAAGCATTTTCTTCGTGTCGTTGAAATCTCCGGCTTTGATGCTGTAGAAATAGACGCCTGTGGAGTTTTGACCGGCATTCCACGATGCCTGATGATATCCGGCCTGTCTGGTTTCGTCTACGATAGTATCTATCTTACGACCGAGCAGATCGAATATATCGATAGAGACTTTCGATTGTTCAGGCAGAGCGTATTCAATCGTTACGGTGGCGTTGAATGGGTTGGGATAACTTCCCATAAGAGCGAATTCGACAGGTAGATCGATATCGTCTATCTCATCGGCGATATCGGTCGGTTCGCATTCCCAGCCGACAATCTCGAAAGCGTCAATAGCGGCCTCAACGATAGAACCCTGATTGAGATCGGAGACATCGAACCTGAATCTTACTTCATTGGTGGGAGTGATGAAATCGTCGATAATATACCATTGGTCCAGCCACTCAGCAGCCGACACCGGGCCGATTGTTTCGACGATTGACCAGTCCGCGCCGTCGTTGGGCGAAATCCAAACATTGAAAACGTCGTTGTGGGGATCGTCGCCGAAACCGTTCGTGTACCACAGTGCGAACCTGAAGATAACTTCCATATCCGTAAGGTCGAACGCGGGCGAAATGAGATATGTATTTCCACCATCGACATCGCTGTTACAGCCATTTCCCGCGTCATTGTCGGTAAGGTAGCACTGTCCGGAACCGTCATAATCGCTATCGGGATCGCCTCTCTGGCAATTTACCGGTATTCCTCTATCCCATTGACCATCGGTAAGGCCGGAGGAATTCTCCACCACCCAGCCCTGATCGGTCTCGAAATCATCAGCGAAAATGGTTATATAGCCTGTAGCGGCGAACGCGGAGAATGTCGTTGCGGGAGCGTCACCCGGATCGGTTACCAACGTCCCGCCTTCGGTCTCGGCGCTGAAATAATATGAAATCGTCGATCCGCATTCGAACTCCGGAAAAGTCCCGACGTAGTCATTCTCCGGACTTTCATCCATGGCAATCGATTCCCAGCCGGAGCCGTCGTTGTAATAAAGCATACCGGTTCCGGGTTCAGGATTTTCGGTTACTCCGATAACCTCGACAGCTACCGTCGTCTCGCCGGAGGGGTTAACCAGTTCGGGAAGACCATCGGGATAGTCAAAATCTATCAAGACGATTACGGGGCAATCCATATTGTGCGCACCGAATCCGGCGCAGATTTCGTCGTAATGAGGGGTGCCGTTATCGATATCCCCGTCGTCATCATCCAAAACCAGAAAATCGATAGTGATACTAGGAGTGATTAGGTCTCCCCTGTGCAAAGGTATTGAATTAGTAAGAAGGGTGCCTATTATATCCTCATACTCATCGGGATAATTAGCCATAAGCTCGTTACGCAAATCCCATATACATCCGGAAATCAATCGTCCGCAAGCGTGAATCTCGCCAGTGCAGGGATATTGAAGGTTGTTGTCAGCGTCGCGCATTGGCTGACTGCAGTTATTAAAGAATCCATAGGCGAGTCCGGATTCCCCGGAGATTAAAACCCCCATAACATCGCCGAGTCCCTCGCCGTATTGGCCCTGCCCGCTTCCCGCCACAGCTACCAGGTGATGTCCGTATTCGTGATGAACAACGGTCGAAAAAGCGGTGTTGGCACATCCCCCGCCGGAGGTATAAAAGTTGATGGAGCTATAATCGTAGTAGGCGTTACAGTTATCATTGAGATTAACGTTTACGGGGAAATTTTCCTGGTCGCGAATTGTCGGAAAGGTATCGTTGTAAGTCAGCGTATAATCGCGGACTACATTAGCGTGAATATAACCATTAACCTCGGCCAGGTTATGTTCGCGGTTATTCGTTTCGTTATGGATAAAATTGACCGGTCCCGGAGGGATAACCGATTCTGTCAAACGGGCGTTAGAGCCGTACTGGTTATTCACCCTGAACCACTGGCCGCGAATTTCGGAAATGACCGTGTCCTCGAGATCCCCGTCGTTGGGGATAACAAAATCGCCGCTCTCGTCGGCGTAAACCCATTCCCCTCCCTGAATTTCGGCACGAACATAAGGCATCGAAGTGACTGCTTCGGTAGAGCAGATATCGGCACCCCAACCTTCGGTCGCCATACCGCTTACATTACCGGTGATATCGGTATTGAGGATCATATCTTCCGTATAAAGCAACTCCCCGGTTAACGCGTCGACCAAGAATAGCCATTTCTCGTAATCGGGTGTCGCGTATTTGTCGTTGTCAGCGATTATTTCCATAGCCACGGCCGGTCTGACGATCTGATCGTTGATCCCAGCCCATATTACCAGCCTCGGTTCGCTGAAATTGATAAGTTCCGCGTAGAAAGATTTAACAGCGTTTTGAGCCATCGGGGCATTGATCCCGACACCCAATGGGACCTCGAAGCCGTCAAGGTCTCGCAGCGCCGACGCCGCCATTACCAGGGGAAATCCCGATTCGTTTCGGACCAGAAGCCCGAGATCGGCCCTGAAGACGGGGATGTCATTTCCGTATTGAGAATAGTAGACAAGCGTGAATTTACGTTCTCCTGTCTCCTTGTTGTACATCAGCGGTAACGTTCTCAATCCGCCGACGAGATTGCTTCCCGGCTTCAAATCCCCGGGGGAAACCCCGAAAAGTTCGACATATTCGTTTTTGAATAGCTCGGCTGAGTTTTCCGGCGATGATCCGTTCCCGATTTGTTTCCCGAAAACACGTGTGATATTTTGACCCTCGGAATAGGCCCGAATACCGGGAAAATCGGCCTTAAGGCTGCGCAATGCGTCGGATTTGGCGTTTTGCTCACTCGAGGCGACATTCATGAGGAGTGCGATCAACATGAGTGGAAGCAGTGCGAAAACAGTAACTTTTTTCATAAATCTCTCCAGCGTTTAGTTGGATTTTTTATTCTTTTTTCAACGAATCAGTTTATTACGGATAATCAAACATACCCGATTATCCTATAATGTCAACTGTATTTGGCCGAAAATTCGTTCCAAAATATCATAAACCGGCAACCATTATCCGGAATGCCTGTCCCGGACGTTCGATACAAGCGGAAAAAGTTAAGCCTGCCTAACATATCAACTGGAAGAGGGAGTTGGACGATAATTTAAAGGCCGTTGAATTGTTAAAAAAACAGGTAAAGGGAAACCTGGATATCCAAGTTACCGTAATGTATAAGAGCATGCACATTATTGTTTCGCGTCGGAAATCATGAAATCCAAATGAACGGAATAACGAATCGAGGGTGATATGAGCAGGGTCAGGACACTATCGGCTTTATCGATAATTCTTGTTTTGTTTTATTCGATTTGCGCAAGTGAGCTGCGAAGTCAGATACTGCCTCTCTGGGGCGGTCTCGAGCCGGGATCTTATGCCGTAGGATTCGACACTATCGAAAAGTACGATTATACGAGGACGATCAGACCTAAACGCGATTATTTCGGACAGACGCTGACTGGCGAAAGAGCCAGGCCGATTCAGATATGTATTTGGTATCCCGCTGAAAAGACAGAGGATGCAAAATCGATGATACTGGGGGAATATATTTTTCCTTATCCGAACGACGGCGACTTTTTCGAGTTTGTCTCGGCGATTCAGGATCGAGAGATAGCGTATCTGTTTACCATATTAAATAACGATCGCGGGGCTGTGCTTGATTTGTTGAGCGTAAAGGTCGGGGCAATTCACAAAGCCCCGTCGTCGAAGGGCTCTTTTCCGTTAATTATCCATACTCCCGATCTCGGTAGAGGAGCGGCAGAAAATTTTATTCTATGCGAATATCTGGCAAGTCATGGATTTATAGTAGCCGCGACCCATTCGGTCGGGGCTTTTGCCTTAAACGCGGAATTAAACGCCGCGGATAGAGAAACGCAGATTGACGATGCCGGATTTTTGCTGTCTTTGATGCGGGATTATCCCAATGTGAATCCGGAGAGGATAGGAGCGCTGGGATATAGAGCCGGCGGTTCAGTATCATTAATACTGGGCGCTCGCAACTCCAATATCGATATTGTCGCCAGTCTCGATGGGCTGTATTTGTATAAACAACATTTTGAATTCACAAGGCAAAACCCCTTTTTTAATCAGGAGAAAATGAACCTACCGCTTCTTACGATATACTCCAACGATGATCCTGCCCTCGATTTTTCGCTTCTCGATTCGCTGGTTTATTCACATAAATATTCCTGTGGAATCAGCGATCTTACCGGAGGGGAACTGACAGGCTACGGTATTCTGCCGTCGTTTAATATCTATTCGGAAGAAAAGCAACCGTCGCCATTTAATAAAGGCTATGAGATCGCATGCCAATACCTTTATCACTTTTTCAACGGTCATCTCAACGGGGATGAGAAAAGTAAGAAGTTCATCGGTGACCCGCCCGATAAAACCGACCGGGTAACCTATTCGTATACTAAGGGGGAGACTCCACCTCCCAGCCCCGAACAGTTTATGAATATGCTGGCTGAAAAAGGCGTGGAAACGACACACGAGATTTATAATAAATACAAACATACCGGGCGGTCCTTTTTTAGCGAAGCAAACTTCAATTCTATCGGTTACCGGATGTTTCAGGGCGGCGATATCGATAATGCTATTCTAATTTTCGAGATGAATGCCGACGCTTATCCCGATTCACCTAATTCATGGGATAGTCTCGGCGAAGTATGCGAGGCGGCGGGGAGAACGGAAGAGGCGATAAAGTATTTAAAAAAGGTCCTTGAGATATTACCGTCGGATACAACCACCGACGCTCGATTCAAAGAGCAGATAAAAAATCACGCCCAAGAGGCAATACAAAGGCTCGAAAAATAAATGAGAGATAATTTATTGCCAACTATTTGAAATTGAGATAAAATTCAGTTTGTAAGGCAACGGCTATCGACAACGGGAATTTACGGAGGAGATAATGGGAAAATCTAAAGTTACGAGAAGAGGATTTCTTTCTACGGCCACAACCGGCCTTGCCGCGGCGGGCGTTTTCGGCATCTCCCCCGGGCTTGCCTTCGCCCAGAAGGGGTCGGACGGGAAAACAGGGACAGATGAGATTATCCATCGCACTCTGGGAAAGACCGGCTTGAGCATTCCGGTTGTCAGCATGGGTGTGATGAATGCCGACAATCCCGAGATCGTTCATGCCGCCTATGAGGCAGGTATTCGGCATTTCGATACGGCGGCCAGATATCAGTACGGCCGAAACGAGCAGATGTTGGGAGAGGTAATCAGCAGGTTGGGAGTAAGAGATAAGGTTATAGTCGGCACGAAGGAATTGAGGCCGGCACAAAGGGGCGAAATGTCATCGAAACAGGTTCGGGCTAAACTGATCAACCTTTGCGAAGGGAGTTTAAGCCGCCTGAAAACCGATTATATCGATATTCTGTATATTCACTCCGTTGCCAGCGTCGACGATGTCAACGACGACAATATTCAAGACGCGTTAACGACCCTGAAGAAACAGGGCAAGATCAGGTTCGCTGCCGTCTCTACCCATGAAAACATGACCGACGTTATAAACGCGGTGGCCGAGGGCGGATTCTACGATGTAGTGCTGACGGGATTCAACGTGACTATGGCCGACGATGACGGAATGCTGAACGCTATCGAAAACGCCGCGTCCAAAGGGGTGGGCTTAATAGCTATGAAAACGCAATCCGGGGGACAACGATTGGCGTCGTCCGATGCTTCACGTAAATTCGATAGCTCGACCATAATGAAAGCCTCATTAAAATGGGTTTTGCGTAATAAGAGTATCTCGACGTCGATCCCCGGTTTCGATAATTTCCAACATATGCGCGAGGATTTCTCGGTCGCTTCCGATCTCGAATATACGCCTGAGGAAGAGGAACTTTTATCAGACAACAATATCAAACTTGGCATGGGATTCTGCCGTCAATGCCGTCAATGCGAACCGACCTGCCCAAACGGTGTGGATATCCCCACGTTGATGCGCACACATATGTACGCCGCTTCCTATGGCAACCTTGTTCACGCCCGGGTCACTATTGATGATATCCCGAAAAACAAAAGCATCGGGGTATGCGGTTTATGCTCATCATGCGGCGCCCGTTGTATCAGAGCCATAGATATCGATAGGAATATAGGTGAGTTGAAATCGATGTACGCTTGATAATAAGCCAGCGTTTTAATTTTCTTATTTCAAGGCAGCGATTCGAGCCATTCGATTAAAAAGTCACTTTTATCGTCATCGTAATTGGTAATACCCAATAGCCTGCCGTCTTTGAATCCGGCGATAATCTTGCCGTAATAAACATAATCCATCACCAATACCATGCCATCGTCGAAAGGAAGCTCCTCCGGACCCGGTTCGGCCATCCCCTCTTCGGACGCCAGCTCGAACCAGCGCGAGAATTTACCGCCAGCGTCTTTCTCGGTGATAAAAAGGGTTAGGGTATCGTTGTCCACCTGATATTTCCGGACGAAAAAATAGGTTAGAAACCGCTGCCCTAAAAAGGAGTCGGCGAACATCTTGTCGTTGGCCTCCAAAATCTCTCCGACCGGGAAAAGGGCGAACGGACGGGGAAGGAATTTGTCACCTGGGATTAATTTCTCGATTTCCCGGGCTAGGGTAATCACGCTTACCGGGGTTTGTTCAACCTCTTCAAAGCCTATTATTTTTACATAAAACTGGCCTTTGACAAAATCTACCGTGACATCGGTTCTAAATCCCTCCGCGCCGAGATTGATAAAATCGGGTTCGGGCGGTCGATGTGTCGCGTAAAGCCCGTAGGAATGATCGCCGTCTTCGAACTTGAATATATCGACGGTCATTTCGATATCGCCTGTATTGTAATCGGCTGTGAGGACCTCTATAAATTTATATTTATGATAGATCTCCGCGCCGCCGTTGATATACTCATAAAGCGATTCGCCGACGAAAGTTCTCACCTCGGAGGATCGTTCGATCTCCGCGGATTCGATTTTTTCTGGAAGGAAATCAGCGGCGGAAATTAATTCCCGGGATTTCTTCGATTCGCAACCGGTTAAGATTACTGTAATTATAATTACCGCGATAAATTTATTTAATTTATTATTAATCATGATACCGCTCCAGTTTTTAGTTTTCCAAAAGTACCCGCGGATTTACTATTTACGCCGAACATCCGGTAAGATACTTATTTCGGGTAATCAAGTACTATAAATTGTACCTTTTGGCAAGAATGAAATGAAGATCCGGTATTTTCCGGGGAAGGGGAATAACTACAAGTAATAAATTCGACGGGCGCTCACCAACAAAATGACAAACTATATCTATCGTTCTGACTCGACCGAGTTTTCTACGGGCGGTTTTGCAGGATGACAGCATTCCATATTTGTGGCGCCTTTAGAATCTGTCATTGTTTTCGGGCTGATGTACGGAATTCCAAGGGAAAGCCCCCGTAGAATGAATAACACGGCAAGAACAACTGCCGCTACAGGAATCAGCTTGCCGATGATTTTACGAGCGTTTCGACCGATAATGTTGCCTAAAAATGAGAGGGCGAGAAGGATCGGAGCGGTTCCAAGCCCGAACGCGGTCATGTAAGCCATCCCCTGCAATGATCCTCCGGTCGTCACCGCCCCGGCCAAGGCGATATAGACAAGCCCGCAGGGTAAAAACCCGTTTAGTATCCCCAGAACGAATATTGACAATAAAGAATTAATTCCAAAAAGAGATCCCCAGAGCTTTTTTATTTGCTTATAAATTTTGCTTATTCCGATAGCCGTGATGATTCGCTCTTTGAAACGTGCAGGGATTAGAAACGCGATTATAATAATAGTCCCGACCGTGATGGATAAAACGTTCTGGTAGCCTGTAATAGCGATCGCCCCGCCGATATAGCCAACTACCAAACCAATTATCGAGTATGTAAAAATCCGCCCCGTATGATAGAGGAGTCGTTTAAGAATAGATTCAAATTTTCTATCGTAACCCCAGGGGATCGCAAGTACTATGGGGCCGCACATGCCGGCGCAGTGGAGGCTTCCCAGCAGTCCTAAAATGAATCCGGTCCAGATTTCCATAATCAATTTACATTAATCTATTACTAGAATATCCTCGAAATAATAATCTTCACCGGCGACACGCCAATCCACCTTGATTCTCCAGAGTCCGTTTGCAAGTCCGGTAATGTTTATTGATTGAATACCGCTTTCTTCAGGCTTAACCGGTACAATGAAATCGAGCGCTGAATCAGAAGGTCTGAAAAATGTGATGGTACCGTCGATAGTAGATGTCGAATCGTCAAAATCGAAGATAACGCTTAATATTCCGGTTCGTTGATTGTGAAACAGAGTTATTCCATCGGGAATAGCATGAGTCCGGTTAAGCTTATCGATTTTCTCCTGATATTTTAATTCCTGCTCGTAATAATTTATTTCCACAAGATTAAATCGCTGCAAAGACGCGAAACCTACAAGGGCCAGGATAAATACGGCGAACGATCCAAATAAAACAGCGATAGCTGTTCCCCAGCTTTTTTTAGAAAGAGCTGTCACTTATTCCTCCGTGGACCGGGACCCATAAAAGAGGTTTTGATTTCCTCGACTACCTTCCCGTCGGCTTTAACCTGGTAGTGTCATCGGAAACGCCCATCCCGATTACTCTGAGTAAAGCTCACCCTGCGGAGCCTTGGCTTTAGAGGGATTTGTCCCCCGAATAGTTTCGATATAGCTGGCCGCCTGTAAAATCTGCCCGGGTTTTAATGTCCCCCGCCAGGCGATCATCCCTTTCGACGGGAAACCGTATTTTATTATTTTGACGATATCGGTAAAGGAGCCGCCATGAATCCAGTAATTGTCGGTGAGGTTGGGTCCGATCCCTCCCTGCCCGACTTTGCCATGACATTGGGCGCAGTTTTTATCAAATATCGCTTTTCCCTCATCGAGCGATTGTTGATCTGCCAATAGGGTGTATACGATCGTATCGGCGGCGGCGGTTTCCTCGATATAGGCGACTGCCGGTTGCCGCTGGGCCGCGGACGCGGGAGTAATGTCACCGCTGGGATTGTAATACGGCGAATGATATTCGGGTAATACTCCTAACAATTTGGTATCGCCCTCGCCTGCTCTTACGTACGCCGGGTTCATTTCCTTGTAATATTCGTCCGCTGAAAGATATCCGAAATCTAGAACATGGAAGTAAAGAAGATATATGATTCCCCAGACGATTGTGAAATAGAACAGGTAAAGCCACCATCGCGGAAGCTCGTTATCATGTTCTCGGATACCATCGTATTCGTGGTCCAATAATTTATCGTCTTTATCCATCATCCCGATCTCCGTCGCTTAAGCTGCCGTCCTCGTTAAGGGGCATGCTTTTCATTTTCTCGCGGTAACCTTTATCCAGACCGGCCACCCATACGATCATAGAGACGAAAAATCCAAAGAAGATCACCAGGGATACGGTTGGAAACAGTGCAATTCCCTTTATCGTTTGTAGTACCTCGCCGATCATCGCGCTCCCCCTTCCCTCTGGACTTTGATGTCTGTCCCCATCCTTTGCAGATAGGCGATAAGGGCGATTATCTGTCTATCGGTTTTTATTTCGATACCGGCCTCGCCTAAAATACCGACAATCTGCCTGGCTTGGGAATTAAGATCCTCGATTGCTATATTCTCGTAGCCTTCCGGATAGGGTACGCCGAGTTTCCGCATCGCGTTAATCTTTGCCGGAGTGGAACCGATATCGAGTTCGTTGTTGGCAAGCCACGGATACGGCGGCATTATCGAACCGGGCGACATCGAGGGGGGATCGATCATGTGGCCATAATGCCAGGCATCGGGGTATTTACCTCCCACCCGCATCAGATCGGGGCCGGTGCGTTTAGATCCCCATTGGAACGGATGATCGTAAACATATTCACCCGCTTTGGAATATTCGCCGTAACGTTCGGTTTCCGATCTGAAAGGTCTGATCATTTGAGAATGGCAGTTGTAGCATCCCTCTGCTATGTAAATATCCCTTCCCTGAAGTTCCAGCGGCGTGTAGGGTTTCACGCTTGATATGGTCGGGATATTCGATTTTATCAAGAAGGTCGGAACCATTTCGACAATCCCGCCTATCAATACCGCGACCGTGGCGGCCAGGATAAACTTCACCGGACGTCTCTCGATCCACCTGTGGAAATTGCGGCGATTGTATATTTCTTCGCGGTTGTTTTCCAGGGCGGGGACTTCGACCTTTTCCTCGGCTATAAGCGATCCCAGTCTTATTGTTTTGAAGAGATTGAATGTCATCAACAGCATTCCGATTAAAAAGAGCGTTCCGCCCACAGCCCGGATGATATACATCGGAATTACCTGAAGCACCGTCTCAAGGAAATTAGGGTAGCGCAGGAAACCGTCGGGAGTGAACTCTTTCCACATCAAACCCTCGATTATCCCGGCGAAATACATTGGTATCACATAGATCAGAATGCCCAGAAAACCGATCCAGAAATGAGCGTTGGCCATTTTATCCGAATACAGTTTCGTTCCGTACAGACGAGGTATAAGCCAGTACAAAATCCCGAAAGTCAGAAAACCGTTCCATCCTAACGCCCCCACATGTGTATGGGCTATCGTCCAGTCGGTGAAATGGGAGAGGGCGTTTACGTTTTTCAACGCGAGCATCGGCCCCTCGAAGGTGGCCATGCCGTAGGCGGTAATCGCTACCACCATAAATTTCAGGACATGGCTTGTTCGTACCTTATCCCACGCTCCGCGTAACGTAAGCAGGCCGTTAAGCATACCGCCCCACGACGGCGCGATGAGCATGATGGAGAAAACGGTGCCCAATGATTGAACCCAGTCGGGGATTGCCGAGTAGAGCAGGTGATGCGGTCCGGCCCAAATGTAGATAAATATGAGCGCCCAGAAGTGGACTATGGAAAGCCTGTAGGAGAAGACCGGCCTGTTGGCCGCTTTGGGCAGGTAGTAATACATCATGCCGAGATATGGAGTTGTTAAAAAGAAGGCGACCGCGTTGTGGCCGTACCACCATTGCACTAGGGCGTCCTGAACGCCGGCATAGACCGGATAGCTTTTTAAAAATGATACAGGTAGTTCGATCGAGTTGACTACGTGGAGGATCGTAACGGTGATGAATGTAGCGATATAGAACCAGACCGCCACGTACATATGCTGTTCTCTACGTTTGAAAATGGTTCCGAACATGTTCGCGCCAAACGCGAGCCAGACTACCGCGATCAGGATATCGATCGGCCACTCCAGTTCGGCGTACTCTTTGCCGGTGGTGATTCCCGTTACCAGGGTCAGGGTGGCGGCGACGATAATTGCCTGCCATCCCCAGAAATGGAATTTACTTAAGGCCTTATTGAACATCTCGGCTTTGCAAAGTCGCGGCAGGGAATGATAGACCGACATGAAAATGGCGTTACCCACGAAGGCGAAAATTACGGCGTTGGTGTGAAGCGGGCGAAGTCGTCCGAAGGTGGTAAAGGCAAGGCCGAGGTTCAAAGCCGGAAAAAACATCTGTATGGCGATGACCACCCCGACAAGCATCCCCACCGAACCCCAGACCAGCGTAGCGATACCGAAACTTCGAACTATTCTGTTATCGTAATTGACCGTCTCAATTGTCATCCATCAGCTCTCCGTATTTACTATTTATCGATATTATTTTCAGGCGTATCGTCGAAAAGTACCCTCATCGATGGCGTATGGGTATCGTCGAACTGACCGTCGCGCACCGCCCAGAAAAAGGCGGCTAAGAAACCCACGGCCAAAAGAAGCGAGAATCCTATTAAAACGAAAATAACTTCCATATCAGTACAGTTCCAACCTCCTGGCGAGGAAAGCAATCGTCAGGGTAGTAAAAAGAACCACCGAAACCGAACTTAACGGCATCAGTACCGCGCATAAAAGGGGCGAAATCGTCCCTGATACAGCGAAACTCAGACCAATGATATTATATAGAAACGAAATACCGAAACTAATTTTGATTACCCGCAGACATTTTATCGATAATAAGACTAATTTATCAAAAACATGCAGGCTGTTCGAATCGAGGATAGCGTCGCTGGCGGGAGAGAACGACGATGTATCCACCGTGACGGCGATCCCGATATCGCTCTGTTTCAACGATCCCGCGTCGTTAAGACCATCGCCCAGCATGGCGACTCTATCACCTCCCGATTGAAGTTGTTTTACGAATTCCAATTTATCGTGTGGAGATTGATTGAAAAGCATTCGCGAATCGTCGCCGAAAAGTCTTTTCATATTTTCTCTTTCGCCGTCGTTATCACCGGAGAGAAGGTATAATCGAAATTTCGATCTCAAAGAGTTTATCAGCGATTCGAGACCATCCCGGTACACGTTGGTGAAAGAGAAATAGCCGAGAATGTTATCATTTACTGAGCAATAGACTCTTGTTTTGAAGTTATCGCTTGATTGTTGTTCCGAGTTTGTTAATCCGATCCATTCAGCCGATCCTATTTTAACGGTCGAATCGTCAATTACACCCGAAAGCCCCAGCCCGGGAAATTCCTCGAACGATTCGATGTTGGCGACGGGATCATCGGAAAACAGGCGGGAAATTTTCCTGCTTAATGGATGAGACGATTGCCCGGTGATCGATTTAACAATCGCGCGCTGTCTGGCGGAAAGATCCACGCCAATAAATTTAATTTTCGATTCACCTGTCCTGGTGAGCGTGCCGGTTTTATCGAATACGATCGAGTTGATTCCGGCCAAAGATTCCACTATTCTGCTGTTTCTTAAAAAGAAGCCGTTACGGCCCAGTATTCTTGTCGCTGTTCCCAACGTGAAAGGGGTCGAAAGGGCAAGGGCGCAGGGGCAGGCGATTATCAAAACAGCGGTGGCGGCGTTGGCGGCCACCGATGGATCGACGAAATACCAATATACCGCGGTCGCGATCGATAATGTAATCACGGCGACGGTGAAATATTTGCTGATTGTATTCGATAAGCTCTCTATACCCGTCCGTTCGGTTCGATTGAAAATGTTGTCGCCCCAGAGCTCCACCAGGTAGCTTTCGGATACCTTTTTGATCACCTCGAGCTCGACCGCTTTTCCGGCGATCCTTCCTCCGGCGTAGATTATATCGCCTGGTTTTTTCTCAAGCGGTTGCGATTCGCCGGTGACGAAACTGTAATCGAATTGTCCATTACCCTCGAGCAGAACCGAATCGGCGGGGACCAGTTCCTTGTTGCGGATAATGATCCTATCGCCGATACCAAGCCTGTTTACGGCAACGGGAATTTCCGTATTACCCTCTTTGCGGTTTACGGAGATGGGGAAGTAAGATTTATAATCGCGGTCGAACGATAACCTCTGGTAAGTCTTCTTCTGAAAAACGCGCCCGATGAGAAGGAAGAAAACCAACCCGGTGAACGAATCCATATAACCGATACCTGTAGCGCTGAAAAGCTCGTAAAACGATCGCGCGAAAAGCATAAGGATACCCAGCGATATGGGTACGTCCATATTGACTATCCTTTGGCGAAGACCGTGATAAGCCGATTTGAAAAAAACGGCTGAGCTATAAAAGAAGACCGGCAGGGCCAGAGCAACCTTTAGAAAACCGAAGAAATTTCTGAATTTCGGTGCTATTTGCGCGGCGTCGAAATATTCCGGAAAACTGAAAAGCATGATATTGGCGAAACAGAACCCGGCAACCGTAAGCCTGGTATATAGACGGTCTTTCGGCATGCCGACTGTTTTCCTCTCGAGATTTCTTAAATTGATTTCCGGGTCGTAGCCAACCGAGGACAGCAGTTCTACAACTTCGCGGAGGGAGATTTGTTCGGGGATGAAGGTCAGCGATACCTCTTTGCGCATATAGTTTACCCTGGAAAGAGGTATGCCGGGGTGGAGCCTGTTCAGGTTTTCAAGAAGCCATACGCACGACGAGCAATGAATCCCCGGGATATGGAAAGTGACACGATTTATCTTGTCGTCAGCGAAATCGACGAGCTTTCGGGCGATATCCCGATCTTCAAGACAGGCGAAGCGATCGGATCTGGCTCCGACACGCCTGTTTACTCCCGGATTAGCGTTAAGGCGATAGTACCCGTCGAGTTTGTTCCCGCGAAAAAGCTCGTAGACAAACCTGCATCCCGAACAACAGAAATATTTATTATCGATGGAAATATCGGATTCACGGCAATCGTCGCCGCAATGGTAGCATTTTATTTTTTCCAATGTTTCGATCTTAGTCATCGCCCGATTTCACCCTATTGGGGTAAAATTATTCTCAAACCCAACGATGGCGAATGTAATTTATAAAGGCTTGTATGGCAATAGCTTTTTAATATGGATGATGGCGCTAATCCCCGCCATGCAAAGTTGAATTATTTGGAAGTTAATTTATAATTTAATATGGCTTGTACGCGACGGATCGAGCGCTATAAGATCAATCAAAGCATTACTATACTTGATGTTGCTTGCGATTTGTTTCAAAAGGCGACAAGAGCCCCTCGAGCTATCCAAAGGGTTGGAAATCCCGATAAGCATAATGGGGGGGGTATTACGTTTACTTTGATTAGAGATAGAAAAAAGTCGATGATATGAAAGCTCTGAAAGATAATGAAATTAAGAAGAGATTGGAGCGGTTCTCAAATCTTCAATCGCTTCCACAGGTGATCATTCGGATCAAGCGAATCTCGGAAGATCCCAACGCGTCAGCCGCGGATCTTGCTAACTGCATTATTTCCGATCATCAACTTACCAGTCGAGTTCTTAGAATGGCAAACTCTGTATTCTATCGGGGGCAATCGAGGAAGATCTGTACCGTTACACGGGCGATTGTCTTAATGGGTTTTAGGCCTATCCGTAATATTGCAGTATCCATGGGCGTTTATCAAATGGTCAATCAACTTTCCAGATGCGGTAAATTTGATATAATCGCGTTCTGGATTCGCTCGCTGGGCTGCGGATTGATCGCGAAATTTCTTTGCGAGAAGATTAACAAGTTTGATTTAATCGAACTGGCTTTTATTTCGGGGTTTATGCACGATATAGGTGAGCCAATGCTGGCCGGGGCGTTTCCAAGAGAGTATGATGAAATCCTCAAACTCAAGGGAGGGCAGCACGACGTCTATAAGACGGAGAGGGTACTTCTGGGAATCGACCATATGAGGGCGGGCGACATTATGGCACGACGTTGGAATCTCCCTCCTGAATTGATCAATCCGATCGCCAAGCATCATCGCGTAAAAAAACAACCTGACGAAAAATCGAGAGATCTGTTGGTAGATATCGTATACCTCGCCGACCGTATTTTCCCCTATCTAATGAGTGAAACCTCCCAGGATTCATCAACATATGCCACGTTAATAAAGCAAACCCAGAAAATAATCAAAGTGTCCAAATTCGACATGATGGATCTTTTGTCCGTTTGCCGCGATCAGATGGTGGAAATCGCGGAGGATCTGGAAGTAGATATCGAGAGCATGTTTGATAGCTCAAAACTTGCCGAGGATGACACGGATAAGATGCAGCAGGAAATAAAAAGTAGGGATATGCGGCTTTCGTTTTTATATAACGCTACCGACGCTCTTTTAGAAGCGAAATCCAGCGACGAGATATTACAGGTCTTCTGCGAAGCTGTCTATCGGGGGTTGCTAATGGGCCGCGTAATTCTTTTCGCGTTCGATCCGAAAAAGAAGAGTTTTACCGGTAAGGTCGGTTTTGGTCTGGAATCTCAACAGGAAGTACAGGCACTCTGTTTTTCAGCTCAAAACGGGCTATTTAAAGAGATGAGAGAACAGGGGAAGGCTGTTTCAGTCGGCGATGAAAACCGGGAGCTTTTAGAATCCTTTGAAAATAGCAATGACGGTGAGCGGCTTAAACCGCTGGCATTCGTCGCTATTCCTATCAGGATTTTAGGCGATGTCCGATACGTTTTATTCGTCGACGCCCCCAGCAAGGCAATTCCCGTAGAAAAAGAGGCTATTCGTTCGATGGTATCCCTTGCCAGCCAATGCGCTATCACACTAGAGCGTAATCTGTTCATGACGAAATTGAATTTACAGCAAACGTCATTATCTAAATAATAATTATATAGTTATTATTACCACGCGATACCCGAGCTATTACCGGTAGATAGTGTCTCCAGGGTTGATCCGTTTATAAAAATTCACCTGCCCCGAGTAGAATGTCAGACGCAATATCACCCGCCAGAGGATATATATCTGCTGAAATAACACGAGCAACAGGATGATTGCAACGTGGGACGACGACAATAAGTTCGATAGGTGATAATAGACAAACAATACCGCCAATCCTGTCAGAAACAGGATCAACGCCAGAGAAAACGTTCTGCCGATATTTCCAACGGCGAATTTCAATCCGCGCCATAGGGCAACTCGCGATTTAATCTCATCGTTTATGACCATGTAGATCCGAGCGTAATCCAAAACCAAACCGTAAAGCAACAAGCCGATAATACCCAGACCGATTTTCGCCACGCCGAACCAGTAAGCTAAGTTTTCATACGGATCGGCGCCGAAAAACAAACGTTCGATACCGTCTGCGAGCAATCGGATTGAAAATAATATAGCCAGTAACGGGATACTCATCAAAGCCAACCTGAAGAATCGTCCGAAATATTGGCCACAGTTGCCCCAGAATTCCGATGGTTTATATTTTTCGTGTCCGGCGAAAACACCTATAGCGCCGCCAGAGAGGAACAGGATCGATAAAACGAATATCAGAGGTATGAAAAAGAACAGGTTTCCCATTCCCGGTAGCTGTTTATGGTTGATATCTAAAAACTCGAAAAGAAAATTCCAATCCATACCTGCGGCCAGGCTGTCCCGGATCATACTTTTGCCGACGAAACTATCCACCAAGCCGGCTATCGGGATTGCAATGGCTAGTCCCAGAATCAGGTTTACCAGATAGAAAACAGCAATCAAACGTTTATTTGCCCACGTTTGTCCGAATCCGGTTTTTACACTCTCGAATATCATCTAATTCTCCCTGTCAATAAGACTTACGGTTTTCATTCGGGGCTTGGCGCGAGCGATGGTAGAATTGTTAAGAGATCGGGTTGTTCGAGCATAAATTGAAACCAGAATAATAATTTTGCCGAGAGTTTAGCGATCCCGTAACCCTGCGGTTCGACTGACATACTGTTGTTCGTGTAATTAACATCGAGACGAACCTTGTTGTCGGGGTCGATCCTGGCGGAAAACAATTTGGAAGATCGTGTGTAGCGGAATTTTTTCCATTTACCCTTGCCGTCCCAGGTTTCTCGGATTGTCTCGCCGTCCTCGAATACTACCTCCAGCTCCACCGGGAATATAAATCCCCCCATACGCTGAAGATTTACGCCGCTGTAATAAAGCGTTTCCGTTGTTTCGTCGACCGTCGAATCCGACGATGTATCCTCCTTGATATCATCATTGTTTTCAGCGACCTTCTCGCCGTCATCGTCGCCATCGGTTTCAGATGGTTTTTCATAGGGATCGAATGTGAAATCGTAACCCTTGTCTTCTCTTACCTTTCTGGTGAAGAGGTAACGTACTCGGTAATCGAGTTTAGAGGTGCCGTAAATAGCCTGATCAAAATACCAATTAAGGTCTTGTCCGGAGATTTCGTTGGCGAGATCGATAAAATCTCTTGTTTTGGGATGTTTGAATTTCCAGCGTTCGAAATAGGTTCGTAAGATTCGGTTCATTGTCTCCTCGCCGACGTAATTTTCCAGAGTTTGGAGCATCAACGATGCTTTGCTAAAGGAAATCGAGGCTTCGCTCCCCTCAGAATAATATTTATAGGCGCGGCCGGCAATAGAATCGAGGTCGGGGACGGCGAAATACTGAAATCGGCTTATCTGCGAAATGTTGAATTTTATACCGAATAAATCAGCGGCATTACCATCGGAGCCGTAAATGCCTTCCATCATCTTCCCCTCGGCATAGCTTGTAAATCCCTCATCCAGCCATTCGTCTTCGAATTCATTGGAGGCAAGCAGGTGATAGAAATAGTTATGAGCGAATTCGTGGGCGATAACTGACTCGGTGAATCGGATACCGTCCGGCATGGCGTACATACCGATCGACGTAATCAAAGTCGGATACTCCATTCCGCCGGCGTTAAATGCCCCTCGACGTGGATCGACTACGGTCAAGTTGGGATAGGGATAATCTCCGATCCAATCCTGAAGATATTCGATTGACGCCTTGGTCGCCTGCATATATCGATCGACCTGGTTCAGCCGATCGGGCTGCATCAGGATCCGGATGTCGACATCCTGCGAGCGGTCGGTAAAGACCACGAATTCGGGGCTGGCTGTCCAGGCGAAATCGTGCACGTCCTCCGCGTGATAATAATGGGTAGCTGTGCCGTCGCCGTTGTCGATTACGTTTACCTCGAGACCTGTGGCGCCGACAATATTATCATCCGGAACGGTGATTTTGATATCGTATACGCCGAAATCCGCGAAAAATTCGGTTAGGGCGTGAAATTGATGAGTATTCCACCCATCGTCGGTATAAACCCCGATCTTGGGAAACCATTGCCCGACAAAATAAAATTCCTCTTTGTGACCGGTGCGAATCGGCGGAGAGGGAAGTTTGGCAAAGAAATCTATATTGACGATTATCGAATCGCCCGGCAAGATCGCTCTGGCCAAAGGAAGCCGGCAAACGGTCTTATCGTTGATGTAATCGTCATCGGGTTGAATAAACTCCATCTGATCGGTCAGATCAATACCGTCGGCAAGAGCGATTTTCGTCACTTCGATAAATCCCCAACCGTCATCGTCCAACCCCATCCCTCTTAGCTCGCCGCCCGATTCCTCGAAAAGTGTCGATCTGTTATTTCGGAAAGCGTTAAGGTAAAGATGAAATTGCAATTCGTCGATTCTGTCATCGGATCGGTTGTGCCAGACCAGAGTTTCGTTGCCATAAAGTCTCTTTTCCTCGGTATCGAGTCGAACATCGATAGCGTAGTTGGCGATACGAGGGCTTAGCGGATTTTCGAAGATCGCCGGTTGGGCGACGGCACCCGATGAGATTATTAATATGGCGAACGAAACGATAAATATTTTAATTATTTTCATTTTGATTCCTCCCGGAAAGCGGGTCGAAATGTCAGCCCTTCCGATTTACCCGATATTATAATACCAAACGCCCCGGATTAATAGACGTAAAATGGATAGAAAGGTTGCGGTTTTGGGGATACAGGGGCGAGGAAACCTCGTCCATACGGAAATTTTAGCGATTTTTAAGCAGATTCTACTTTCGGCTCTCGACCAGCCAGGCCTCGATATCTTTCCGTTCTTTAGGAATTTGTTTGGAAAGAACTATACATCCCTTTTTGGCCACCAGCACGTCGTCCTCGATACGAACGCCGATCCCCGAATCGGGCAGGTATATCCCCGGCTCGACCGTGATGACCATCCCCGGTGCCAAGGGCGCCCCGTAATCGGAGGCATCGTGAACGTCAAGGCCGAGATGATGCGACGTCGAATGAATAAAATCATCGATATAACCGGCTTTCCGTATGACATCCTTCGCGACATTGTCGATATCGCGTAAGGTGACCCCAGGCTTAACAGCGTCGATTGCCGCCTTCTGTGCTTTTAGCACGATATCATAGATTTTCGCCTGTTCTTCGGTGAATATACCGTCGATAGGGATAGTTCGCGAGATATCGGCACAATAATGATCCCATTGGGCGCCTATATCGAGCAGAAGCAATTGCCCGGCCTCAACCGGTCGATCCAATTTTTCGTAATGAAGGATTGTGCTCTCCATGCCGGAGCCGATTATTGGCGCGAAAGCCATGTGTTGAGCGCCCTGCCTCTTAAACGACTGCTCCAAAAAACCGTCCAGTTGGAATTCCATTACTCCGGGATGGATTTCCTTAAACAGATTGTTCAAACCGTTATGGGTGATCTCTATCGCTTTCGATATCGCTTCGATTTCCCTTTCGGATTTAACCATCCTCATGTTTTCCAGAAACCGGGATGAGTTTTCGATTTTAACGCCCGGAATCCGTTCGGAGACTTTTTTGTAATATTCGAGATCGGGCGGCACGTCCTTCGTTGGCCCCACGAGTCGCGATATGAGGCGTAATTCAGGGGAACTCTTCATCCGCGATACGATCAAACGGTCGAGAGAACCGACACGATATATTCGATCGAATCCCCATGCTACCTGAAGTGATTCGGTCAGCGCGGGACGTTCACCGATCCAGCGTTCGGCCTCGATATCACGCGGTGGAAGCAGGAGTATCTCCCGATCGACCTCATTCGGGGATAGAATCAAGATCGCCCCCGGTTCATCCAAGCCGGTGAGATACCAGAAACTTCCGTCGGCGCGGTACCCGGTTTCGCCTTCGTGTCCCCGCGAATATAGGATCGCAGTTCCCTCGTTCAGCGAATCGAGAAGCGCGGCCCGGCGGGCTTTGAAATGCTCTGTTTGGAATTCGCTGTTATACGCCGACGATTGCTGTCCGTATGTTACGATAGGATCGGAGATCGATATGATCGCGATAAAAACAACGCAAAAGATGTCCCGAGCTGTTTTGCCATCGAAACTAAAATCTAATATGTTCATCATATTTCCTCTTATGAATTAAGATCGACGATCATCGTTCTACGTTCGTACACGCTTTAAATATAAGGAATTATCCTTGGTTTTTCAACCTCGCGATTATGCCTTGACGAGCCGATGATTCGGTTTTTTTCGATAAGAATATGGCATTAAACCGGGGTTATTTGAGACGTTTTTTATTTCCCCTGTAATCGATCCGGTAAAATACTCCATTTTCCCAGAACAACGCCTCGAGCGATCCCAATTCATCCATGGGGATATCGATGGAGAATATTCTGTTATTGAAATGGGCCATAAGACTGTCCGCTTCGGTATGTCCGACAACTATAGCGTCGGCGTTGAAATAAACGAGGATCTTATCAATATCCTCCGATGTTTCCATCGAATATTTACCCTCCATTTCGTAATGGTAACCGCGGTACCATAAGGGGCCTTTGCTTCCGAGTAAGAATCGGGAGAAATCATCGAATGCCAGCCTTGCTGACGATTGATCGATAACGATACGGATCTTATCGTTAATCTGTTGTGTAGTTAGACCACGATCGATTACGAACCTGGACAGTCCCCCGTGGACGAAAACGATATCGTTAATTATAACGACTAAATGTTTTGAGCGCAACCACCGCCCTAATTCCATATCCGGGCTATAAAGATCCTCATGCTTGATTCTTGATTTTTTTACGATTCCTTCGAGATATTTTTCGTGAACATACCTGTTATCCCCCCGCAGAACCATCATCTCATGATTGCCCAGAATGTAGTGGACCGCTCCGCCGAATTTTCGGGCCTCGGATTCCAAACGATATATCAACCAGAGACATTCGGTGACCATCGCCCCTCTGTCGAAGACGTCGCCGACAATTACAAGATGACCGTCGCCCCAGATCCAATTCAATTCGTTGTCGATTGCTCCGCCCTTTATCAGGATATCCTCGAATAGATCGTATTCTCCGTGAATATCGCTTATGGCCATTATCTTTGAAACGTCGTCGAAAATGTCAGGCTGGATCTGTGGAGAATCAGCCGCGATAACATAATCGCTCGATGTATCGCTACAAAAGCCGACAAAACGAAGGGTTTCGGATACGGGAATGCTCTCTTTTTTCAATTCCTCATCGCAAAGATAAAATACTGTGGCGGAGGTATCGGTTTCCCAGAAGATATACGGTCCATCATGATAATATTCAGAGTTTGATTCTTGACAAAGCCCTATAGTTTGGGGGAACAGCATAAAAATCAAGACAATTATAATCAGCGGGGAAATAGAACAGTTTCGGCCGCCGTTGCATCTTGAATTTCTCAGGATAAAGGTCTTCAATATTCTCATGCTAAACTCTGAGAGTTATATATTGTCCGGTTAGATCTTTTGTCAAGTCTTATATGGATTTATGGTGATAGCGAGCCGGAATGGCGGAAAAGATCTATTTAAAGCGTTTACGGCTACGGTTCCCATCCCGGCGGGGGGCAAAGTTCGCACGGTATAAGATCGGGTGAGCCGGTCGACAGCTTTGAGAAGAATAATATGATGTCGGCGATGTTAAATTCGCAACTGTTGTTAACGTCCATTACCACGATCCAGGCATCTCTCCCGACGGGGCATTCGCATACCAGGGCCGGTTCCGGCGATCCGGTTCTCAACTTTGAAAAAGCGGCGATCAGATCGGCGATATTCACAATTTCATTTCCGTTAAAATCCCCGAGTGTATACGGGCAGGGCGGCTGTAATGTCATGTTCATGGTTACGGTATCGCCTATTGAGATGAATAATTCTGAAACGGTAGAATCCCTGTAATCGGGATGAGCGAAGACAATATTGAAATAACCGGTTGAGAGATTCTCGAGTAAATACTCGCCGTCGATATCGGTGAAAGTATTATTCAACGTACCTTCGACGGAAACCTCCACCTCGGCGATAGGGTTGGAGTTCTCGTTGATTACCGTTCCTGTTATAAAACCGAATACCTGTTCTGCAAGGAACGGCATAAAATCGACAGTTGGCGCTGTATCGTCATCCCCATGATCAAAAATATGCTCGTCGGCTATGGTTACCGAATCGGTGGCCTCCCAAAAATTGTTTTCGGCGGTAATAACGGTTGTCGGATCACTGCAAGAGGCGGCATAGAAATCGTAGCTTCCGATATTCAGAAAATCGCAATGTTGCACCGAACCCGTCGGTGAAAGGGAGTTTCACGAATGAGTCCAGATGCCGTTGCCGGTAATATTGCGGAACAGGCACTTGGTTATATCGAAATAAGGTCTTAAGTTGTTATAAGCGTGATAATTCATGCCGTGTTCGCATCTGGCGAATTTTGATCCGGAAATTGTAATATTCGCCGCGCGATATCCGTATATACCGTCTCCCCAACCGAAATAATCGTTGCTTACCTGTTCGAAAATGCAATCCTCTATTATTGGAGAAACTGCGGGGTCTCCGGAATAACCGTCAACATGAACGCCATAGGCGAAGAAATCGTTGAATATGCATGATTTGATTGTCGGTGAGGTACCGTCACAAAAAATTCCCTTTAATGAATTTTTTATGGTAAAACCGGCAATAACTGTATTGGCCCCCTCCGAATCGGATATGATAAACCCGGTTTGGTCGAACGCGCAATCGATAATCGTATTTAACGCCCCGAACTCTCCCATTACGAGAATCGCTTTTCCAGCTGTCGTGATATTTCTATTCCTGCTTCCGCTATAGATCCCGGGGGCTACCATCACCGTATCGCCGTTAACGCTTATATCTATCCCATCCTGTATCGTAGTGTAGTCTTCGGGGACCTTAATGATCGTGGCTGAAGCTATGGAGGCGAAAACGAGAATATAGGTTATAAGAGACGAGAATACTGCTCGCACCACCCTCTCCCAGCTAACATGACAGTCGATTAATTCAAAAAACCCAAATTCAATCGCTTGAACGGTTTAATTCGGTTTTGGCCTCTAAGTTCGGGACGATAAGAATAATCTCGTTCCCGGGCTGTATAGGCGACGGTGAATCGGGGGGACAAAGCTCACAGGGAATCAATTCGGGCGACCCGGTTTTCAACTTGGAGAATCCAGCGATGACATCGGCTACGTTGAAAGCGCAGGTGTTATTGACATCCATAGCCACCGCCCAGACATTGCCGCTACCCTGAGGACATTCGCACGGCAACGCCGCGTCGGGGGAGCCGGTCTTCAGTTTCGAGAACGAACTGATAATATCCGCCACGTTGAAAGATTCGCTTCCGTTGTAATCGCCAGTAACATAAAAGCCACATCCACCACCACCACCACCCTGGCCGCCGACCCAGTAGCCGGATTCCACGATATAATTAGGCGATGACATGGTCCCGACCAACCATTGACCTATCGTACCATCGGTCTGATAATTGTCAGACTCGGCATGCCCGCCGCCGGAGGCGATAACGTACCAGTCTATGGAGTAATTTTGAGCAAATGCCGCCGAACTGAAGAATAGAAACATAATTAACGTTTTGATTCTCATATAACCCTCCTCGCGATCAAGAGATCTCTTACCTGCCCTATTGATTCAAAGAAAATATATTTCATTTTGTCACCCAGGCCCCGTTTTCACGGAAATTGAATTGATTAGCCGTGGTGTTGTAAATAATCATGCCGTTTACCGCGGTCAAGGCATCTCGCTGAGTAGTGGTCATTCTTGGAACGATAAATGCTCCTGTAGTCGAACTAACGTCCAACGCGCCCTGAGGGGAGAATGTACCTATGCCGACTTGGCCATCCTTGTCAACCACGTTAATTACGCTTCCCCCTTTGGCGATACGGGAGATCAGCGCATCCTGGTCGGCCGGAACATCGATGGTCAATGGAATATTGCCGGAATATGGACGAGTATCAATACCGACAGAACCCTGTACATCCAATTTGTAATCCGGAGTTGTCGTACCGATACCAACATTACCGTCCTGCCGTAAAACCATTATATCATCGTTTGTCTCATTTCGGAAATATAGCTGTGAGATTCCAGGCAAGCCCATAAACCATTTCTGAGATCCTCCAGCCATCAATTTATATCCCGAAATGCCGCCACTTTGTCCATTGACAGCAATAAACCGAGTACCAAAGCCGTCTCCTACCTCAAGAGTATGATTTGGCGTTGTCGTACCGATACCAACATTACCGTCCTGCCGTAAAACCATTATATCGTTGTTTGTTTCATTTCGAAAATACAGCTGTGAGATTCCGGGCATGCCCATAAACCATTTTTGAGTTCCCGCGGCCAGCAATTTATAACCCGACATGCCGCCGCTTTGCCCGTTGATAGCAATAAACCGAGTACCAAAGCCGTCTCCCACCTCAAGTGTATGGTTCGGCGCTATCGTCCCTATTCCGACATTGCTTCCGTCATCGTAGATCATCGAATTGCCGAGAGTTGTGGAGGCCGTAAACTTGGGGACGTAATTAGCCGTACCGCTTCCGCCAATTCCGCCGCCTGCCGCCGCCTGCCAGGTCCCTACTCCCGAAGCATCTGACGTTAAAACGTAACCATTCGAAGCACCCGTAGGCATCTTTAAGCCCGTCACCTGGGCCGTACCGACGACATCCAATTTCTCAGCGGGGGTGAAGGTTCCAATACCCACATTACCATCGCCGTCAACCACGTTTATGACGTTTCCGCCTTTGGCGATACGGGAGATCAAGGCAGAGTGGTCGGATGGAACTTCAATAGTCAGCGGAATGTCAGCAGAAAAAGAACCGACATCGATTCCGACAGTACCCTGTACATCCAGCCTATAGTCCGGGCTCGTTGTCCCGATACCGACGCCGCCAGATGCCCGAATGAGGAATTGATCCGCGGCGGTCGAGGCAAAATTCGCGTCGGTCTGGTCGGCCCAGACGAAGGTGCCGTTATGGTTGGCTTTTGCCCGGTACCCGGCGGCAAAACTAAGGTTGCCCGCAACAGCATTGAATTGACCTCCCGGAATTGAACTTTGCCGGCCGCTTATGCTGTTTAACCGTCCGCACCCGATGAAGGAGTCCCAACCCGTAATGGTATTATCATATCCGCCGCCGATGAAGGAGTTCGAAACCGTAATGTTATTACTATATCCGGCGCCGATAAAGGATCCAGTTGGCCCCGAAATAGAATTCATGTTTCCTCCGGCGATTGAATGACTTTCACCGTTGACTGTGTTTTCCACGCCTCCGGCGATTGTAGAAAAATAGCCCGTTACGATATTAAAGGTTCCGCCGCCGACTGTGGAATAGTCACCATTGGCGGCATTATATTCGCCGCCGCTTACCGTAGCATATTGGCCGCTTGCGGCGTTGTTCCTGCCGCCTCCGACAGTGGCATATTGGTTGCTTGCGGTGTTATCCTGACCCGCAACAAATGCGCTGGTCCCGGTATTAGTATGACCCGGGCCGATGGTTGCTTTACCGCTTACTAATAGATTTCCCGCCACATCGAGCATCTCCGCTGGTGTCTCCGTACCTATCCCTAAATTTCCTGCGAAATACCCGGTGCCGTTGAAATACCCGGCCCAGCCGGTAGCGTTAGCTACATTTATGCCATCACCGCCAGCATTCTGGACATAAACTCCATTTCCACCTGCGTTAGTGATTCTTAACCCGTGGTTTCCGGCGCTCTCAACCCATAGGGCACATGCATTCTGGCTGAAGAACCGGGCCGCCCTGAACGATCCTGTTTGCTCGACATTGAGTATGGGAACAGATTCGGAACCGACAACATGCAGTTTGTTCGATGGGCTCGATGTCCCGATACCGACATTGTCGATAGATGATTGAAGTCTGACAGTGAAACCGTCGTCGACCCAGCCGCCACCGGCGAAAGCGTAATCGCTGGTATCTGATCGGGCGGCGTATGCCGACATATCGAGCGGTATCCGCGGAGCCATGGGTGATTCGCCCTCTACCTGTAATTCCAGGTAGTAATTCTCATCGAATGGAATATTCAAATTTACCAGGGAAGCCATGAAATACCCGCCGTCATCGGTGGATATAGAAAGTGCGTCATCCCACATCAAATCTCCGGCTGACGGGTCGTTGAAGATTCTAAAAGTGATATTTACCACTTCATTGGGAACAGGATCTCCGGCATTATCTTTTAGAATTCCCTGATAGGTCATCGTCCTGGGAACAGATGTTATCAGGTTGCCGGATCCTCCCGAATTTTCATAAGTTCTTTGTTGGGCATTTGCGATAATCACTAAAGTCAGAATCGCAGCGAATACAAATGTTGTAACCCTTAGCTTGGAAACCATAGATCCTCCGTGGTTCGAGCATTCCCTCGAAGATTAAAACTGAAAAACGTAAACCCTAACCAATTATCAAAGAAGTAGTAAGCATGTTAAATATAAATCCTTTATTATAATTGTCAACGATAAATAAAGGACGGAAAGCTCTGGTTTTGAGCCGATAAATACTGAAAGTTCCCTTTGCCGGATAAATCAGGGTAATCTTCTATTAAATCCGCCCTATTTCCTATCACGATATCTATTTGGTTATAAACCTCTAAAGTAATACAATTATTGACATTAGGGCTGGAATTGATAATGAGGGAAGGGTGGTTGGCCGCCCTTTCCTCTAACTCTCGATTCCATTTGACGAGCCTATCGCGAATGGAACATGATTCGCACCCACGGGCGGGAAATGACGTATTGACCTTTTCACCATGAAGATATAATATAGTACCTTGATGAAATCGACGTTCAAAATTAGAAAATGGTATGAAGTAAAACTGTCGATTATTTTCAGGACAACAAATGATGTTCAATAAGCTTGTTAAAGCAACAGTAATTCTGATAACCTCTATGGTTATTATCACTGTAGTTCTGTTCTATGTTGGCGAGACTATTAACTTTATCAATTGGAAATCATCGGGCGTAATCGGAACCGGCTTTAATTTCGAACCCGATAGCGTCGTTACCTTCGCGGATATTGGTGACGAGGATTTCGTCTCTAAACCGGTACCGGATTCCGGCGATACTATTCTGGCAATCGATGGTTATCCCGCGAGCGAGGAATACTTAAGAGACACGCTTTTTAAGCCTCATCCTCCCGGCCGACAAATCGAATTCAAATATATCCATGACAGTGACACATCGGTCGCGACGATGGAATCCAAGGCGTCGACTAATAAAGAGGTTATTCAATTTTTACTGCTTTCTATTTTAAGGTTGTTGATTGTTCTTTCTTTTATCGGTGTGGGGTTGTGGGCATTCGTCAAACGGCCCGATTCGAACCCGGTTCGGGCGCTTCTTTTATTCTCGTTGGCTATGGCCTCGATCGTTATCACCGCGATCACTTTCGGCCATGATCAGATAGATCTTTATTCCAATATATTTTTAAGCGAATTATTTCCCTATTTGAATAGAATAGGATTGATGTTTGGCGCGTTCTGGTTGAATCTCCAACTTCTGTTTCCGAGACCGAGAAAGATCATTCAAAATCACCCTATACCGGTATACCTGGCTATCTACCTGCCATTACCGGCGGTACTGGTAGCGGGAAACTATTTTGAATTCGGTAATACGATTCTCGCCCTTCTGGGATTGACCGTTCTTGTGCAGGTTACGATCGGTTTTGTTATCCTGGCCCGATATCATATCAAAACAAAAAACAGCCTCGAAAAAAGGCAAACCAGGCTGGTTCTTTGGGGAACCGGAATCGGACTGGCGGTATTTTTCTTAATTATTATAATCGCGATAGCGGCCGGACAATGGCTGACCGGACTGGGCGAATTTTATCGTGTAGGTTTATTGATCATCATGTTATTCGGGCTGCTTTTATCGCCGATATCGTTTGCTTATTCGTTTGGACGGTATCGTTTACTTGAAATAGAAGGCAGGATCAAGCGGGGCACCAGATACGCGGCGGTTACTGTGGTTCTATTAATTGTATTCTACCTGACCATCTATGGAGTCAGCGAATTTTTGTTAGACACAATCGGTATAGTGGACAGGGGACCGGCATTGCTTGTGGCCCTGTTTCTGGCTATCGGTTTTATACCGGCCCAACAGAAGATCCAAACATTCGCCGAGGATAAAATCTACCCGGAGAGGAATCGCCTCAAACGCATGCTCCGCGATTTTCTGGAGCAGGGGCAAACATTTACTGAGCAGGAGACTTTCTGGATACAACTGGAACAAAAGCTTGCCGAATCTCTGAAGATCGATACCGTGTATCCCATAATGTATTTCGAAAAAGCTGATAAATTTTATCATTGGCGAGAGAAATCCGAGCTTCCATTCAAGCCCGATAGCGCGTTTATCAAGGAACTCTCAGGCTTGAAAAATCATCCACTTATGCTCGACGAGGCCGAAGCGAGCGAGCGGTTCGACATCGCCTACGAAGAAGAGCAATGGCTCAACGATCGTCATATCGCCATGATCCTGCCTCTGGTTACCCGATCTCGCCTGATCGGGTTTCTGGCTTTGCCTTTTAGCTCGGACAAGGGTGATTTCAAAGCGGAGGATCTTTCCGTGCTCATGTCGCTGGCATCGCAGGTGGCTGTGGCCAGCGAGAATATGGTTCTTATCGAGGAGAATATCAACAAGCGACGGCTCGAACATGAACTGGGCATGGCCCGTAAAGTGCAGGAACGATTATTTCCAGAGAAACTGCCCGAAACTCCCGGCCTCGACGTAGGCGCGAAAAGCCGTTTCTGCCTGGAGGTAGCTGGCGATTATTACGATGTTATCAAGCTCGATGACAGCCGGACGGTATTAACCGTCGGCGACGTTTCGGGCAAAGGGGCGGGGGCGGCGTTGATAATGTCCAACCTGCAAGCGTCGCTAAAAACCGCCCTGAAAATTAAAAACGAGCTGGCCGAGATCGTGGCGCAGATCAACGATCTGATCTTCGAGAATACCACACAGGATCAATTTATCACCTTTTTCGTGGGGGTATTCGACAATCGAGAATCGGTGTTCACATATGTTAACGCGGGACATAACCCGCCGGTGGTTATTCGAGATAATGGGAAGATTGAAGAGCTTGGCGAGGGAGGACTTCTTCTCGGAGCGTTCCCCAACGCCGTTTACGAGCAGGGTTCGGTAGTTCTTAATAAGGGAGATCTGCTATTTCTCTATACCGACGGTGTCAGCGAGGCCGAGAATAACGTTAACGATATGTACGGCGAAGAGAGAATCAAAGAATTTCTCGCGGCAAATAGTCGGCTTCCCGCCAGTGAGCTTTTGACAAATCTCGAATCGGATGTCGAGCGGTTTATCGGCGATACATCTTTCGATGATGATTTCACCCTCGTGGCCGCGCGGGTGCTGTAAACGGCGATTTCCCTTGACATCATAGACTCAACGCAACATATTTATTTTATGCGAGTTTTCGCCTATGTGAGATTCCTAATAATCGTCGGATTAGTTTTAGCCTGTGATACTAAACAACCAACCGACCCAGACGAAGCGGCCAATTTACCGCCTCAATGTGTTATTACATTTCCGGGCGATGGTGACACGGTCTTAATCGGGGATATCGATATTACGGTTGAGGCTTCCGACAGCGATGGGACTATTGAATCGGTGGAGTTTTATACCAATAATGATCTGAAATTTACCGATACAGAATTGCCTTACAATTACGTGGATACGACGTTTTGGCATGAATCAGGAGAGTTTAATGTTAAGGCCGTTGCCCGCGATAATGATAACAATGAAACTGAAGCCGAATTAGCCGTTAATTTGGCCCTTTTCTTGCCGGTTAACCCTTTCCCGGATACCATATATGTTCCCGAGAATTACCCTACGATTCAGGATGCCATATATGCGTCAAATATAGGTGATGTTATCGTGGTGGCGGACGGTAGTTATGAGGAGAATGTTATTATTTCGCACTCATTAAGTTTAATAGGTAATGGTGAAAATACAATAATCGATGATCATATCATGCGTGTTGAGTCAGATAGCGTTATTGTGAAAAACCTCAAGGTTGATAAATATAATGGATATGAATCGTCCAGCCCTGGACCTCCAGGGTTAATTATTTATAATTCCACTTTTGTATTAATTGATAACGTCATCGCAAATGGAGGACCGTTTAACGTATGGTTTTCTCCCGAATATCCCGATTATCCGATTTGTACAGGTGGAGGACCAGGAGCTCGGATAACCAATTCCTCCAACATTATAATACAAAATTCGGATTTCAGCGGCAATATTGGCAGTGATTATTATTGTTGGATGGGAGCTCCGGGCGGATCCGGCGCTGATATCGGATCATCGATAAATCTTTTCTTTTTCTCAACGCATTTGACCGGCTTGGATGGAGGCGATGGTATACATGCCTGGGATCATACATATATAGGGATTAGAAATTGTACGATTACCGGGAATATAAATAACGACGCGACATCCACCATTATTTTTCCCTGAATCCTACTACAGGCCTCCTAATCACTCGTCATAATAAACATAGGCAGGTTTTCGAAACTCTTATATTTGGGCCGTAACCGATCGGTATTGTAGTATTTTTCCACGTTGACAATTTTCTTCGATCCGGTAACAACGTCGATAGGCATATCGCCATACTGCCCGTTTTTCAAAACCACGAGCCGTCCGTGAATCCCTTTGAGGATAAGATCGAGCGCCAGGTTGCCATAGGCCATGGGCACTATAGAATCGGTAGCGTCGGGATCGCCGCCCCGAACCAGGTAACCGAGCTTCTGGTTGATGACATTAATGGATCGTCCGTTGTTGTATTTGGGAGAAAGCTCTTTTAATTTTTCGGAAACCAGGTCGCCGATACCGCCCAGCTTTGCATGCCCGAAAGCGTCCTTTTCCGAGTCCTTGAAAATCATCTCACTTCCCTCGAACATAGCACCCTCAGAGACCAGGACGACAGAGTACTTGCTGGGATTTTCGTTACGGTCGCGGGTCAGCAATTCGGTCAATTTCTCGATATCGAATTTATATTCCGGAATTACACATCGATTACCCGCTCCGGCCAAAGCGGGAAGCATGGCGGTGAAACCGGCGTATCGACCGAAAACCTCTAAGACCAGGAATCTCTCATGAGACCCGGCCGACGTTCTCAAACTGTTGGTCATCATGATGGTCCGGGTGACACAGGTGCTGAACCCTATACAGTAATCGGTTCCGGGAACATCGTTATCCATGGTCTTGGGAATGGCGACTACTTTCGCGCCTTCCTGGAACAGTCGAACGCCGTAGCTTAAAGTATCATCGCCGCCGATAGGTATGAGGTAATCTATATTCAGAAAATCGAGATTTTTTAAAACTTCGGGGGTCAGGTCGTTTATATCATCTTTATATGTGCTCTGAAGATGCTCCGGTACGGAATCTTTTCCCACCCGGATAGGATTAGTTCGCGAGCTATGCAAAAATGTTCCGCCCGTTCTACCGGCCTTATCGACTATCTCCCCGGTGAGAACTTGATAATTATGGCTGTTATCCGCTTTCTCATCGCGGATCAGCTCTACGACTCCGGCCCAGCCTCGGCGAAAGCCGATTACCCTGTAACCCTCGCTGATAGCCCTGATGGTTACCGCTCTGATGGCCGGATTTAAGCCCGGAACATCGCCACCACCTGTGAGAATGCCGATTACGCCTTTATGTTTTTTTGTATTAGCCACTGTCGGATCTCCTTTTTTAAAATGGCGGGATTCGGTAAATCTCACCATCTATCTCAAGATGTCGGCGGATTCCATTCTGCCTTGATCTTTGGTATTTATTATAGAAACATTATACCAGCGGGTCAAAGGAATTGTGTTGCAATAATAATGGGGCAATAAAATCTATACCGTTTCTCTTGACACAATCGTTATTTTAATATAAAAATACGAAGGTTTTAAACAATCTACGTTCATTCAAGGAGGATTTCGATGCCAGCAAAGAAGAAGGCGAAGAAGAAAACTCGTTGCGTCGGTAAGACTAAGGATGGGAAAAGATGTAAGAGGATGGCAACACCGCCGGCAAAGAATTGCCATCTGCATAAAAAGAAAAGATAGCGCTCAGAGCGAGCGGTTGAATAGATTCCAGGTCGCTTGAGTATAGAGTTTCTGAAGCGGCCTTACTATATTATCGTATTTTTGACATAGGGTAAAGATATCCCTTTACTCAAGATCCCCATCTGTCTGGATTTATCCGATGTCGATCATTTGGTATGTTTTTGTTTAATTAACAAGACAAGTGGACTTGTAAGTTTTTGGCATTATAGATGTTAATCTTATATTGCAGTGGTTTTTTTATTTTATCAGGAAGTAGAGAATGACGCGGGCAAACAGTTCGAGGTCTGAAAAACCGTCATATATAACGCTTCCAAAGCAAACTAAAAAAACAGCAATTATAGATTTCCTGGAACAACATTTTCCGCATGTTGATAGAAAGATATGGTCGAAAAGAATCGATAACGGATTAGTTTTAGACGCCGATGGAAATCCCATCTCATTTGACACAATCTATAAAACGGGCATGAGGTTGTCATATTTTAGGGAAGTACCTAAAGAGATAAAGATACCGTTTAAAGAAAGGCTCCTCTTTCAGAATAGCCATCTTGTGGCGATCTGCAAACCGCACTTTCTGCCGGTTCAGCCGTCAGGGCCGCATGTGAGAGAATGCCTGCTGAATCGATTGATAAAATCCCTGGGAAATGAAAACCTCGTTCCGTTACACAGAATTGATCGCGAAACGGCGGGTGTAATTTTGTTCTCGGCGGATCGGGAAACGCGAAATGTTTATCATCAAATGTTCAAATCCGGTAAAGTTAAAAAAATCTATGAAGCTATCGGAACAAAACCGAGCGACAATAAGGCAAAAGATTGGCTTATTGAAAACCGGATTGAGGAATCGGAGGATTGGCCGTTGATGAAAAACAGCGACGGCCCGATTAACGCGAGAACCTTGATCATGAAAATCGACGAGAAGGATGATTTGATAAAATTCAGAATAGAGCCCTTTACCGGCAAGGGACACCAGATTCGTCTTCATCTTCAGATGATAGGAAGCCATATTATTAATGACCGTTATCATCCCGAACTTCAACCCGAACAACCGGGCAATTTTGAAAATCCGCTGCAGTTGATCGCCAGGGAGTTAGAGTTTGTCGATCCGGTAAGCGGTGAACGTTTTATGTTTAAATCGTCACGGAAACTACTGTTTTAGATCCAGGGTATTATTATACCTCCTAATAAATTCAATTAACTTCTTAAAACACACCCTGCGGCGCAGGGACTCAAATCTGAATACACGAGGATTATGATTCCTCTGATGGGGTTCTTAATATAGTGGGACTGACTCAAAATGTGGTATAATCATTGCTGGCAGGCCAGGGGCGGAACATGATAATGCTGAAGATATGAAAAACTAAGGCGCTCTCACTCTCAGGCAAATATCGATCGGCTGGCCGTAAGCATGAGGCGGAGTTGACCATATTCTTATTGAAGCGTTTTGCTCGAGGTCTCCATCTATTATAAATCTGAGATCTGCCGACGGGTACCACTGGAATTGCTGATCGTCAATATCGATCATAAGAGCCTGTGAGTTAAGTACGCGCTCTATTTCCGCCACGAATTCCAAACTGAGATATCCCTCTTGATTTTGAAGCATCCAGACAATCTCCTGACGATGAGAATTAAGTCTGGCGCAAAACATCGTATCAGCCATTATAAGAGTGTCAATCACGACCACAGTATCGGTGGTAGTTTGTCCGCTTTCGGTGATACTATCAAGCGGTTTTGAGCAATTCATCAAAAACTGGAATCCGGCGCAGATGAAAATCCAAATCGGAAATATAAGTAATTTCTTCATTTCCCGCCTCCAAAAACTATATGGATGGTCGCGGAGAATATAAACTGACCGTTCTTTAATCTGGATTTGATTTCACCGGCCAAATTATGTTTTGCCGTATTTTGTACTGCCGTAATGGAGAGGAAATCAAACGGTGTTGCTCGCAGGCCGATGACGGGACCTTCCGACATCTTTACATATTCATTGTATCTCTGAGATATCTCTTCAATGCGAAGCCAGCCACCTGTTATGCCCACTGGAATGTTTGATAGCGGGAAAATGGAAGCCATGCACCCGGCCATGCGCCGCCTGGTGTCTAAGCTGCTACCATCAAACCTGAACGAGTTATCCCAGAAAGTATGACCCACAATTCCCTCGATAAATATCATTCGCTACCAAGTGATGGCTCCGGACAAAATCGGTATCCCTCCGAATGGAGACGAGGAGAAACCCACTCCCAGCTGCAGCCCCATATTTTCTGGGATGGTCCGATAGATTTCCTTCACCTCGGTTATTCGTTTTTCTACTGGCGGACGCGTAGCAAGGGTATTGAGTCGTTTATCTAAATCGGCAAGCTCCCGGGTGATACGAACACTGACATATCGGTACGGATCGCCTTTGTGCTTCACATTACTTGATTGAACGACAATTAGGCTCGAATCAATATTAAATTTTTCGACGAGCAGATTTCGAAGCGCGTGCGCCCGACCCATAGCAAGACCGGGATTCTGGGAGTCGTGGTTTTGGTGGTAACGTACACCGTCGGCACCGCCGGTTACAATTACCCGCGCCAACGGATAACTGCGCAAAGTGTCCGATAGTGCCTGAAACTGTGGGAAATAGGCCTCAAAAAAACTCGAATCTACATCACTTCCGATTCCGAGGGGGAATCCTGTGATTACTATCTCCTCTGCCGGCGCAACTATGAATAAGCATGCAATAAAGGCTACGACGATTTTGATCAACTTGTTCACAGGACCTTCTTTTTTTATCTCAAATATCTCCCGAATGAGATTATTCCTGAATCCCTATATATGAAGAGCAAAAATCAATCCAGATGAGCAAAAACAAATTGGGGGGCATCTGTTACGCTGTTTAAGCTGATATTGTTTTTGAGGTTGCCAGAATCGATATTATAGCAGGTTTCAACCTAAATTAAACCCGGCTAAATATATACAATTATCTGAATACCAATTAATAGGTTATGAGCAACATGTTTGCATCGTCTTGCACATATTTATTATGAAATCATAATCATCATTTGGACGAATACGGTGACCTGTTTCCTTAAATCTGTCCAGCGCCGGAATTAGGGATTGGATTCTCAATAACCTCGAACTTGATGTTTGCCATAGCTGGATTTATTTATGACGTGGTACAACTAATGAGGGCCAGTTCAATGTTTGGGAGGTCTTTTTTTATGATCAATGTTAGCGTATTGTTAGCGTGGGGCTAAATCATGTCTCCTATAAATCCCTGTAACTTCTTGAAACACATATAGCGGCGCGGGGACTCGACCTGGGAACATTATGTTTATGATTCCCAATCAAATATTTTTGCCAAGTTGTAGCAGTACAACGGAAATAATTGATTCATAGGGAGTTAGCCGGGCTCTTAATTGCACTTTTCAATGCCCCGCTTGTTAACCTGAAAAATCAGCCACAAAATGGATAAATGTGTTGACATATGCTTGGGTATTTAGCTAATTTTTGGTAATTAGCACAATACACAAGACATTTATATTGGGATAACGATATTTGTAAGAATAGTATTACAGGAGGAATGTTATGTGGACCAATCGAAAAACCGTAATCGTTGTCATTTCGATCATCGCTATGGCCATGTTCCTGGCATGCGGCGATGATTCACCGACTAATTCTATAGACCCACCTCCCGACCAAAGCTCTTTATTGCTCACTCGACTGTGCATATCGACGGTACCGGGAGGTAGTGATGAGATTATTATTAGAGGAATTGATTCAGACGGATTATCAGATACTTACACTGTTTCGAATAGTAACCCGGGCGTAGTTTCTGCCATTCTAAACGATACAACTATTACGGTTACGGGTATCGATTATGGTACCTCTGACATCACCGTCACTAGCGGAAGCGGTCTTAGTTCCACGACGGTTGTACAGGTTTATAGTCCGTTCGAGTTGGATACAGGCGAATTGCTGATCGCTTTTGTTGATGTCTTTACGCTTCGCTACAATGATATTGGTAGCGGTGGAGGTAACGATGGAGCATTTTATCATCCCGTTACGACCGACGGTTTTCGGGCATTAGGAGCGCTTGGGGTAGACGATTATAATGATCCTGATGGAGTTTATGCCATGGTAGTTGTTAAAGCAAAACCGGGGTCGGATGCCTTGGCGGAGCCTTTAGGTTATGAATGGATTTATAGTGATGTTAACACCGGAGCGGATATGTTTGGCTCGTTTTGGGCGCCGATACCGCCGGAGGGCTATGTTGCTCTCGGAACCGTAGTTTCTAATAATACCTGGGATGAGCCGAGCCTAAGTGATGTTGTTTGCGTACGTGAAGATTTAACTGTACCAACCCAAGTTGATAGTACAAATCGGATTTATAATAATTGGGGAACCGGGGGATTGTATCATGTAAGTTGTTTTCCGATTGCTCAACCAAACGCGGGTCCTCACGATTACGCTTATCTTACTACAGGCACTTTTGTGGCAGTGGAAGGTTGGTATGCGCCTGTTGATAACCCGCTTTTAAATGTTTTGAATGTTGAATTACCGTTATTGGCAGAAGCGCCCTATCAAAGCTATGTGCCTACACTTAATGGACATGGTTCGCCGCCCGAAGAAACGATTCTGATGATGGGAAAAGCGATGCTTGTTCCCCATACCGCGGTTAGTGATGTGATTTATGGAGAGAATCCTCATTGGAGGGTAGCGAATTCACCAATGTATCGTCTGGAAAGACAGATTTACTACAAAATGCAATATTACAATTATAATCAAACATCAGAAATTCAAACAAATAGCGTAACTATAACATCGGGGGTGACCACTAGTGAAAGTCAAAGTTTCTGGTCTGAAACCTCGGTATCGCTTTCGGTAGAAGCAGGAGTAAGTATTAAAGCGTTTGAAGCCAAAACTATTGCGACGGTAAGTACATCATTTGGATATGAAACACAAACTTCGGTTTCGCAGCTTACCGAAAGATCGGTGGAATCATCGATAAACACGCCTCCAGGTAAATCGGCGGCGTTATGGCAGGAGTTCAATCGGTATGTTTTAAAACGACATAACGGAACGGATTTCGAGGTGGTAGCGTCCTGGGAGTTTGGAATCGACAGCTATGTAACCGACGAATACCCGGATGAATAAACGGTTCTTGTAGATATTATTTAGATTCGTTTGTGAGAAGACACGGATCTATTCAATCGCTATTTATCAATCGTGAAAAGTAGTTATCTATCTTATTTATTTCCCACAATACGGCATCGAATTTAAATAGGTTATTACTGTTAACACCTCAGATATACCACTGAGTGCTGTCACGGGTATTATCGTGTCTTCCACGATTCCCCGTAAGTCCTTGAAACACATATGGCGGCGCAGGGACTCGAACCTGGGGACACGTGGATTATGATTCCTAACCGAGTATTCTTACTAAGTCGTTGCAATGTGGCGTATATCATTGAATCACAAGTAATTAACCAGCCTCTTAGCCTCACTTTTCAATATTAGAAACACCGCAAATATGCTATCTGTTATTGAGGTATGTTGACGCGAGGAAGGACTTCAAGCCCTGAACGGAGCGGAAACCGGATCTTAATAAGATTTTCTGGACAGCCTGCAAGGTTCCGAAAGCACACAAATGATCAATATGTGATGGTTGATTTCAATTCACTAATGTAGTATTCTCTTTACGGAAATTAGCGGATCTCAGAGTAAAGAGTTATGCGGGAAAGGCATATGGACAAAATTAGAGTATTGTACATAGAGGATGACTCAATACAGCGCCGCGAGTTAACAAATAAACTTCGCTCTATAGGGTTCATAGTCAGGCCGGCCGTTTCTGGTCGGAGCGGTATTCAATTTTTGGAAAAAGGGAAATTTGATGTAATCCTCTGTGATCTTCACATGCCACGCCTGGGAGGATTAGCGGTATTGAAGCGCTCCTTGAAAATAGCCCCCGATGTACCGGTTATTATTTTAACTGGCCATGGAACGATCACAAGCGCAGTTAAAGCCATCAGGCAGGGAGCACACAACCTCGTTATAAAGCCCGTGAATATCAATGAATTAGAAACAATAATCCAGCAGGCTCTGGAATATACCGCTATTCAAAAAAGGTTCAAACAATCGGAATCGATGTTGAAAATGATTTCGGATAATGTCCCCGATATCGTCTATTCACTCGATCCCATGGGCAATTTCCTCAGCGTAAATCCGGCTGGTGAACAGGTTCTCGGATATAAGAGAGATGAAGTACTCGGTAGATCCGTTCTGGATCTGATTCACCCAGACGATATAGAATCAATACGTAAGAATCTTAAAGAATCAGCGAAGAAAAAAGACGCAAAAGTACGAACGTTTGATATCCGCATGATTTCCAAAAGCGGCGAAGTTAAGGACTTAGAGATCAAACGCCGATTAATTTTTGAAAATGGAAACATTATTCGAAACGACGGTATTGCTCGGGATGTAACCGAGCAGAAAAAGCTCGAGAGTCAATTGAAAGAATATTCACTTAATCTGGAAAGAAAAATTGAGGAACGTACCGAGCGACTTGAATATTCCAATCGTCAGCTCGAAGCATTAAGCGAGCTATCCGGCCGACTCTCAAGGATATTCAATGAAGAAGAACTTTTCGATGAAGTTCCGGAGTTTCTCACGCATACGTTGGATTTCGACCGAGCCTTTCTCGTCCTGTTCGAGAATGGGGTGTTCTCACTTCGCTCGTATTGTTTCGAGAAAGATCCCAAGCGGATTCTCAGCATTTTCCTTCAAAGCTCGAAATCTTTTTTAACAAATCCGCCTCCGCATTTCATAAAGAGTTTTAAAAACAATAAGACGATCTTAATTCCCGATATTAATATCGATCCCCTATGGCCACAGGGCGGCAAAAAAACAATCAGGACTAAGTCAGTGGTTATAACTCCCATTAGGGCGAAGAATAAGCCTATCGGCCTGATAGTAGGAAATACGCATCAACATCGTCGGGAAATGGACGCTCAGGACAGAGCCCGTTTCGAGACTTTTGCCAATATGGTGGGGATGACGCTGGATAACATCCGGGCGTATCAATTGCTAGAGGAAAAAGTGGTTGAAAGGACACAATCACTGGAGGAAGCCAACGTTAAGCTTACCGATAAGACCAAACAACTCGAGTACAGTACGATCGAGTTGGCAAAGGCTAATATCGATATGCTCGCGGTGCAGGAGCAGCTTGAAGAAAAGAACCTGCAGATGGGCAAACTGCTCGAACAATTCTCGACAAGCAAAAACGAATTACAGGCTATTCTCGATTCATCCTCAAACGTTATACTTATGGCAAACAACGAAGGCAAAATTAAAGCGGGAAATCGATTTACCAGGGAATACTTCGGTATCGATACAGAAAAACTTTTTAACACCGACATTAATGACTTTCTAAATCACGTCAAAGGATCGATTAAAGAACAGGACAAATTCGCCGGGCTATGCAAAAGGCTGATCGAGAATCCCGATCCATGTGATGATGACAGGGAACTTAAAAGGATTTTCGAAAGATCATTTCTGTTAACCAAACCGAAATCCAGAATTATATCGCTTTTTTCCACCCCGGTATTGGATAAAAACAACGAAGATATAGGAAGGCTTTGGATATTCTCCGATGTTACCGCATTAAAAAAAGCAGAAGAACTAATACATACGATAATCGAAGCTTCACCTGTACCATTGATTATTACCCGAATTAGCGACGGGGAAATATTGTACGCGAATAATCATCTGGGTGAATTGGTAGGGACTACCGCAAAGGATCTGATTGGCAGAAAATCTCCGGATTTCTATTATGATCCAGATGATAGAAAGATCGTGATCGAAAGACTGCAAAAGGATGGCTATCTTAAAAACTTTGAGGTCCGCCTGAAGAAACTGGATGGTACCATATTCTGGTCTATATTTTCATTGGTAATAGAGGAAATAGGCGGAGAGCTATCTATTATCGGGGGTATTCATAATATTCAGCAAAGAAAACAGATGGAGGAAGCGCTTCGCTGGGAGCGCAATTTTGTAAGCGCCGTCCTGGATACAGCGGGCGCCCTGGTCGTGGTTCTCGATTCGGAGGGATGTATTGTTCAGTTCAATCAGGCCTGCCAGGATACGACCGGCTACGGATTCGATGAAGTAAGGGGCAAACATATCTGGGACCTATTCTTGATTGCCGAGGAGGTGGAGCCTGTTAAAGGCGTATTTAAAAGCCTTAAGGCCGGTAATTTTCCCCATACTTATGAAAATTACTGGCTGACGAGGGACGGTTCCAAGAGACTCATTGCCTGGTCCAATACCGCCCTTACAAATGATGAGGGCGATGTAGAATATATAATCTCCAGCGGTATAGATATCACCGAGCAAAGGAAGGCAGAAGAAAACCTCAAGCTCTACAAAGAGATTTTCATGAACACCAGCGACGGAATCACGATTATCGATCCTGAAGGGAGAGTTATCGACCGTAATCCGGCGCACAGAAATTATACCGGGTTCACCGACGCGGAACTTTTAGGAAAAACTCCCGAAACCTTTATTTGCGATGAAAGTATGATTGACGTTAACAAGGCGATGTCGAGTGAAGGATCATTCCGGGGCGAAATAGTGATACAAAATAAACAAGGCGAGAGAATTGATATAGATCTGCTGCTTTTCCCTGTTTATGACGATGAAAAGAAACTTATTTTTTACGCCGGGATGGGGCGTGATATTTCCGAGCGTAAAAAAGTCGAGATGGCGTTGCGCGAAAGCGAAGAACGATTTCGTAATTTAGTGGAAAATGCCAACGATATAATCTACTCGTTAACACCGAATGGCGATTTTTCCTATGTATCCCCGAACTGGACTAAAATACTGGGACATAATGTCTCTGAGGTAGTAGGAAGATCTTTTGCACCGTTTGTCCATCCCGACGATTTGCAAACCTGTATGGAGTTCTTCAAAGGCGTTATCGAAAGCGGTGATAGTTTAGGCGGGGTCGAATACAGGGTTATGCATAAAGACGGAAATTGGCGATGGCATACATCGAACGCGTCACCATTGGTGAATGATGACGGTAATATCGTGGCCTTTGTTGGAGTCGCCCACGATATTACGGAAACCAGAAAAATTTTAGACGATCTCGAAAACACAAATAAAGAACTAAAGAAAACGCAAATTCAGCTCATTCAGTCGGAGAAAATGGCCTCGTTAGGTATGCTAGTAGCCGGTATTGCCCACGAAATAAATACGCCTATCGGGGCAGTTAATAGTATGCACGATACTCTCATCAGATCCATGGAAAAGCTTAGGGTAAATCTAAAACTTAATTTTGATAAACATTACGAACAAGACACCGAACTGATATCGATTTTTAAAATTGTCGACGACGCAAATAAGGTTATCGAATCAGGTTCTAAAAGAGTTATGAATATTGTACGTCGCCTTCGAAGCTTCGCCCGACTTGACGAAGCCGAGCTCCAAACAAGCGATATTCACGAGGGACTTGAGGATACTCTTGCCATTATCCACCACGAAATAAAACATAAGGCCGTGGTGATCAAGGATTACGGCGATATCCCTCCCATTCCCTGCTATCCCGGGCCGCTTAATCAGGTGTTTCTGAACCTGCTTATAAACGCCAGCCAGGCCATAAAAAACGATGGCGAGATTCATATTTCAACGTATCAAAAGAATAACAGGATTTATATTCGGATTGAGGATAATGGGGATGGAATTGCCCCGGAAAATATAGAACGTGTATTCGACCCTGGATTTACCACAAAAGGTGTTGGCGTGGGGACCGGTTTAGGGCTTTCTATCTGTTATCAGATTATCATGGATCATAAAGGCGAGATTAAAGTCAAAAGCGAAATCGGCAAAGGGACTATTTTTACAATCGTACTTCCCAGCGATCTAAAAGAGCATTAGAGGATGATATTGGATATAATTCTAATAGCATGAATCGTATGAAACTAAGCAATCTGCTCTCGATCCCCATAATGGCGATCGCCATATCGTCTTGTTTAGCCACGGATATAAATCAGCGAAATGATTTTATGATTTTTCCGCGAGACTTGTCACCCCGACCGCATCAGGATGCAGCTCGCTCGGAGCGGGAGGCAGGGTCCAATTTACCGATGTCATTTGAATCGGGTATCAGGAATTCTTTTAGTCTTGATAAGATTATTGGTGAAGGCAATGTGGATTCGGCTGGTAATGTCGGGAAAGGACGGCATCTGTTCGACGACCTGAAGAACGCGGGAAAGATTTATCTATCGGATAGCTGGCACATCTATTCGGCTCCCGGTCGACTAACTCGTACAGACGTACTCTGGCTGGCCGGTATTATTTCAGTAGGCGGCACGATTTACACCTACGACAGGGATATTTATAACGCGTTCAAAAGAAATCAAAACCACGCGCTTTATAAGCCCATCAGGCAACTGGGTGATAACATTGAGAAAATCGGCCATATGGGAATTACCGGCAAATATTTCTTCGGGGCTTTGGTCACCGGCTATATATTCGATATCAAACCGATGACCAGAATTTCCTCGCAAATTATAGAAGCTTTTTTTATAACCGGCGGGGTCAAAAATGTCGCCACAATCGCTATCGGACGGACCCGTCCTCACGAGGGTAACGGCCCCGAGTATTTCAGATTTAATGAAGACGGCACATCATTCCCTTCCGGGCACTCGATTAACGTTTTGGAAATCGCCGATATCCTATCTCATAATATTGACTATCGTCCGTTTCAAATAAGCTGCTACGGACTTGCCTCTGTCGTGTGTTTGCAGCGTATAACGTCCGATTCCCACTGGCCATCCGACGTATACTTTTCGGCGATTTTTGGCTGGGTCGTTTCACACGAACTTCAGAAAAGGCACCAGGGAAGAAAAAGGGAAATTACGATAGTACCCTTTATAAACGAAGAGTCCACAGGACTGAAAATATCAATCAATATTTAACTTGATATTTCATCGAGTTGGAGTATGGAACAAAGGATTACTTGTCTAAGTTACAGTATCTGTGTATAATCCGGGAGAAAATGGGAAATAGGCTCGGACTCGACATCGGTTTTCCAAAAATAATACTGAAATGATGATGCTAACGAGGCGTTTTTGAAATTACCCGATAGGGAAAGAAAATCCAATCGATATACACTGAGAAAAACTACCTTCGGAGTTTTATTAGTCTTATTATTTTTATCCGGAGCAAACATTGCTACAGGAACAGGATTTAAATACAGTCCCGATGCCGATTCCGACTCGACGGAGAGTTTTCCCGCGCGAATTCCAGCTCACAGCACCTGGGAAAAAATCGTTTCGGTTCCCGGGTATATTATCAACTTTCCGTTCAAAGTTGTTTTAGCGGGTGTGGACCTGGTTTCCGGCGTCAGCTGGGACGTACCGTTTCTGTTCGAGTTGGCCGATCTTATGGTTGCCGATGACGGCAGCAGAGGGCTTATCCCTACGTATGCAAGCCGTTCAGGAGCAGGGTTGAAATTATACAATAAGCGATTTCCCTCGGAGCGATCGAAGATCGATTTATCGGCTACTGTCGGGCTGAAAAAGCGACAGAGATACCGCTTTCGGATTCGAAACGTGGATCTGGCGGGAGGGATGGTAACGGCAGGATTACTCGCTCAATATCGATTACTTCCGGATGAACGTTTTTACGGAATAGGGATGGATTCCGAAAAGGGCGATAAGTCTAATTTTACTTGGGAGCAGGCAAAAGTAGAATTCACACTGGGGAAAAGTTTTGGAGAGATGCTGGTGTTTGACGCTATATTATTTGTCGAAAGAAACGGTATTTTCAATGGCAAGGATAAGGAAGTCATATCGACCACGGAACTATTCCGCGGTGTTCTCCCCGGGTTGGAAACCGAAGTTGATTTTTTTGGCGCCGGATTGAAATTCGGTTATAATTCTCTTAATCACCCCGGTAAACCAACCGTGGGTTGGAAGGCGGAATTTGCCGGACGGATTTACAGACTGACTAATATAAATCGCTATGGATTCTGGGAGAGCTCTATCGACGTTTCACGATATGTTCACCTGTTCTACGGCAGATCTCTTGTTCTCCGCCTGGCGGCGAGAACGACCGAACCGTTTAAAAATAAAAGTATCCCGTTTTATTATCTCAGCGATATCGGGAGATTAGAGACTCTTCGCGGTTTCAGCCGAGCCCGATTCCGCGATTTCGACAACCTGTTAGGTTCAATAGAATATCGATATCCGCTCATGCCGAACTATCTCGATGCATTTTTGTTTGTTGATATAGGGCAGGTAAGCCCGGATATATTCAACGAACTCGCGCTCGATGATTTCGAGACTACGTTTGGAGGCGGAGTAAGGATATGGAATCACGAGGGTAACATTCTAACATTACAGCTTGGGAAAAGTCGTGAGCGGCTGCGGGCATATCTGAGCCTTAATTAACCGGAGATATTTATTTGCGTAATTATGTAACCGAAAGAATAATACGGCGTGTTAACACAAACGCTATTTCCTATTCGGCCGTTTTATTACTCGCGTTTTATGTGTCGGGCTGCGGCGGGTCTTCTCCGTTTGTTCCGCCTGCGCCCCTTTCTAACGATGACAGACATGTCTCGACTTCTCCTGAATCGAGAAATATACCGGTTATTTATGATGCCATAGATAAAGCCGCGTTTCAACAGATAAAGGAGTCGCTTGATCTATCCCGACAACTCAGGCGTCTGGCCGGAAAGCCGAAGCAGGCGTATAACATTAATGCTTTTGGGGAGGTCGATAATTCGAGTTGGTTCACGAACAGAAACGCTACGTCAAAACTCAGTATAAAGCAAATAACCAGGGGACCCGATACCGGTGACGGTCCGGACGTTTCGGGAACCTGGACGATAATCAGAGCCAAGCTCGAAGGCGTAACTCCGGGATTCACAATTCGGGACGGCCGCGGTGAAACGTATCTTATTAAATTCGATCCAAAGGGATATTCCGAGTTGGCAACCGGCGCGGAAATGATTTCGACAAAATTATTTTCTGCGGCTGGCTTTAATACTCCGGAGAATTATCTGACTTATTTCGATCCGGGCATTTTAAGATTAGCCGATAATGTGAAATTCACCAATGAAAAAGGTGACAGGTCTTTTATGGCTGAAGCCGATCTGGAAATGATTTTCTCTAAAATAAACATCTTACCAGATGGACGGATCCGCGCCCTGGCAAGCAAGTATCTTCCGGGCAAACCTATCGGACCATTTACGTATCAAGGATTCAGGGACGATGATCCCAACGATTTTATTCCCCATCAACATAGACGCGAACTTCGCGGATTGAGAGTGATCTGCGCATGGCTTAAACATACGGATACAAAAGACGGAAACACTTTGGATTCATATGTCACCGAAAATGATAGAAGTTATGTCAGGCATTATCTAATAGATTTTGGCTCGACGTTAGGAAGTGCTGCGCACGGTCCTTTTGCTCCTGAGGCCGGGCATGTCTACCATTTCGATCCGATTGATATTATTACCAACACCGTGACTCTTGGACTGGCCGTAAAAGATTGGGAAAAGCATACCGATTTCGAATATACAGCTATCGGGCGTTACAGATCGGATACTTTCGAACCATACGAATTTAAGAATCTCATTCCCAATCCGGCATTCGAGTTGATTACTAATCTCGATGGATATTGGGGAGCTAAAATCGTCATGTCATTCACCGACGAACAGCTTGCCGCCTTGATTAAAGAGGCGGAATATTCTGATCCCGAGGCCGAAAGATATTTATTAAAAATCCTCAAGGAGCGACGCGATATCATCGGGCGTAAATGGTTTTCGCTGGTCAATCCCTTAGATCATTTTCAACTTGAAAAGGTGACCGACGGTCGCATGGAACTTAGATTTACAGATCTTGCGATCGAGGGAAATCTCGAAGCGCGGAATCGGACCAATTATAGTTACGATCTGAAAGGTGACGGCGTCAAATTCGGCGTATCTCAAGATCTCCGTAATTCCACGTCGATTGTTATCCCTGAAGAGCTTCTTTCGAAAAAATATAATCAGATTGAAATCACTATTCGTACAGAGAGAAATAATAGTGGCAAATGGAGCAAATGGGTGAAGATCTACCTTCAATACGATCTAATTTCAAGCGAATACTCATTAATCGGCTTAAGAAGACAGGAGTGAATTTCAACTGATGATAAATCAACAGAATAACGGTTATATCCGAATCACTATATTTATAGTATTGCTGTCGTTCGTGCTCGGTTTAAACTGCGCTCGAGTAGGATTGATCTCCGATAACTATCCGGAAAGCTTTTATCGAGTGCGGAATCTTCTTGCGGACGAACCGCTACGGGAAAACCCCACGTTTCTCGTATACGGCGACAATCAGGCCGGTTGGAGAGCGTACGAGAAATTTCTTAAAAAAGGAAACTGGGCAACATGGAAGATGCTTTTATTTCCCTTTTACGAGTTTTACTGGTTGGGTAACGGGATTGTCGGTGGGATCAACTGGTACAGGCGCATGCCCGATTATGCGGGTAAAGAACAACGTATGGTACGCGATGCCGTTTACCGCGCGGCCAGAAATAATAAAGTCGATTTCATCCTCAATACGGGCGACATATGCGCTCACGATGGCAGACGGCCTAAACACTGGGCTCGTTTTTTGAATATGAATAAGATCGAGCATCCGTTATTGAATGAAATCCCCTATCTTCCGGTTATCGGTAATCATGAAAGGGCTAACGATTCCATGTTCGGCATCAAAAATTATCAGGCAATATTCCAATTCCCTCGATTTTACGTGATCGATTTCCCTGACGGAGCGCTCTTCGTTGTAGATTCCAACTTCATTCTAGACCAGAAAGATCATATTGATAATGACCTTCAGAATGAACTATTTAGAAAATGGTACGTGTCTGATCCTGAAGATGACCAACCATCTTGGTTGGAACAACAACTTTCATCGCGCGATGTGCAGTTCAAAATAGTAGCCATGCATCAACCCCCTATCTCCTTTGGAAAACATCACATGGATTGGCATAGAAAATCATTCGGTAAGGATCTGAAAAGCAAGCGGGATAAATTGATTAGCCTTTTTGAAAAGTATAATGTCCGCCTTGTATTTTCCGGACATGATCACTACTATCAACACAATGTTCTGTTTCCCGAAATCTCGGCCGCGTCAACAGGCAATGAAATTCATTTTGTTGTCGGCGGCGGAGGCGGTACTCCTCTCAGGCTGTTATCGGATTCTGAGACTATTACCCGGTATACCCGCGAATTCGAAAAGCAGGGATTGAATGTAATTCAACAAAAACAACTGCAGGAATACCATTACAGCCTGGTGACCATCAGTAGTGATACCCTTTCTGTAAAGGTATTCGAGGCAACCGGCGACCCGTCGGAGTCCGATCCCCTGCTTGATGAATTCCAGGTTATTGTAAAATGATTTTGAAGACTACGACAGAATACGCAATAATCCTGATTCCGGATATTTGTAAACTTAGTCCGGTAGGGCGAATTAGAATCCATTAAAGCGGGTTGCGAGGTCTAATATGGCAAATCCATTGAAAGCAATCATGAATATCAGGCGAGAAGAATTGCCTCTTTCCCTATTGATGTTTTCTTATTTTTTCTTAGTGATTACCAGCTTTTGGATTCTAAAGCCTATAAAAAAATCTCTTTTCATCGGGTTTTACGATCAAACAGGATTCGATCTCTTCGCATGGCATATGAGAGGATCGCAGGCCGAGTTGCTGGCCAAAGTACTTAACATGGTCGTGGCTTTTTGCGCGGTGGCGATATTCACCTGGCTAGCCCGCAGATTTCGAAGGCAACAGTTGACAATTATTTTCGCGGGATATTTTATGCTCGGATATTTCGCATTCATACTGGGCATTAGTGACCCGGGCCAAATAACAATCTGGTCATTCTACCTGTTCGGGGATCTATTCAGCACTCTAATGGTTGGCACCTTTTTCGCATTTTTAAATGACAGTGTAACTCCGGATTCCGCGAAGCGCCTTTACGGTCTGATCGGTTTGGGCGGCGTAACCGGTGGAGTTTTCGGAAGCAGTTTCGTCAGGATCTGGATTGGGCAGATGCCGATCGCTTCATGGTTGTGGATTTGTATGGGATTGGCCCTGCTGATAATCGTAATTGCGGCAACCGCGGGCAAGCTTGTGCAGAAGAATCCACCTCCGGAACGGCCCGCGGATATTCCCCTAAAGGCCGGAACAAATCCCGCTATAGAGGGGGCACGATTGGTCTTTCGCTCGCGGTATCTATTATCTATTGTTGCTATCGTCGGATTATATGAAATTGCCTCGACAATCATGGATTTTCAATTTAGCGCCACAATCGAACATTATCTCGACGGGCCGGCAATCGGTAAACAATTCTCAACGATATTCACGATCACTAACTGGGTTTCCATGTTTGTTCAATTCTTCCTTACCGGATTTATCATGACCCGATTCGGGGTCAAAACGGCGCTTTTAATTCTACCGTTTGCTGTCCTCCTGGGATCAACGGGATTTTTAGTAATACCTGTTCTCTGGGTTGGGAGTTTCTTAAATACCGCCGACAATGGTTTTTCGTATTCAATAAATCAATCGGCTAAAGAAACTCTATATGTACCGGCCAGTCGGGATGAAAAGTACAAAGCCAAAGCTTTTATCGATATGTTTATACAGAGATTCGCCAAGGTGCTGGCTGTGGGTGTAAGCCTTTTCGTTACCTCGGTTTTTACCGATTTTTCCAGTATCCGTTGGTTGTCGATAGGCACGGCCGCGATAGTGGTAGTCTGGATATTCGCGGTTCGCTATGCCGGAGACCAGTTTAAGAAAAAATCATCTTAATCTGTCGTCTTGATAGCCAGATAAAATCAATATCTTCCCCCAACCTTAATTTGTAGCTTTGTCAGTTCAAGGAAATTTAGTATTATAACCTCATGGCAAATAGAATAAATATTATTCGCCGATTATTAGATGTCCGCGAAGGCGAGGCCTTTAGAGTTTCATTTATGTTCGCGTATATTTTCTTCGTAATCGCGGCTTTGATGGTCGTCAAGCCTGTACGTAATTCGTTATTCCTGATTCACCTTGGAATTGATAGCCTTCCCTATGCTTTCGTATTGGTCGCTATTGCTTCAGGGGCGGTCGTGACTATTTATACAAAATTTTCCAGGACAATCAGGGTTCACATTATGATCGGAACCAGTTTTGCGATCACGATTTTAAGCTTACTGTTTTTCCGGTTTCTACTATACTATTCCGTAATTGATGCCTGGTTTTTATACCTGTTTTATGTCTGGGTGGCGATATTCGGCGTTGTTTTAACCACCCAATTCTGGCTTTTGGCTAACTATATATTCAATGCCCGCGAAGCTAAGCGGCTCTTCGGGCTTATCGGATCCGGGGCTATTTTGGGAGGAATCTTCGGTGGTTATCTAACAAATTTTCTGGCGCCTGTTCTCAAATCGGCAAATCTTTTATTCTTCAGTATGGGATTTTTAGCGCTAAGCTTTATTGTGTTTACCATCGTCTGGCGGAGGACCGGTGAATATAATTATCGCGATCGGATTGAGGCTCAGAAACGGACCAGGGAAACTCTAATTACAGACAATCCTTTCAAACTATTCAGGAAATCTCGTCATCTGGCATATACTGCGGTTCTTGTGGGAATTGGTGTAATATCGGCCAATCTTGTGGATTATCAATATAGCGCTATAGCATCGAAGATAATAGGTAACGAAGATCAGCTTACAGCTTTTTTCGGGTTCTGGCTTTCTAATCTGAGCGTAGCCGCCCTTGCGATTCAACTGCTTTTTACGGGAAAAATTCTAAAATCGATCGGTGCGGTAAGATCGCTACTTTTCCTGCCATTCGGTATTCTTGCGGGAGCTATTGCCACGATGATAAATCCCGTCCTCTGGTCGGCGGTGCTCATCAAGGTCAGCGAAGGCGGATTTAAGCATTCGATCAATAAAGCCGGAATCGAACTTCTTTCGATGCCTATTCCTCCACTGGTTAAAAACCAGGCGAAAACGATTATTGGTGTTTTTATCGATAGTTTTGCCATGGGGATCGGCGGTTTGCTGCTTATAATTTTAACATTGGAAACAGGTTTCCATATAGAATATATTAGCGTAATTATTTTCATCCTGATCGCGATCTGGATAGCGGTAATCTTTAGAATGAAAATAGAATATATAAATTCTTTCAGACGAGCGATCGAGCGACGAACTCTGGATATCGAGGAACAATCATTGAAACAGGCCGATTTATCAATGTTTCAAAGTGTTCTGAAGTACCTTGACAGCGAGAACGATAGGCAGATCCTGTATGTTTTGAATCTTCTTGAAGGTGCCAGAAATGACCTCTTGCTGCCGCATCTGAAAAAACTGATCCGACACCCCTCTTCCGAAATCAGAGCCCGGGTTCTCAGGATGATTTCTCTTTATGAGGCCGAGGACTTTACCGCTGAAGCTAAGACGCTTATTACAGATAGTAGCCAGGATGTCAGGATCGAGGCAATCAGCTATACCTGTTGGCGTTCTGATAAGCCTGAGGCTATGTTGCGGGAATTTTTATCTCAGTCCAGCATCGAGGTTAGGACATCGGCTCTGATCTGCGCGGCCCGAGCGATAGAGGAGGGAAAGGCGTTCGGTAACGCTTTTGAATTGGAAGGACTTATCAAGGACTTAGCCGATCAGATCGAATGGTCGGGACTTTCCGATAGCCAGAGGAGGCTTTTAAAGGTCAATATCGCTAAGATCATCGGTATGGTTAAAATCCCCGAATTGAACGCGACCCTACTAAAATTGCTGCGCGATAAATCCACGGAAATCCTCAAGGCGGCTGTGATAAGCGCCGGCGAAACTCGTTCAGAAGAATTCATTCCGATCCTGATATCTCACCTTGGCACTCGTGTGGTAGCCATATACGCACGTGAATCCCTGGCCGGATACGGTGATAGAGTTATTGATCCTTTGATGCAACGTTTCAGGGACTCTGAAGAAAACATGAGGGTAAGAACCAGAATCCCAAAAATCCTGGCGCTCATTGGGTCTAAAAAGGCGGTCAGCGCTTTATATGAGAACTTAGCTCAAGACGTCTTGACTCTCCGCTACGAGACAATAAGAGGTCTAAATAAGCTAAGAGAACACTACCCGATGTTGAAACTGGATTCTCGGCTTATCGAAGAGATCATCCTGACTGAAGCCGAGAATTACTATAGAATGAATGCTATTCTTTTCAGGTTCGACCGCCGAGCCAATCGCCTAATCCCGACACTATTTGAGAGCGATGGTAATAGAAAGCAGGCAAGATATCTCATCGTAAGAGCGCTGCACGAAAGCATGGCACAAAGCATGGAGAGAATTTTCCGCCTCTTGAGCCTGAACCATAATTCCCGGGATATATACAACGCATATTTGGGGATAACCAGCGAAAAACCGAACCTAAGGGCCGACACCGTGGAATTTCTCGATAATATTCTTGACTCCAATCTAAAAAAATATATAATCCCTATAGTGGAAACCGTGTCGGTCCGGTCCCTTGGCACATATACCGAACGCCTATGGGACTTCAGGCTGAGGTCTACAGACGAAGGGTTGCAATTGCTTTTAAACAGCAATAACCAATGGCTCGTCGTTTGCACACTGTATTTTATCGCTGAGCAAAAAAACGAGCGTTTTGCTATGGCCGCCCGTAAGCTGACCACGGCCGCTGATCGAGTTATCGCAGAGACAGCCAGTTATGCCGTAAATAGGCTGAATCTTGCAGGCTAATTAAACATGATGTCAATACCGGGAGCGTAATAATTTTTATCAGGAAACGATCTTGAATTCTAAGATTGAATATCAGAATAATCCGATTCAATGCTGACCACGATAGAAAAAGTAGTATTTTTACAGAACGTTGACATTTTCGAATTTACGTCGACCGAGGATCTATCGCACATCGCGGTTATAACTGAAGAGGTTGAATTTGAAAAGGGAGATGAAATTTTTAAGGAGGGAGACATTTCCGATTGCATGTATTTGATCGTTGATGGCAAAATCAGGCTGATTCGAAAAGGTTCCGTTGTAATGACAGGTGTCCACAATGATGTTTTTGGAACGTGGGCGTTATTTGATGATGAACCTCGGGTTGTTACTGCGATTGTTACGGCGGATAGCCGACTTTTGAGAATTCAAAAGGACGACTTCATTGATCTTTTGGGAGACAATGTTAGAATTACCCAGGGAATTCTTAAACAGCTGGCAAAACGGTTGAGGAATCTGGTTGAGAAAGTGGGTTCCAATCGGAAAAGAGAACACAACAATCCCTGAAAAATACCGTATTCGATAAGACAAATGATCTCCGAAGATTAGAAACAGATCTTGATTTTTAATGTCTAATTAGGGGTTTTTCGAATATTAGGACTCTTATTAGGAGATAAAATTCCAGCATTGGAGAGAAAAAAATGAAATTACGTCCTGATTCTACGATAGTCTTGGTTGACGATGAGGAAATGGTCTTGATCAGTCTTAAATCATTTCTAACGCTTGAAACGGATTATAACGTCGAGACTTTTATTTCCGCGGCTGAAGCGCTGGATTTTATCAAGACAAATGATATCGATCTCGTAATTTCGGACTATTTGATGCCAGAAATGGACGGGATCACTTTTCTCGCGAAGGTTAGGGAGTTAAAACCCGAAATTCCTCGAATTATCCTAACCGGCTACGCGGATAAAGAGAATGCTATCAAGGCAATTAACGATGTCGGTCTTTTTCAATATATTGAAAAGCCATGGGACAATAACGATCTACTGATTATTTTGCGTAACGGTCTCGAAAGACAAAACCTCCTTAAAAAACTGCAATCGAAAATTAGCGAAATAAACGAGGCTAATTCGGAATTGATGGGATTACAACGGGAGATACTAAAGACGTTTGTGTAGAAATACCGATTGCTTAAAAAGGATATGAGAATAACTTTTGAAGCGATAAATAAGAGAACCGCGATAATCTATAGAGATATTCCGCTTGGTGTTAACATAATTCTCGGAGCCGCCTTTTCATATTATCGTATTGTTGACGCGGGAAAATCTTCTCTTACTTCACGC
>JAZGHS010000211.1:0-7411 GCA_036481315.1 Candidatus Zixiibacteriota bacterium | reverse complement strand
GGGGAATCACATATACTTCGTGGAGATCCGATCTGGATTCACAACGCCGCCATGGTTTGGGTGCCGATCCTGGCCTTCTTCGCGTTACTGGCGTTTCTATTTATGAATAACCTCCCACAGCATAAATGCGGCCCGACACCGCTTGCTGTGGGTAAATATTTGTGGTTGGAATTGCTTGGTTATCTTGGCGCTTCGGTCGGAATCATCTTTCTCATCCTGCCGTGGGGGTCGTTTCCCGAGCTGATAAAGATATTTTTAGTCCTGTTGATCGCGGTGATTCTTACACTGGTTCTTATGCGGTTCTTAACTCCAAAGGAAACCAAGGAAAACCTGCTGGGACAGTTTACGATCTTCAAGAACAAGCATAACTGGATAATGACATGGCTGTACACTATGACGTTTGGTTCGTTCATAGGTTACGCCAACGCGTTCCCTAAACTCTTAAAGGACGTGTTCGGATATATCCGTGTAGATGAGGTGGGGCAGCCGTTAGCCGAGGCCATAGTCAATCCGAACGCGCCCGATATTCTAAAATTCGCTTTTCTCGGGGCCGCCATGGGGGCCGCGATCCGTCCGTTGGGTGGATGGTTATCTGATAAGCTCGGTGGAGCCCGTGTGACTCACTGGGATACAGTTGTCATGATCTGCGCCGCTGTAGCCAGCGGCTATTTTATCAGCCTTGCTAATTCCTCGCCCACGCCGGAGGCATATTTCTGGCCGTTCCTGATTCTTTTTATTATCCTGTTTGCGACTACCGGGATCGGCAATGGTTCGACCTTTCGGATGATTGCTATTATCTTCCCCAAGGATCAGGCCGGGCCGGTGCTGGGGTGGACATCGGCGATTGCGGCCTACGGCGCCTTCCTTATTCCAAAGATCTTCGCCACTCAGATTAAGGATGGAACTCCGGAATACGCGTTGTACGGGTTCGCAGTATATTATCTGAGTTGTTTAATGGTCAACTGGTGGTACTATGCCCGCTCTAACGCCGAAATGAGCTGCTAAGCCAGTGAGGATCAAACCGGGAGAATCATATTGACTGCCATATCAGCCGTATTTATATTACCGGAGGATTCAAGACGTAAGTTACCTTTCAACTGCTAAGGTTTTAAATGGTCAATTAGATTTTTTAAAATTTATCCCTCCGAACCCTGCAGGTCCCTCGTGGATAGCAGGGACTCTACGGCCGGGGGAGCAATTCCCCGACCCGCCCGAAATTGGCAAAGGAGGTCGTTCTGATCCAGTCTGACCAACCCCTGCTATCTCGGCGGGGGTTTTTCAATAAAGAATGGAATGAAGATGGGATTGTCTCGCGGCAGGACAGAATTAATCGATTCATTGAATCGTCGCATTACATATCTTCGAGTATCTTTGACAGAAGATTGTAATTTCCGATGCGATTATTGCTACGGTTCGGGTGATAAACCCGATATGATCAAACAGCGGATGAGCAATAAGGACATTTCGAGGATTATCCCGATTTTCGCTTCATTGGGCATAAACAAAATACGATTTACCGGCGGTGAACCATTACTCAGAAAGGGCATAATCGATATCGTAAGGAAAACATCGGATCTTAACGGTATCGCTACAATTGGAATGACCACCAACGGATACCGTTTGAGCAGATTATTGGGGTCTCTTATCGACGCTGGCCTAAATCGGCTGAATATAAGCCTGGACACGTTAAACAGAAAAAATTTCAAAGCGATCACAGGCATCGACGGTCTGGACCGTGTTTGTTCTTCGATCGATGAGGCCGAAAAAAGCGGGGCATTAGAATATGTCAAGATCAATTCGGTAATCATGCGCGGTATAAATGACTCGGAAATTCCTCGTTTCGTAGAATGGGCATTACCCCGAAAAATAGACCTTCGATTTATCGAATTTATGCCGACCGATCAATCCGGCTGGGGCGAGCATCTATATGTAAGCGAGGATGAGATCAAAAACAAAACGGGAATAAACCTTAAAGAGATACCATCCGGCGACCAGGGCAGCGGACCGGCTAGAAGCTACCGCTATGAAAATTATCCGGGCCGAATTAGCTTTATCTCCGCTGTCAGCCGATGTTTTTGCGACGGCTGTAATAGATTACGTTTGACGGCGCGAGGCGAGCTTTTGGGCTGTCTCTTCCAGGACAGGAAGATCGATCTGAAGGAGTTTTTGGTCAGCGGCTTAACTGATGAAAAAATCGCTGAAAACATACGATTGGCAGTTAATGTGCCGGAATTCAGGAGATCGCCGGGTGATGTTTCTATCGCCGACACAGAACCCTTTATGAGAGGAATCGGGGGATGAAAAAGAAATTGTCTCATATTGATGATAACGGGAGAGCGCATATGGTTGATATCGGCGGGAAAAAGGATTCTCGACGGCGCGCTGTCGCCGGCGGAAGAGTTTTAATATCGAAGGATCTTCTCAAACAATTACGCGCTAACTCGCTGGCCAAGGGGGACGCTTTAACGGTGGCGCGTATCGCCGCGATTCAGGCGGCCAAGAAAACATCCGACCTGATACCGTTGTGCCATACACTGCCCCTGACACACGTCGTGGTCAACCTGACGCTTATAGACGATCCGCCGTCGGTGGAGATAGAGGTGGAAACACAAACCCGATACAAAACCGGCGTGGAGATGGAGGCCTTAACCGCGGCGGCGGTCGCCACGCTGACGATTTACGATATGGGCAAAGCGGTAGATAAAGGGATGATTATCGAATCGATCAAGCTTTTGAAAAAAGAGGGCGGGCAAAGCGGAAACTGGAATAGAGAGGGGAATGAGTAAGCTTTTCAACAGACTGAACCTCCGGTTCGACCGCAAAGAGATCTCAGGATCGTTGGGCGATCTCGGCGTTTTCGATACTCTGGGGTTTGGCTGGCGTTATCCCCATCTTCACCTTCCTTCTATGCAGAATCTCATTGAGGGGTTCTGGCGTGGGACAATACCGCAAATACCGTTAACCGTACTGAACTCGGTGATCGCAGTCTGCGCTCTCTCTGCGGATCTCTTTCCTGATAGACCCCTCATGACCAAAAGGGTCGCAGTAAGTATAGGCCTGATGAACCTGATCGCCTGTCCGTTTGGAGGGATGCCTATGTGTCACGGCGCCGGCGGTCTGGCGGCGCAATACCGTTTCGGGGCGCGTACTGGAGGAAGTGTGGTTTTCTTAGGGCTTGCTAAGATGATCCTGGCAATATCGTTCGGCGGCTCGCTTCTGGCTATTATATCGTTATATCCGTCCAGCGTACTGGGTATCATGCTCCTGTTCGCCGGATGGCAGATGGTTGCCATATGCGCCGATATGAAGACTAAATCGAATGTCATTCCGATGGCTTTAACCGCCGGCGTTTGTCTCGCTATTGGCACCGCCGCGGGATTTGTTATTGGATTTGTTTTCAGCCTGTTATTATATAAATGGATAGCCCCAGAAAATCTAAGGCGTGTTAATATCAAACATAAATCGAAAGAGCGATCGAAGGAGAATACGAAGTGCCCGGAACAGATAACAAAATAACGCCGTCCATTTACAGATTATCAATCTCTCCTGTAAAAGGCGAAAAGAAGAAGAACGTAAAAAGTGTAACGGTTCTTCCCTCTATCGGTATCGAGGGTGACGCGCACGCCCGAAGCTCCAGGCCTGTCAGTCTTCTTCCTTATGAGAGTTTTTCCAAACTTGCAAACAGCGATTTAAAGATAAATCCTGGTGATTTTGCCGAAAATATCACGACCGTCGGGCTTAACTTCGGAACACTTGTTGTTGGAACGAGGATTGCCCTCGGCGACGGAGTGATTTTAGAGATAATCCAGATTGGTAAGGAATGTCATAATGGTTGCGTGATAAAGCAAATTGTCGGCGATTGCATTATGCCGCGTGAAGGCGTGTTCGCGAATGTAATCGAAGGCGGTATTCTCAGGGAGGGAGATCCCGCTAAGATCCTTTAGTAAAATGATTACATTAGACGGAGCTTTAAGAAGAATCGACGGGGCGATCGACGAACTACCGATGGTCCTGACTCCCCTGACGGGGGCGGTTGGCGGATGTCTCGGCGAGGATATAATCGCCCCTTTTAATGTACCCGACTTCGATAACTCCGCCATGGATGGGATCGCTGTCAGGGTGTTCGACCTGAAGGGACATGGCCCCTGGACTTTGCCAATACAAGCCGTTATAGCGGCTGGTGATTCAATCAATGAACCTCTACTGCCCAAAAATGTTGTCAAGATTATGACCGGCGCTCCGATGTTACCGGGAGCGGATACTGTCATACCTATTGAGGATATCCAAATAGATGACAATAAAGCGATTATCACTGAACGACCGGAGAAAGGAAAATTCGTCCGTCCCGCGGGGGATGACATATCTAAAGGACATCAGCTCTTTAGAAAAGGGGATGTGCTCGGCGTAATCGATATCGGCGCGCTGGCCTCGATTGGACTAAGCGAAGTTGAGGTTGTTTCTATAGTCCGCGAACCTCGCGGGCCCTGCTTAAATCCGATTTAGTTATGAAGGGAAGTAGATTCTGTATTATTGGCGCCCGACTCGATGAAGATAACGGTGAAATCGAGGCTCTCCCTGCCGAACGGCAAAAATCGGGGAGGTTGTCGTCGATTGGCGGGATTAACGGATTTATAATACTAGAAGGAGGAACCAGGGTTATCGCTCGGGGTAGCCGGGTAAAAGTCGAATGGATCTGATAAATTGAAATATTCCGACGTAACCGGATTTGTTCTCGCCGGCGGAAAAAGCAAGAGATTAGGGCGGGATAAACGTATTCTTCGTCTATGGAAAGAGACGCTTCTTGAGCGAACCTGGAAACTTCTGAATGAACTCATCGGTTCGGAACCTCTTATTGTCGGTGACAACCTATCGAGTCTGGGACTTAATCCCCGCTCTATTATCGCCGATGCTCTTCCCGGACGTGGTCCTTTAAGTGGTCTGGTGGCTTCTCTGGGATATTGCCCCTCGAGTTGGGGCTTGGTATTAGCTGTCGATATGCCATTGCTGCGAAAAACTGAACTTAGGAAATTGCTTGATAATATGGATGATGATTATGACGTGGTAGCTCTTTCTATCAATGAAACACCTGAACCTCTGGCAGCTTTATATCATAGGAGAAAATATTCTTTTTGGAGAGAGAGACTCTTTCGAGGGCAATTAAGCATTCGTGATGGAATCAGGAATCTCGAATGGAAAGCGGTCATGCTGGATAAGAATAGCGTTGCTGTATCGAACTTAAACAATCCGGAAGATATAGATAATATATTAAGGGGTTAAATATGCCGGTTTATTTGCAAATTGTCGGCCGTAAAAATAGTGGAAAGACCAGACTTATTGAGAACTTAACTAGGGAGTTGGTCAATCTCGGATACAAGGTCGCTACCGTCAAGCACACGTCGCACGACCATGAGTTTGACCGTCCGGAGACGGATTCCTGGAAACATCGCAAGGCCGGAAGCGAAGCTACAATTATTTTGTCACCGAACCGATGGGTTTGCCATGCGAAAACCCTCGAACCGGATACACAAAGGATACTCGAGGATACGCTCTTTCGCGATAAAGACATTGTGATTTGTGAAGGGTATAGAGAAGAAGGGATAGCAACTATTGAATGTGTTATGCGTGGGCGGGAGCTTATCTTTGGAGATAATCCGAATTTGATAGCGATGATATCGGAGGGGGAGGCAAATATGAATATCCCGGTTTTCGGCCCGGGCGAAATAGGCAAATTAGCCAACTGGATAGTCAGGAAATTTGGCCTCAGTAGAAGTAATTAGTTGAGTCAAAGAAAGAAGAAAGGGTAATAGAAATGCCCTTATTTGGTTTATGCTCAGATAGTTTTGTGTAGGGACGTTTCGACGATTAATCGAAGAAGGAATAACGAGTCAGCCTCCATAGTGAATCAAATTAGTAATATTTGGCGGGGATTTATGAGCATAATTGTAACAGGAGCTCTAAGTATCGATATGAAAGGGACATTCCTGGGTTCGAATCTCAGCCTCCCCGTAAGTTATTACAATACAATAAGATATAAATATGGAAATTATTCTCGAATCTGATTGGGTGAATTCGGATATAAATCGCTTCAAAGACTGAATATTTAGGGGAATATGTCTTTTACTTTATGGCAGAGCTTTTCCGGGTTCATTTGAAGATGTACACTGTTCGGCATCAGATATATCCGGACATGCGGGAGGCTTGAGCCAGGAGACAGTTTTGGTTAGCTTCAGTATCTCCCTGCATCAACAATACGATAATGCGAAGAGGCCGCTCCGGGGAGTGCGTTCTATGCATCCTTAATTGATAACCACGCCAAAGCGTAGTTAATTTTAAACCCAGGTAGTACAGTTTTCGACAGCCATCTGGTACGATGTATACTGACCCGCAAGGAAGATATTCCGCCTCTTATTGACTATTTCTTATGCAAGACCTGCCCTCCTGGCTCTGATATCAAAATAAAACCGGATGCTCTAAAGATCTTGATAGATTATGATTGGCCGGGTAACGTCCGCCAACTACAACACCTTATTAGACAACTTGTTGTCCTGGGACAGTGTAAAGATATTACTGTGGAGATGATTCCGAAGAAGATATGGAATTTGTCTGATACGTCCAAAGCCCCGGACTCGTATGAGATGTGTTTTTGCGAGGCGGTATCCTCATTTGAGAAAAGGTTGTTATTACAAGCTTTGGATCAGGCCAATGGAAATAAAACAAAAGCCGCATTGACCCTCAAATTAAAACCATCCACTTTCAGGGACAAGCTTCAAAAATACCAGCTTTAACTACTTGGTAAAGTAAGCAATAAATCACGGAATTTCGTGGATTTCCTCACGGATTATCGTGTTTTCTCTCCATTTATCATTATGAAAATTTCCTAGACTTTTGGCTTTATTGCCCTTATAGAATTGGCATATGATTTGCAGACATTTTCTCTCAATGCGAATAGGAAGGTAGATAGGATTAACACAAGGAGGAGGTACGTCTTGAAATCGAGAGCGGAGTTTTTGGGGATGATGCTGATCATCGCGATGTTTTTAGCATCAGCATCTATTATTGCTGGAGAGCCGGGAACATTAACCCCTGAAGGAAAAGGCTATTTCTATTATCTACATGATTTTTCGTCAGGCGCGGGGCAAGATAACGAATTCGATATTTCCCGGATGTATTTCGGGGCGAAATATCAGATTTCAGAAGAATTCGTCGCGCGTTATTTAACAGATATTTCTCATCGAGACGGGGGATTCGAAGTATTCACTAAATACGCCTATTTAGACTGGAATCTCAGCAAATGGAATGCTCATTTAGCAATGGGTCTTCAAGGTACTAATAACTGGAGCGCGCCGGAGAAGGCCTGGGGATATAGGGCAATTCGCAAAGCTCCAATGGAATCATTCGGCGGTTATTGGGG
>JAZGHS010000210.1:0-8290 GCA_036481315.1 Candidatus Zixiibacteriota bacterium | reverse complement strand
TCAACCCCGCATTGGTGATCGTCGATATTTCGAACCCGGAAAATCCTACCTTTGTAAGCAGCCTCGATCAATTCAGCGCGTCTCACGATATTGAGGTGCGCGGAAACAACGCTTACCTCGCCAACGATACTTTTGGATTTCAGATACTCGATATATCCGATCCGTTTAATATTTACGAGGTCTCCTCCGTTTGGTTGCCCGATCGCGCGTACAAGATTTACGTCCGAGCGAATCAGGCTTTTATTGCCGACGGTTACGCCGGGTTATATATATTCGATATCAGCGATCGTGAAAACCCGGTACAGATCGGGCATTTCGATACACCCTACTCGGCGGCAGGAATTATGGTACGAGATGAAATAGCCTACCTCGCGGATTATAACTGTATATTGCGTCTTCTTAATGTTTCGAACCCCGAAGATCCGTGGGAAATAGGTTTCTTCGAGGGCGACGGTTACGCTCGAAGAGGATTGGCGCTGGTGGGTGATTACGCTTTAGTAACGGCCTGGAACAACGGCCTGAAAATAGTAAATATCAGCGATCCCGAAAATCCCTGGTTGGCCGGAACGTTCGAAACTCCCGGATACTGTAGTGATATCTACGCGAAAGATCTCGCCTACGTGGCAAATTATACGGCCGGTATCCAGGTTCTCGATATATCCGAACCCGCAAATCCGGTCTGGCTCGGAGAGTACGATACTCCAGGATTTTCCCGAGCTATCTCAGTCGAAGGCGAGTACATTTTTGTCACCGACAGTTCGTCGCTGCAAATTTTAAAACTCGGCCCGAATACCGACATGACCGATCCTGGGTCTCCCCTACCGGAGAAGCATCTGATTTTGAAAAACTATCCAAACCCATTCAATTCATCGACGAAAATCAATTTCGCGATATCCGAGCCGGGGCATGTCAATTTAGCAATCTATAACGTAGCCGGGCAGAAAGTAGCAATCCTGATAAACGAGCATAGGGATTCCGGCGTTTACAGCGTTACCTGGAAAGCCGACGGTTTAGCATCGGGGATATACCTGGCGCGAATGGCCGTAGGGAATTCGTCTAAAACGATTAAGATGGAATTATTAAAGTGATGGCCATATTTCTGACATTAAAATACCGGCCATTTAAAGCGATGCCTGCGGTGTAGGAAGTTCTTTCCTTACGATAATAAGAAATATTCTTGATTTCGATAATCGATTATTGCTAGCCTCCTATATTTCATATGATCGTCTAATACCGATATTATTGCAGGAGTGTAAATCTATCGCTCCGCGTTTTCTATTATAAATGAAATTATTTTAATAAACACAGTAAAAATATGTTGACCAATTAAATAATTTGTTGCAAATACTATGTATTGGAGTATGCGATTAATGGGCCGTTATTATCAGAGGCGTCTTTGGGTGATGTTATTGAGATTCTCAAAATAAAAGGAAACCTTATGATCTGTTTGAAAAGGAGGTGATATCGTCAGGGAAACTGTAATTGTAAATCGGATTAACGGAGGGAGATAATCATGTCAAGATTAATTAAAAGGGTTGTAATCGCTTTGGCCATAATTATGATGGTTGGAGCTTCATTTATCGCCGTAAAAACAAATGCCGTACCGTCATTTGCCAGGGAAAATGGAATTGAATGCTCCACCTGTCACACACAGTGGCCACAGTTAAATGACTATGGCCGCGAATTTAAGGAGAGTGGTTTTAATTTTTCGGGAGCGACAACTAAGATAGCCGACGGGGTCGATCTGGATAAGAGCTTCCCGGGTTCGGGCGCTTTGAATTTGAGATTTTTAGACAAGAGGTTTTCTCGTGATAGAGATTACGAGGATCTGACACAGGGTGATAAACAATTGAAGCTGAGAGCCGGGCATGAGCTCGAATTGTTTTTCGCCGGAAGAGCGTCCGAAAAAATTTCTTTTTTCGCCGAGGTTGAGGCTGAAGATGAATGGCCGGATCCCAACGGGGACGCTCCCGGATTTCAGCTGCAGTTGGCGACCGCCGTCGCCGAGTATCGTTGCAATTATGGCGTAACGTTCACCGGCGGTATCGGTAATGTATTTTACGCAGACGCATATAACACGCTGAATTACAGTAAAATGGCCCGCAAAGCATGGATAGTGACCGGAAACGTTCCGCATGAGGCTCAGTTTCTCAGCGTCTCCGCCCGTCCAACAGCCATTCCAAAGCTGTTCGTTTTGGCTGCCTTAAGCGGAAACGATGGCGATCTTGAGGGGCATGATGCTAGAGACCTTTCATTTAGAGCCGCTTACGATTTTTTGCCGTGGCTAATGTTCGGCGGTTACGCGAATTTAGGGAAAACTTACAACCCGGCTACCTGGCGATGTGAGGATCAGATCGATCGCGGCGGTCTGGATTTCCAAGTCGACAGAGGCTCCTTGCATATAAACGGTGTCTGGAGTAGAAGACACGATTACACCATGAATGTCGGGCAGGACGTTGATGGTACGTGGGAGACTGTCGCCGGCTTGGAATTCATGTATATTACTTACGACGCAAACGGTCATCCGATATGGGCGCCCAACCTCATCCTGGATTATTACGCCATGGATATTATGGCGACCGGAGGCGGAACGGGATTCACCCCACCCCTTGATAGAACCGGTTATGGAATTTTTCTTACTCGTTTCCTCAAAGAAAACGCTAAAGCCCAGATCGGCGTCGAGGGTACTCTGGCCGCGGCCGCGGTTTATAATCTGGAACATAAGGAGATGCGCGTTACGCTGGTGGGAGTTTTCGGCTTTTAGGATGATTTAGTATTTCCGAAACTTTTCAGAGTGCTATAACAAAAGCCCCCTCTCGCCGAGGGGGCTTTTTATTATTAACTGAATCTTAATAGGAATTCTGTTTTTAAAACATGATATATAAAGATTATTGATTTCGATGATCTTTGTAAATCAGAATTTGTTAAGTAGGTATGAGTCAGGCTCTATAGTTCCTGTCTTGCTACCATTCCTCGAAAGTAATAGGTTGCCCCGTCTCCGGATTCGACTATAACGATTCTAACGCCAGGAACCAAATAGTTATTATATCGTTTTCCGGATGGCAACTGCTGTTAAATCGTCGCTAAGTTCTTCTCCTCCGGAAAAAGCGCGTATTGAATTTAACAGACCGTCCAGAAAGGCTTCCGCCGAGCCGGCGCTTTCCTCTTTTATATACTTTATCAATCGTTCTTCCCCGAACATTTCGCCAGATTTATTTACAGCTTCGGTAACGCCGTCGGTATACAACAACAGTAAATCCCCCGTGGAAATCGTAAGCAGCTGTTCTTCATAAGCGAAATCTTCATGGACTCCTATAACCCCACCAGTCGGCTCGAGGCTCTCTATATCCCCATTGTTTCGAAAGAGTATAGGCGGGCAGTGGCCGGCATTGGAATAGGTGATCGGGGATTCATCGCTTAAACCATGATTTAACGACACGCAAGCCAATGAAATAAAATTAGTTACCTGCACGTTATGGCAGAGCCAACGGTTCAAGCTGGCTAATAACTTGCTCGGCGATTCTATCTCTTCGGAGAGAACTCGCAACGCCCCCTGGAGATTCGACATTATTAGCCCGGCGGGTATACCCTTACCCATCGCGTCGGCGATAATGATTCTTGCGGAATCTCCCTTGCCCGATAGAATATCATAGTAGTCACCACCTACCGTTCGGGCGGACAAAGATATCGCCTTGATATCGTATCCCTCGATCTTCTCCACCGACTGGGGCAAAAGCGCCCTATGGATTTTGCTGGCAAGGAAAAGCTCCTCTTCAAGCAGGACTTTTTCTTTTTCGCTTATGCAATCCAGACAGATTTCGGCGGCTGGTTGAACTTCCAACCGGTGATATTCGACCTCTCCGTCGCAGAGGTTGCACTGTCCGAAAGACCTGTCCTCGACCCGCCCTAACGCTTCTTTTATCTCTTTGAGGAGAGATTGGACTTTCGGAGTATCCTGTTCTGTCGGGGAATTCGATGATTCCAGAAGCGAATCGAGACTACTCACCCGAAGCAACAGGACTTTTTTGAAATGTTCCAGATCGGCTACGGTCATATCTGCCTCCCTACGATTAGTATTCAATTATAATACGAAAAGCGAGCACGGAAGTTGCCCAAGCGGCAGACAAGCTGCCGACCTAAAAAAGCCTCCCGATTACTCAGGAGGCTTCAGATTAAATCCCGACATGTGCAAAGCCGGTTATATTTTTACCTCGCTGACTTGAATCACCGGCTGAATGTCGGTATAGTTAGGAATATCTCCCATAATCGAGTCGCTATGCGGCCCGAAAGAGTTCTGAAACGCATCGAGCGAATCAAAATAGAGATGGCCCATGGCTACGAAAGCCGCGGGTGATCCATCTTCCGCTCCCCCGAGTCCCGCTTCTACGGCAATCTGTTTGCAGGCAGACCCTAGTTTTTCCCGAACCATCGGTATGTGGTTGTCACAGAAGTAGCTCATATCGAATTTATTACCGTTACCGTTTGGATACAGTACGCTGACTTTGATCATTCTTTCTCCTTGATTTGACATTGTCGGATAAACGTTGTTGGATCTATTCAAATATAACCGGCGCTCGCGGATATATGTTCCTGATAATGCGTATCATTTTCATAATGAACGGTCGGGCTCGGGAAATATAGGGACGTGTACTGCCCGTAAAATATCGTTGCCCGAGGTTCTGTTAACTCTCGGGCGGAACTTCAAATGTTTAGAATACTATTCCGCCTCTTATCATAAGCCCGGTTCCAAAATACGCCTCGAAATCATCGTTACCGCCGTCGGGCGATCCCCAAAATCCGACCTCTCCCAGCCAGGACATTCCGCCGGGAGTTGCATAGACCATATCGACGAAACCTTTAAGGACCATATACTTGCTGCTGGCATATATGTCCATTTTGCCGAGGGTGCCGTATCCGATCCCGATCCCCGGCTTGAATGTGAATTTACTGGTCTGGCTGAAGATGATCGCTTTGATGGTTATGCCAAAATCGAAAAGGGAGCCGGATGTCTCATAGGCGTTGATTCCATGAATATCGAGATAACCGCCGCCTGTGATTTTCTCGCCGAGTTTATAATCGAGAAATCCCCCGAGCGAATAACCCATATCGGGATCATATTCGAAATCTCCCACGAACCACGTGCCCGGGCTGACCAATCCCGCTTTAAGCCCATAGGTAGATTGCGCGTTGCGGACATCCACTCCGAAAGCGGTAGCGTAGCTTAACAGCAGAACAGCGGTAATTGACAAAATAAATATTCTCCGGATCGATCTGCTCATATTTCCTCCTCGCGATGTCGATTCGTATTCTGTTTTCATCCCGACAGATCTTCTATTGATTCCGACGTTATGTCAAGCTGTAAACCTCCCATACGTTGGAAGGAGACGGGGCTCCTGCCCTACCTGCGCTACTCTCATCTTGATTTACCCATAATTTCTTGGATGCTCTCCTCAAGCAGACGGTTGAATTCTTCAGGATTATCCCACATTACAAGATGCCCAGTTTCCGGGATGATCTTTAGCTTATAAGACGGGACGTACTTCTTGAAGGCTTCTTCGTTTATCGGTTCCATATCCGAGCAGATCGATACAATGGGCACACTGACTTTTTGTAATGCATCGATACAATCCTCATTTAGCCATCGAAAAATATCATTAAACGATTCTCTCCATCCGATTCTGGAGGTATTCTTTTGCCCTGATAGCATAGTAACAACTCGCACATACGACGCGTCGGGATTTTGTTTGTAGAAGCCGCCGGCCAACAATTTCTCCCCGGTTGGATATGTAACTATATTCGTAAATACGCTGTCTATAGAGATTATCATTTCGGGCGAATATTTCATTTCGACGTCCTTTAACGCGTCGACAATAACCAGGCCGATCAGGTTTTCAGACGCAGATTTCGCGGATTCGACAATTACAGGTCCTCCCATTGAGAAGCCGACAAGCACGACTTTTTCGAGATTAAGTTTATCAATGACGGTGTTAACGTCCTGGGCAAATGATGCCATAGTCCAGTCAGTACGGTTATATCCCGATTCACCGTAACCGGGAAGGTCTACAGCTATTACCCTGTGTTTTTCGGCAAAGTAGGACATTTGAGCATCCCAGATACCCTTATTATTGGCCCAGCCGTGTATAAAGATGACTGTGGGCTCGCCCTCGCCTCTTTGATCGAGACTGATCTCTACCCCGTCAGGTGAAAGGATAACCTTTTCTGCTTCTTTTGCGCAGCCGAAACTAAATAACATTAGTGCGATAACAAAGAATTTTAGGTTTGAATTCAATCGTTTCATCTTTGCCTCCTGAGCTATTTTACAAATAAATCACAAATTACTTAGGCATAGTTGGGTACATCGCGATAATCAGTATAGCGGCTAAATCAATTCTCTGCAATAAAAAAGCCCCTCTATTATTGTGCGCGGTAGACCGCCCGGTCTGCCCGATAGGGGCACACGAGGCCGTGTGACGACCACAAACAATGTCATTCCGGACTCGATCCGGAATCCAGATGGCTAGCAATATCTTTGCTGTAGGCGGGGAGGTTGAACCTTGCAGACGTTACCCGGGGAGAGATTAATCGCACCCGTTGGGTGGAGCACCAAGCGCTATCGAATCGAACGTTATGTCAAGCTGAATTCCTGTGATACGGGGAGATGGGGATGTCGGGCAGACCTCCCGGTCTTCCTGAAAATTCTTAATCGAATTCATACCGCGGATCAGGCGAAGTCTGCTCCATGCTGATCCGGCCGATTTGAACATCGGCGCGGTTGTAGCCTTCCCCCTTCATCGGCGAGCCATGCAACCGCCGAAGCATAGCCAGTTGCCCGGTATGCGTCAGGGCATCGGCCACAGGGCCCTGAAACATCCGCCCCAAATCGTATTTAATGGGGGCTCCCGATGCCAGGGCTTCATCGAATTTCTTCAGAGAATCGAAAAACCGTTGGCACTCGCTTCGCCAATCCTTCGGAGTCGATGTATTCCATTTTGGGGTACCCGATATCATGGTGAACGCCCAATCGAACAGATCACCCATATGAGCTACGATCTGTAAAGGAGTATGCGAGGTCGCCCCCGGCACGTAATCCGCGAGCGAATCGGGCGCTGTCCTTATGACTTTAGCGGCTCTATAGGCCAAAGTCGCGAGCGTATGACGAAACATATCTATATCGGTTTTGGGCATGATGGATGATCCTCCTAATGTTTAAGTTACACCGCCCAATATAACCACGTATTGATGAAATCATATTCCTCCCTATGAAAACATATGATATGGATGTTGAATTAACAATAATAATCGCTATCCCAATAAAATTCTCATACGTGCGCGGCAGACCTCCCGGTCTGCTCGTAAGGAGTACACGAGCGTTGTCATTCCCGACCTGATCGGGAATCCAGAATCGGGGCCATATTGTTAATGTAGGTGGGGAGTTTGTCTCCCTGCAACAAGGAGTTGATATCTTAGCGATTCATGTTCCACTGTCATGAGACAAATGACCCATTATTATATACCTTATGCCGCTGTAGTTTACAGAGCGACTAATAGTATTGCCAGCCATCAACGGATGTACTTTTATTGTATTTTATTTTTTCCCATGGATTATATTCTACCTTTTCTACATCTTCAAGACTAAGAGTACTTTGAAAAAACATCAGTCTGAATCGATCTCCATGGCCGATATATTCGAATTCTGATATACCAATAATACCGGGAGTAGGAATTTCAGCAATATATTCGGGAACTAGTTGTTGCAGACTGTCGGGGTAAGCTAGATTATCCAAATAGTATTTTTCTAACGACTCCGTTATTGGGGTTGCCTCGATAATAGCATATTCTCTTGAAAAATCCAAAAACCGGTTGGTTGAAGAATAGACTGTCACGATATTTATGATCGGCATGATTATAATAGCCAACGACAGGATTCTATTCTGCTTTCTTAATAACGAAACGACCAGGAATAAGATCCCAAGCGATGTAAACCACAATGCAATCCATCCAAGAAACATGGAAAAAAACCCATTTACCACGATAGCGAAGAAGTGAAGGAATGCAGGGCCCGGAAAGTAAATCAGGTTTACCAATATATAAAGAAAAATCACTTCACTGACGCAGATAATAATTAATCGTGAATGGCGTCCGATTTTCAATAAAATACCCTCATTAGAAACGCCGGTGAAAGTTTCGAATTTTACGATATGTATATAGTATAGTTTCCAATCAACACGGCAATCAACAAAAATCTCTGTATTTACGGGGAGGCTCTTAGGCAACCCCCGCTGACTCGGGA
>JAZGHS010000209.1:0-7207 GCA_036481315.1 Candidatus Zixiibacteriota bacterium | reverse complement strand
CTGTGGAGCCGGGTAAAATGATCGAGACCTTGATGTTATGACCGCGAAGTTCCAGGCCGAGCGATTCCGAAAAACCCAACAACCCGTATTTCGACGCGCAATATGAAGCGAATCCTGAAATCGGCGTCTGCGACGCGCCCGAACCTATATTTATTATATATCCCGATCTTTGGGCAATCATTTTTTTCGAGGCTAATTGTGAAAGTAAAAAAACCGCCCTCAGATTCACCTGCATAGTCCGATCCCAATCGGCCAGACTCATATCGGCAACATCGGCCTTAATCCCCAAACCGGCGTTGTTTATCAACACATCGATTCCCCCCAGAAATTCGATAGCCGATTGAAACATCGAGCTTACCTGATCGGCGTCGCGAAGATCGGCGACCGCGAAATCGAGATCGCATCCCCGCGAAATCAATTCCGCTTTTAAACTCTCCAGTTGATCCTGATCCCGGGCGGTAAGGAAAAGCTTTGCGCCAAAGGCGGCAAGCGATTCGGCTATCGCCCTGCCTATCCCTTTCGACGCACCCGTTATTATGATCCGTTTGTTTTCCAAATCCATCTTACTCTTCGGTGGAAATTACTTTTATGCCCTCGGCGCGTAACCTGCCAAGAGCGGCTTTCGGAATTCTCGCCTTCACTGTCAATATTCCGTCGTCGCTTTCGCTATCAAGTAGATGCCCGAGCGAGCTAACCAGATTGAGCTTTCCTCCCTCATGCGATTCGATGCGAGCGGTAATTGTCACTTTAGTGTTCTCAAGACGTGATTCCAGGTCGGATTTAATCCTCCCGACACCTTCCCCGGTTACCGCAGATATAAATCGCGACCCCGGATATCGTGCCAATAACGATCTGAACAGGTCAGGATCATTGCGAAGATCTATTTTGTTGAAAATATGTATGATCGAAATATCCCCGCCGCCTATTTCTTTGAGGATACCATTAACCGTAGATATTCGCTCCTCTAAAAAACGGTCGGACATATCGATTACATGTAAAAGTAAATCCGCGCCGATAGCCTCCATCAATGTCGATTTGAACGAAGCCACGAGCGACACAGGCAATTTCTTGATAAACCCGACAGTATCGGAAAGCAGAAGCATATTACGTCCGGATAGCTTAACTCTCCTTGTAGTTGAATCGAGAGTGGCGAAAAGGTAGCTTTCGGCTATTACATCCTCTCCGGTTAGTAGGTTGAATAGGGTAGATTTGCCGGCGTTAGTGTAGCCCACCAGGCAGGCTTTGAAAATACCATCGCGCTGTTTTCTCTGGGTGTGCCTCTCGGTTTCAATCTCTTTTAATTTTCGTTTCAAATCGCTGATTCGTTTGCGAACCAGCCGTCTATCGGTCTCGAGCTGGGTTTCGCCGGGTCCTCTCGTGCCGATGGAACCCTCCTGACGCTCGAGGTGAGTCCAGCCTCCGGCAAGCCTGGGAAGCAGGTATTCGAGCTGGGCAAGCTCCACCTGTAGTTTGGCTTCCCGTGTACGCGCGTGAAGAGCGAATATATCAAGGATAATACCGGGCCGGTCGATCACCGGGCAGGATACCTTTTTTTCGATTTTGACCTGTTGCGACGATGTGAGTCCGGAATCGAAAACAACAAGATCGGCTTTCCTCTCTTTCATTAACGCGGACAGCTCCTCTATCTTACCGCTTCCCAGCATTGTCGCCGGATTGAATTGATCCAAGTATTGAGTCATCCGCCCTACAACTCTTGCCCCGGCCGTTTTGCACAAGCTGGCGATCTCATCGAGAGGATTTTCATCGAGATGCAAAGCATCTTCCTTTTTAAAAGCGCCGACTACTATGGCCCGCTGTTTAACTGACTTAACGGGTGTATCATCGAAAAACGGTTTCAATCCTTTTTCCTCTCATCGATTAATTTAAACAACGATTCGGCGTCTTTTTTGGTAACGTTCCCGGTGGGAATGGCCAGAACCTCGATTTTCTTATAAAATAGAGGCGTATCTATTTCGATTCTCGAGCCGGGCTTAATCTCTTTCGACGGTTTCGCCGGCAAACCGTCGAGGAATACCATAGAAGACGAGGCCGCGTCACCGGCCAGGGAACGGCTTTTAAATATCCTGGCGACAGACAGGAACTTGTCCAGCCGCATTACAACCTCTTATCGACATATAGCCCAGCCGAGACTTTGGCCAGCAATTCTTCCAATTGAGCCTGCGCTTTTGCCCGTCGGGCCATCTCCTCGAGCGTATCGTAATCTTCCTCGAGATCGATAGGGCTCGCCTCGCGTTTATCCTCGAGCCTGATAATATGAAAACCAAAATCACTAATAACCGGCGGTGAAATCTGCCCGATCTCAAGATCGGTCAAGGCCCTGATAAACTCTGGTAACAGATCGGTAGCGGCATACCAGCCCAGTTCCCCTCCGGCATCTCGAGAGTTTTCATCGTCGGAATGCTGCCTGGCAAGCTCGACAAAATCGACGCCTTCGAGGATAGACTGGTAAAGGCTGTCAGCCATTCCGCGCTTGTCGGCCATGTCTTCATCGGATGGCAGCAATTGAATCAGGATATGGCTTGCCCTAATCCTGTCTCCCTTGCGTCCGGTCGCTTTAATGATATGAAAACCGAATTTAGACCTGACGACTTCCGAAACCTGCCCTAACTGAAGCCCGAAGGCGGCGGATTCGAACTCGGGAACCATCTCTCCTCTGGCAAACCATCCGAGATCGCCGCCGTTTTCGCCGGACGGATCGTCGGAATAGTTTTTTGCCAGCAACGCGAAATCCTCGCCGCCAGATAATTTTCCGCGGATTAATTGAGCGTAATTATATAACGAATCAACTGTCGAATCTCCCGGCTGAATAGAAATTAATATATGGGATAAGTTGATGCCCGCGGGCTTTTCGGGAAGATCGTCGATATTCTCCTTGTAAAAGTTCTTAACATCGCCGGTGGATACCAAAATCCGGGCAATCTTGCTTTGAATCAATTTTTCCTTTAGAAGTTGTTTATGGATTTCGTCGCGGTATTGCTCTCTCAAACCGGTCAAGGTCAACCCCTCGGTGCGAAGCTGTTCGAGGAAAGCGTCCTCCGAAGGAAATTGTCCTTTTATGGCTTTAATCTGGGAATTCAACGCCTCTTCGACTTCCTTCGTGGTAACTTCTATGGTGGTATCCCTTCTGGCCTCTACCAGAAGTACTTTATCCTCTATCATCCTATCGAGAAATTCGCTTCTTAAGCTATCGAGCTGTCTTTCGTCTTTAATCTCCATTCGATTTTGAATAGCATAGAGCTGTATTTGAGATTCGAGTTCCGACAGGAGGATAATTTCTTTGTCGACAACCGCTACCACACGATCCAGAACCTCGGCACCCGCGGCGGCGACTAATAGAAACATCAGAAGTATTCCTTTTAATTTACTCATGGCAGACTCTGTCCCATCGCGTTTAACATTAATGAATCGGTGAGAGGAATCCTCTCTATAGTAGCGGTCGATTTCAATTCATTTATATATTGTTCGAAAGCCTCGGCATGACGTGTGGAATAAAGATTATCGTAAATCCTCTGCTTGGCTTCGAGGGAATCGAGATCGGCGCCCGCTTTTAATCTATCGGTTAACATTATCAGATGAAATCCGTAGGTTGTTTGAACCGGTTTGGAATACGATCCTACTTTTAAATTCGCGGCCACCCGGTAAAAATCCGGATCCATACTATCGGAGGTAAAATAACCGATATCGCCTCCGCCTTCGGCGGTCGTTCTATCGCCCGAGTAATCGCGCGCTAAAACGGCGAAATCACCGTTTTTTTTCAACCGGCCGTAAATAGCGTCGGCCTCGCCTTTTGTGGGTAGAAGGATGTGGCTGGCCCGCAATCTATCTTTCTCCAGCTTGAAAGACTCCTGTTGAGTACGATAAATCGAGTCGACCATCGCGGTGGGGACAAAAGTCCGAAGGCTCATTTCGCTATCTACCATTTTCCTGGCAATCGCTTCCCTCGTTCCGGCCTTGATAATCGCCTTTATTTCAGGATCTTCATCCAAGCCTTTCTCTACTGCCCGCTGATACAAAAGCTCGGTGTTGACCCAACTTTCGATTACATTGTTAAGCCCTTCCTCGTTCAATTGGTTTCTATACTCGGCCGGAATCTGGTATATCAACTCCTCCATGGTCAAAACCTCGCTATTAACACTGGCAATAACCGTTCCTTCCGTTTTTTCACCCTCAGAACAGGCCGCAGTCAGAAGCAACGCTATTCCCAGCACGACCACCGTTTTTCTCATTAAAAACTTCCTTCCGGTAAGCTCAACTTATCTCCGATATCGCTGATACGTCCGTAGTCCGCACGTCGCAATTCCGGGATTGTTTAACACTATCAACCGTCTATTGTTCCACGGAATTTCAATCTATATCAGCCGACCATTGATCGCAAGGCATTTTTCAACGCTTCGGTTCCACCGCCGCCTAATCTCAGCAGCATTTTCAGCCCTTCCGACGACCTGAATTCCATTTTCCCGGCTACCCGTTTTCGCCATCCCTCTATCTCGGGTTTGGTAAACTCTCTCTCCCCGGGAAATTCGAGGTTCAATTCACCTCCGCGATAAATTAATTTATCCGCTCCCAATTTCGCGGCATACATCCGAGCGGCAGCTAAATCCAACAGATTTTGTACCGCCTCCGGACGAGACCCGAATCGATCGGCGATCTCCTCGGAAAATTCATCGAGTCTTTGCTGATCGTTGATTTCGGATATATTTCTATAAAGTTCTACCCTAAGATTCTGCTCGTCGATATATGACTCTGGAATAAACAGGTCAAGATCGGTCTGTACTTTAAGCTCGATTTTCGCCCTCGGGGGCGCTTGCTCTCTCACCTCAGCCACGGCCTCCTCCAGCAGACGGCAATATAGGTCGAATCCGACCTCTTCGATAAACCCATGCTGTTGCGCGCCTAAAATGTTTCCCGCGCCTCTGATCTCCAGATCTCTCATAGCCAGATGAAACCCAGACCCCAGTTCGGTGAATTCCTCGATTGCCCGCAAACGTTTCCTGGCTTTTTCTGTAAGCAGTTTTAACGGAGGCACCAATAGATAAGCGAACGCCCTCCTGGCGGAACGTCCCACCCTGCCTCGCAGCTGATATAATTGAGCAAGTCCCAGCTTATCGGCACGATTTATGATTATAGTATTTACCGATTGCATATCCAGGCCGGATTCGATAATGGTTGTCGCCAGAAGCACCTGGTATTTTTTCGCCAGAAAATCAACCATTACTCTTTCCAATCTTTTCTCAGGCATCTGGCCGTGACCTATCACGATTTCAAGATAGGGCATCAGTTTTTTCAGGTAACGATAAATCGCTTCTATCGATTCCACTCGGTTATGAACGAAAAAGATCTGCCCTCCCCTTAGTATTTCCCTCTCGATTGATTCGATTATCGTTTTATCGGAGAAAAGGGCTATTTCTGTGACGATTGGCAGACGATCTTTGGGAGGTGTGTTGATAATGGACATATCTCTGGCGCCGAGAAGCGATAGCTGTAATGTACGGGGGATGGGTGTCGCGGTTAAAGTCAGCGTGTCGACCTGGGTTTTTAACTGCCTTATCTTCTCCTTGTGAGTCACTCCGAACCGCTGTTCCTCATCGACTACCAAAAGCCCGAGGTCTTTGAATTCCAGATCCTTCTGTAACAACTTATGAGTTCCGATCACAATATCGACCGTCCCGTTTTTCAATCCCTCTTTGACCTCCCTGGTTTCTTTTGGAGATCTGAATCTCGACAATAGCTCGACTTTCACCGGGAATTGAGACAAGCGAGAACGAAACGTCTCCGTATGCTGTTGGGCCAGGATGGTGGTAGGCACAAGTACCACCACCTGTTTGCTCGATTCCACCGCCTTAAACGCCGCCCTGACCGCCACCTCTGTCTTGCCGTAACCGACATCTCCACAAACAAGCCTATCCATAGGAGATGAATCTTCCATATCCATCTTGATATCGTCGATAGCCTTCTGCTGATCCGGCGTTTCTTCATAGGTAAACGAGGCTTCAAGCTCCTTTAACCACGGAGAATCAGGCTGAAACGTGAATCCGGGAAGCGCTTTACGTCTGGCGTACAAACCGATCAACTCTTCGACCATGGCCATAATCGCCTTTTTGGCCCGCGCTTTTGTGCGTTCCCATACACCCGTGCCAAGACGTGAAAGCGACGGTGCTCCCTCCTTACCCGAGAATTTCTGCACCCGCAAGAATTCCTCTATGGGGACGTATACTTTATCCCCCCCGGCGTACAATATCAACAGGCAATCCCGCTTGCGGCCATCAACTGTGAGCGTCTCCAAACCACGGTATTGTCCGATACCGTGATCTATATGAACAACGTAGTCGCCAAGTTGAAGACTCCGGTAGCTGGAAAGAGCGATCCCCTCCTTAAAACCGCGGGTTTTCTTACGTCCCGAAACCCGAGAAAAGATACCGTGATCGGTTAATAGCCATAATCCGATCGACGGCAACCCGAAACCGGTCGTGATCCGATGACTTTTCAAAGGCAGGGAGACTTCGTATTCGGAGAGAAGCTCTTTTAATTTCTGATTACGGCTTTCGCCATCGCAGAAGATCGTAGTTTCGTAATTCTGATTTCTGTACTCTTCGAGTTTTTCTGCGAACATCTTAATATGCGGTCCAAAAGGTTCCTGCGGTCTGGTCTGGATTTTTATCGATTCCTCTTCGGTTTTGATGATTCCCTGCAACTCAACCCGGTTGAATCTCGAGAGGCGTTTAAGTAAATCGTCGTAGTCCAGATAAATATCGGTCGGACTACCGAACGGATAATCCTGCCTCTGGTCAAACCTTAATGCCGCCCGTTCCAGAACTCGGCTAATTTCATCGCCGGCGAATCCGGGATCATCGATCACGATTATGGTATCCGATGATATATGCTCTAAAAGGGAGCTTTTCTTCTTTACAAACAGATGTCTGAAAAACTCGAGACCGTCATAGGCGCCATTAGAGCCTAGAGCCTGATGCAAGGCCACCGCCTGGTCCTGCGAAAGATCTTCGCAGACTATCTCCACGCTTTCAAGGTCGATAGGGATCTCTCTTAGGGGAAGAAAAACCGCGAGGTCCCGCTTCTCTAATGATCTTTGAGAGAGAACCGAAAACGATCTGATGGAATCGACATCATCGCCGAAAAATTCCACCCGCAACGGCTCCGGAGAGGTAGCTGGAAAGATATCTATTAAACC
>JAZGHS010000208.1:0-27398 GCA_036481315.1 Candidatus Zixiibacteriota bacterium | reverse complement strand
TTAAACTCCGACTTGTTTTCGTCCGCCGGGAGAGCGGCCGATGTCTATTTCGATACAGCCGCTGTGATTATCACCCTCATATTGTTCGGCAGATTGCTCGAGGCGGGGGCCAAAGGGAAGACGTCGGAGGCGATTAAGAAACTGATGGGCCTTCAACCGAAAACCGCCCGGATAGAGCGGGATGGTCAACAGATCGATATCGATATTAATGATGTTAAAAACGGGGATGTAGTTATCGTCCGTCCCGGTGAAAAGATCCCCACCGACGGCGTGGTTATCGACGGTTACTCCAGCGTGGATGAATCCATGCTGACCGGCGAGAGTATCCCGGTGGAGAAGAGGCCCGACGACGAGGTGATCGGCGCGACAATCAATAAAACAGGAAGTTTCAAATTCCGGGCGACCAAAGTCGGCAGGGAGACTATGCTCTCGCAGATTATCAGGTTGGTGCAGGAAGCCCAGGGTTCCAAAGCGCCGATACAAAGGCTGGCGGATAAGGTCGCCGGCGTCTTCGTGCCCGTCGTTATCGGTATTGCTTTGATTACGTTGATTACCTGGTATATCTGGGGACCTTCGCCCGCTTTAACTATCGCATTATTGAATTTTGTTGCCGTATTGATAATCGCCTGCCCCTGTGCGTTGGGGCTGGCCACACCCACGGCTATCATGGTCGGAACCGGTGTGGGGGCTGAACACGGTATCCTGATCAAGGGTGGCGAGAGCCTCGAGATCGCTCATAGAATCGATACGGTTGTTTTCGACAAGACCGGAACGCTAACCGAGGGGAAACCGTCGGTGACCGATATAATTCCCGCCGACGGCCATACCGAAAGGGACGTTCTTTATTTCGCGGGGACGCTTGAGAAAAGATCGGAGCATCCGCTGGGCGAGGCTATATTGGAAAGGGCTAAAGAGGATGATATAGATCTCGCTGAGCCGGAGAATTTCTCCGCCGAGCCGGGCAAAGGGATCGCCGGGCGAATTGATGATCGACGTTCGCTTTTGGGTAATGTGAAATTAATGGATGAACGCGAAATCGATATATCGTATTTGAAAAAGCCGCTGGAGAAACTTCAGGCCGATGGCAAAACGATTATGATTCTCTCGGTGGATAAAAAGCTCATGGGTGTTATCGCCGTGGCCGACAGCTTGAAACCGGACGCGAAGGATGTTATCGATAATCTTCGCCGTAACGGAATAAAATCAATCATGATCACCGGCGACAATAGAAGCACGGCTGAGGCGGTAGCGTCGCAAGCAGGTATCGACGAAATTATTGCGGACGTATTGCCGCGGGATAAATCCGAGATGGTTAAGGAGCTTCAGAGAAAAGGACTAACCGTAGCTATGGTAGGCGACGGTATCAACGACGCTGTCGCGTTGGTGCAGGCGGATCTCGGAATCGCTATCGGTACCGGTACAGATATAGCTATGGAATCGTCGGATATAACCCTTCTATCCGGCGATCTGCGCGGCGTACCGAAAGCCATGGAGCTTTCCGAGAGGACTTTAAGTACGATCAAATGGAATCTCTTCTGGGCGTTTATCTACAATATTATCGGGATCCCGATCGCGGCTGGCGTTTTATATCCTTTTTTCGGCACCGCGGGATTTCTAAACCCGATGATCGCCTCGGGCGCTATGGCTTTCTCGTCGGTGTTTGTGGTAACGAATTCGCTGAGATTGAAACGGGTACGGCTGTAGACTAGTAACTATCCTCAATAATCAGTAATATTTCCTATTAAGGTTATTGTAATATAAAAAAGCCTTGACAATATAATGGAATTACATATCTATATTTATAGGCAGATTTAGTTTCATCTACGATGAGCACTAAAGCTAAATACCTCGTTGGAGGATATAATGAAACACGCAATACTTTTTACCGTGCTTTTAGTCGCCGCTACTTTTACTTTCGCGCGTGCGACGATAATCCATGTCCCCGGCGACTACCCGACCATTCAGCAGGGCATTAACGTCTCCACCGATGGCGATACCGTTCTGGTGCAATCGGGGACATATGTTGAAAACGTTAATTTCAACGGACAAAACATTGTTTTAGGCTCATTGTATTTGACTACAGGCGACACATCCTATGTTTCGACAACAATTATCGATGGTAATTCATCCGGTACAGTTGTTGTTTTTGAAAGCGGTGAGGACAATAATGCAGTTATTTCCGGGTTTACGATTCTAAATGGCCAGGGAAGTCCGAATCCGCCTTACTCAGGCGGGGGAATAACATGCAGGAATCAGTCCAATCCATTAATTAGCGGTAATACAATAACCGGTAATTCTACTACATCTGGCGGCGGCGGTATAGTTTGCTATGATTCCGATCCCATCATAAACAGTAATATACTAGATGGAAATTCTGGTGGACTCTATGGCGGTGGGATCTATTGTAAGGATTATTCCAGTCCCATTATCAACAACAATACGATAGGTACGAGAATTCCAAATTCTGCTTCATATGGTGGCGGAATTAATTGTTCTATTTATTCCCATGCCACAATCATCAACAACGAAATAATCGGAAATTCTACCGGGCGTGGAGGTGGAATTTATTGCTCATTTTCGAATCCCGTGATCAGCAATAATATGATAAGCGGAAACGGTGTTTCATATGAAGGCGGTGGGATTCATTGCTATAATTCCAATCCTGTAATCAATAATAATACGATAAGCGAAAATAACGTTTTTCAATCTAGTGGTCTAGGCGGGGGGATTTATTGTAATAATTCCAATCCCACGATCAGTAATAATATAATAAGTGGAAATAATGTCGACCATGGCGGCGGCGGGATTCATTGCCATTATTCCAGCCCCTCGATCGACAATAATGCAATAAGCGGTAATAACACCGAAATCGGCGGCGGGATTAATTGTTATCATTCCAATCCCACAATTAGTAATAATACAATATCCAGAAATTCCGCTGCTCTAAACGGAGGCGGAATTTATTGCTACGATTCCGATCCGACGATTAGCAATAACACAATAACCGGAAATTCTGCTGCTTTAAATGGCGGTGGGATGTATTGCGTTAGTAGTTCCATTCCGATAATCGTGAACACAATATTCTGGGCAGACAGCGCATCATATTCCCCGGAGATTGACTTTGATGATTCATCGTCACCTTATTTTACCTATTGCGACATCCAGGGCGGTTGGGCAGGCGAAGGCAACATTGACATTGATCCCCTTTTTCGTGATTCCGATAACGGCGATTTTCATTTAATGGCAGACTCTTGCGGAGATGTATATAATTCACCCTGCATCGACACCGGTGATCCCGCGATTTTCGATAATATGCTTGGTTGCGATTGGGGATTAGGCGAATTAAGAAGTGATATGGGCGCCTATGGCGGCGAGGGAATTTCCACAAATGCTGACGAGGAACAGTCCCCGGAAATACCCTCACAATTTCTCTTATCCCAGAACTACCCCAATCCCTTTAACGCCTCTACCGTCATCGAGTATAGCCTGCCTGAAGCCACTGACGTGACGATCGAAATCTATGATATCCTCGGTCGCAAAGTTGAGACGTTGATTCGGGGTGAGCTACCGGCGGGTTATCGTCATGCTATCTGGAACGCGGAAATGCAGAACTCAGGTGTATACTTTTATAAAATTCAAGCCGGAGATTATATCGAAACGAAAAAGATGATATTGTTAAAATAACAGGAGGAAATTATGAAACGCTCAATATTAATATTCGCGATTTATATTGGGGCGTTCTATTCATCCGCCTCCGCAACCGTAATCCATGTTCCCGGCGATTATCCTACTATTCAAGAGGGAATCGACGCTTGCATGGAGAACGATACGGTCATGGTTGCCGACGGTATCTATTTCGAGAATATCGTTATTAATAAGCGTATGAGCTTGATCGGCGAAAGCCGTGACGGTGTGATAATCGATGGTTCCGATACGGGTGATGTCATTTTTGTTGATACCCTCGATGTTTATGTAAGTAGTCTAGCTGTGAGAAATAGTGGGGTGGGCTATTACGATTCTGGAATCGAGCTTTCGTTTGCCAATAACTGCACGATTGATTATTGCCGCTTCGATTCCAACTATTCCGGGTTGTTGCTTATCGGCTCGAGCTACAACATTATCTCCAGATGCGTGTTTTTTCTCAACGATAACGCAATCCGTTTTTTCGAATCCGATTCGGAACCCACACCGAATAACCAGGGGAATATCATACGCAACAATATAATCGAAAACAGTGCCTCTTTCGGGATACTTCTAGAGCATACCGGCGAGCCTCACCATTTATCTAACTTGGTTGTCGGTAATAGAATTTCCTCAAACGATATGGGTATATCGTCGATTATGGCTCAGGACAACATTTTCGCCTACAATGATATCGTCGTAAATAGCGGATACGGGATATTTCATTCGATGTGCCTTGGAGGAGGCGATAACAATCAGTTTCATCAAAATAATTTTATCTCCAATAACGACAACTCCGTTCAGGCAGCCGATTATGGCGGAGGGATTGACTTCTGGTTTTCACCCGATAATGAACGTGGAAATTACTGGTCGGATTATACCGGTCCCGATCAGAACGGCGACGGTATCGGCGATATCCCATACGCAATCGACGGCAATGAAAGCTTCGATCAGTTTCCGCTAATGGAACCGTTATTCGCCACTATTTCCGGGGTGGTAGGCGACGGCCTCGAACCTGTAGAAGATGTGTTCGTGGAGGTAATCGGGACAGATTTTTTTGATTTCACCGGACCTTACGGCGGTTTTTCGTTCGATAGCCTGGGCGCCGGTATCTACGATATATTCTTTGGTCACCCCGCTTTTCGGGAGACGACCGTAGTGGCCGTGCCGACCACGCTCGACCAAGTTACCAATATCGCCGTGACGTTGGACTACCAGACCGAGATTGACGGAAAAGAATCGATTAAACCTGTCAATTTCATCTTTTTTCAGAATTACCCTAACCCGTTCAACGCTCAAACGACAATCGAATACGATTTGCCGTGGGACGCGTTCGTTACTGTTGAGATATTCGATATCCTCGGCGGAAAGGTGGCGACGCTTTTTAATGAAAAGCAAACCGCGGGGTATTATCAAATCGAGTGGAAAGCTATTGGAAAGAGTAGCGGTATTTATTTTTGTAGATTTCAATCCGGGAAATATGGCGAGACAAGAAGGTTGGTTTTATTGAAATAGGCGGGCAGGCCCCGGCCTCCCCTATATTTCCTGTTGCGTAATTACCACTAAATATCTATCATTAAGTTGTATACCGGTTTATTTATAAGGAGGGGTTTATCTCAACTACAAATCCGAAATTCAGATCCGATCTTATCGTCTCCAAGCAGACCGAAAGCGGTATCGAATATTGTGTCATCAAAGATCCCCGCACCGGCCGATTCTTCCGCTTGAGAGAAACCGAGTTCTCCATCGCCGGTATGTTCGACGGTTCCAAATCGACGGAGGATGTAGCTTCGGAGTTTGGAGAAAAATCGGGCACGACGATAAAGCTCGAGGATTTCGTTAAATTCCAGCAACGGCTTGAATCACTCGGCCTGTTTGAATCGGATGACGAAATAATCGCCCCGACAGATCAAGGCCTTTGGAAAAAGCGCACCCTTCTTCAAAAAGTACTCTTTATGAAAATTAAGGCGGTCGATCCGGAAAAATTCCTCGCCGAATTTGCCTCCTTCACCAGCATATTTTATTCACGCATTATGATACCGTTTTATTTCGGACTCGGTATCTTCGCTACGGCCATTATCCTGTCCAATCGTCTCGAACTGGCCCACCAACTCAAACGATCGCTGACGCCCGAGATGATACCGCATGTTTGGATTACAATATTTTTTGTGACTTTGCTCCACGAGTTATCCCACGGATTTACTTGCAAGCGATACGGTGGCAAAGTATCAGAAATGGGTTTTCTTCTTCTATATCTGCAACCGTGCTTCTATGTCAACGTCTCCGACGCTTACCTGTTCGCGGATAAGAAAAAACGAATCGCGGTGACGTTGGCCGGGGTGAAAAATCAACTCATAGTTTGGGCGTTGGCTATCGTTATATGGCGCATAACGGCTATCGACAACATAATCAACCAGACCGCGTTTATTATTATAGCCTTATCCTTTATCGGGATAACTTTTAATATAAATCCTCTCCTAAAGCTCGACGGTTACTATTACCTGGTGGATAAATGGGGGATACCGAATCTCCGGTCCAGGGCTTTCGGATACTGGAAGAAATTGTTTTTAAAATTAATTTTCGGAATAAAATCCGACAGCGACGAGACCGCCAGAGAAAGACGGATTTTCAAATGGTATGGTTTAGCGTCGATTGCATACTCATTCGGGCTTTTCGGGTATGTGCTCTACCAGGTCACGGGGCTTATCTTTTCGTGGCTGGGCATATTCGGACTGGCGATACTGTATGGAATTGTCCTATATTTGATCGTGGAGGCTTTTAAAAAGATGGATTTGTTTAAATTAGCAAGCCAAAGGGGCGCGATTTTACATCCGAAGACCTGGATAATCCTGATCGTCGTTGTTGTCGGATTGAGCTTTTTATCGGCGATAGTCAAACTTGATCTAAAGGTATCGCAGAACTGCCTGATATACCCGATTGAAACAATGTCGCTGACATCAGCAGATCCCGGTTTCGTGGAACTGACGGTTGACAAAGGCTCGGGCGAGAAAAGCGTGCGGCGATTGAGTGTCGCCGGTGAGGATCTACAACTTTTATCGATCAATCCGCTATTCGCGGAGGGAGAGTCGGTGACCACAGGCGAGATAATCGCCCGGATCAGCTCGTCGCAATCGGGGTCCGATATGGCCGAGTCGCGGGCCAATCTCGATCGCGCCAAATCACAACTCGAGCTACTCAAAAAAGGACCACGTCCCGAGGAGATCTCCCAAGTGGAGGAGCTTATCAGCCAGGTAAGAATAAAGCTGAAGAAATCGAATTCCGATCTGGCCAGGTCAAGCGAGCTGGCCGAAAAGGGAGGGATTCCCGCCGAACAGTTAGAGGAGGTCAGGACCGGCAACGATGTTTTGAAATCGGAGTTAAATTTATATAAGAAACAAAAGAAGCTTCTGAAGGACGGCGCCCGACCCGAGGAGATCGATATCGCAGAGGCTGAGATCAGGGCGATCCAGGCGCAATTGACCAAGCTTGAAAACCAGATCTCAGCGTCGAATATAGCCTCGCCGTTGAACGGTGTGGTGACCTCGGTGCGCACCGGTTCGGTTATCCTCACGGTCGCTCGTATGGATACCATGCGGATACGAATACCGGTGCCGGAGAAAGAGATCAGCGATGTCGCCCCCGGCATGGCGGTCAAATTCAAAACCAGAAGCTATCCCGGTATCACTTTCGAGGGTAAGGTCACTAAGATAGCCGAGCAGACCGAGGAGGGTGAACTGGAGCCGATATTCGTGGTTACCGCCCAGGCTCCGAATCCGGAAGCGTTGCTCAAATCAGGTATGACCGGTCACGCCAAGATTTATTGCGGCAAGGAACGCGCGTATAAGATCTTTTTCCGACGATTCGTCCGCTGGTTCCGTGTGGAGTTCTGGGGCTGGTATTAGGGGAGTAGGACGAAACCCTTGTGGTTTCGACAAATTTGATTGGATATTAAATGACGAATATCCGAAGATATTTTGATAAGGGACAAATCTGTTTTTTGACCCATGTGACTTATAAAAGAACCCCAATTCTGGTTGATAATATTAATTTTGTCTGGGGCTCGTTCAATCACGTTCGTGATTTTAACAATTTCGAATTGATAGCGTGGGTAATATTACCCGAACATATTCATATGATCGTTGATCCTCGGGAAAACGACCTATCTGATATGATAAAGCGATTTAAGTTGAAGTTTTCCGGATTGTATCGTTCTGCCAATAACCTAAAATCCGGTCGATTATGGCAATACAGATATTGGGACCGTATTATAAGGGACGAATCCGATCTAAACCGGCATTTAGATTATATTCATTATAATCCTGTAAAGCATGGATTATCATCGACACCATACGAATATAAACATTCCTCTTTTAGAAAATTTTTGGAAATGGGGTATTGTGAAGAAAATTGGGCATCCGAACCCCAAGAAAATGAGAATATGGATTACGGAGAGTAGGTCGAAACCCTTGCGGTTTCGACAACTCGGCTTTTCGACAAAATGACCCGGAAATAAGTCGAAAGGACAAGCCTTTCGACCTACAAATTAATTAGTAAGGAAACGCACCATGCCTAAAATAACCTACCGTCACCCGACACAAGACGAGCTCCTTCCCGCCTGCCGGGTGATGGCCGGATCGTATCTCGATTTACAGGCGCGAAGCGGACGTAAGGTGCCTGAAAAACCGGATTTCAAGGAAACACCGGCCGCAGTCGTTCATATGTACAAAACCGATTATAAGGGATGCTGGGTGGTGTACTCGGGCAATCGGATGGTCGGCTATGGGCAGGCGTTGATGAGGGGAAAGCAATGGTATCTCGCCAATCTATTCGTGGAAACCCGCGCTCAAAATGGCGGCGTCGGACGTGAACTGATGAAACGTTGTCTGAATTACGGCAGGCAAAAGAACGCCGATTCGTTCGCTCTCTGCACATTCCCTTACAACGAGGTCGCTCTCGGGCTTTATGCCGGGTTCGGGATTATGCCGCAATACCCGATTTTCGAAATGCGGAACACGAATACTGTCACACGTCGGATACAACCGACCGGCTTGCATATTGACAACGGCAATTCGAATAGCTCGATTTTGCGTATCAACAGGTTGGAAAAAAAGATCAGAGGATATGCGCGGTTAGTCGATTTACGATTTTTCGCGGGGGAACCTGATTACGAAATTCTGGATTTTTATCGGGGCCCGAAATGGGTCGGGTATTCGGTTATTCATAAACGCGGCTTAATTGCCCCGTCCGGAGCTATTGTCCCTAAATATCTTCCTGATATAGTCACCGAATCGTTCAGAAGAACTCTTAAATATGGCTCGAAGATGAGCATAATATTCGCCGGGGGCAGCAACGCCCAGGTGCATAACCGTCTGCGGACGTTGGGATTTAAGATAGATAGCATCTCGGTATTCCTGGCGACAAAACAATATGCTGATTTTTCACGCTATATCCCGGCGCACCTGGCGTTATTTTAATGATTTTAGGGGTCAGGCATGCCTGACCCCTACCGTATTGTTACAACCGAAAAGCTGCTACAAAAACTTATATGTCAGCCCTAACGCCAATGTCTCCTTGAACCGGCCCCGCAGATCGACCTGCTTATCGTAAAGAAGCTGGGCGTATAAGGTGACCACTACATATTTTGTAACGCTGGCCGAGATGGTGCTTTCGAAATTAACATCCACCGCTTTCCAGTAATCCTCCGCCGGGGTGCCGATAAAAGCGTCCTTCTCCGAATAAAACAACGCCTTAAAAAGGGAGAGCTTACCGATATAATTGAGCCTCTCGGAAAAAACGAAATGAATATCGCTGACCGATTCGATACCGCCGTCGGACGATGTCTCCGTCTCGAAAGTTTCCGCGGTAGTATCGACTATGATTTTGTTCATGCTCTGCCTGACCGAAAAACCGAGACGGGAGAGGATTTGATCTTTTTCCTTCTCGTATAACATTCTGGCTACACCGGCCGATTCGGTCAGAAGAATCGGATTGATATACCGTTTTAACGGATCGTAGGAAGCGTCGAGGAACTGCGATTCTATCCGGAAAGCGATATAAGGATCGACATAGGTATCAAGGGTGATCCGCCCCAGGTTTTCTATATCGATCTTATCGGTCGATTTGGTCGGCCTGGCCCAAACTTTAGTCTCCTTGTCTTGCGTATGGGTCTGACCGAACTGAAGCTTGGATATGTTCTTGAAATTAAATTTCGGCGAAAATTGCTTTTCGAAAATAGCGTCGGCCTTGGAGACCCACGATATATTACCCGCCTCGCCCCCGGTCCAGCTATCGGAGTATGAGTTCTGGGTCAGGTTCAGCCCCATGTCTATCGATTTGCTCCATGGTTCGCCCGCCGCGAGCGTGCTCGAATTCACCAGCTGGATCAACGCAACAAACAGTATTGTTTTTTTCATTTTCTCTCTCCCTTTGAAAATCGTTTTATCAATCAACGTCCCGGAAACTATTAATGTTTCCCGTCAATATGTTAACTTTAAAGCTTTACAGGGACGGCTGTAAAGCGATTTTGAGGTTGATTTTTGATAGAATTGGGTTATCCTGAATAAGGGTATCATCATCGAAAGGCATCGGGAGCCCTAAGTGTCATGAATTAATATACAAGGAGATTCGATATGAGGGTAGCGATATTGATTCTGGGGTTAACGGCGGTTTGCCTTGCGCAGTCGCCGGGGGAGGTAGTGGGGATGACGTATTTCGATATGCAGGAGATGGGATCGGGAACTAATCGAATCGTGGTAGCTTCTGATGGAGGGTCGAGCGTTTGCTGGACGAAAGCCACAACAGATAATTATTATCCCCGGTTTGTTTACTATAATCATCGTTTTCCCGAAGGCAATTGGATGGGGGAATCCCAATTATCCCCGGAATACGGAGCAGGTTATGGCGTTATCGATACCGGACCTGATGATTGTGTGGCTATTTTCTATCATACGTCCAGTGACGGGCAGATTCATCTGGCGACCACATGTCATCCAATAGATTTTCATGTTTTGCCAGACACAAATTTATTCTGGCCAAAAGCCGCCATAGCCGGGGACGGTCGTTTTCACGTGATTTCGGCCAGATACAATAATAATAACGAAACAACGATAATGTATAACCGGTCGGATGATTTCGGGGGAACTTGGCCGCCATGGGTGAGGATGGATCACCTCGAAACATCTCTCTGGTCGCTGAACTCGTCGAATATCTCCGAACGGACAGCAATCGTCGAAGGAGTTCCGGTTCCGGGAGAGTTAGGCTGGTTCGATATCGGGTATATCGTTTCCGATGACGGCGAGAATTGGGATATCAGCGACTGGCGTATGATTACCGATTACGGCGGTTCTTCTACGAGGGCCTTTGCCGACATCGACCTGATTTTCGATGACGATGATTACCTGCACGTCGTTTGGAATACACTTGATACAGCAGAGGAGGATAACAGCTCAACTCTCTGGCACTGGAGCGAAGAAACCGATGAAATATCCGAAATAGCCTCTTTCGGGCACGTCGAATGCGAGCCGGGAACGTGGAATCTTGCCTTATGCAAAATGTCTCTCGGAGTCGATCAGGAGAACAACCTCTTCTGCGTCTGGACCGGGTTCTCATCAGACGACGCCTCGGCGGGCGGGTATTGCAACGGCGATCTTTACATGTCGTATTCAATGGATGGCGGGGTAAGCTGGGCCGAACCTGAGAATATCACCAACTCCCCAACTCCCGGTTGCCCTCCTGGCGATTGCGATTCAGACAACTGGGCGACGTTGGCAGAAAATGTAGGTGATTACCTACGGGTATTCTATGTAAATGATAAAGACGCAGGAGCGGGGGTATACTTTGAGGGTACGGCGACAAATAGTCCAATGCTGTATCAGGAGATCCCTAACCCGACAACGACAGAGATTGTGGAAAGCATATCGCCTCCCGACAATTTCGCTGTTTTATCCGCCTACCCCAACCCCTTCAATGCTCAAACGACCATCAAATTCTCATTAACCGAGCAATCCCATATCAAACTTGAAATCTTCGATATTGTCGGGCGGCTGGTGGATATGGTTGCGGATGCCGAATTCCTCGCCGGTGAGAACTCCATCGTTTGGAACGCCGAAGATCATCCCTCCGGAGTCTATTTCGCCAAACTCTCCTCTTCATCCGGAAACACAGCTAAGAAATTGGTACTACTGAAGTAACCGGCAACCGAAATCCGCAATAGATTGCATATTTCTTATAGAATTTCTTTGAAAAATATCGCCCTGTTTTGAGAACTATTGCGTATAATATAGCATGATAAATGAGAGCGTTCGTGATTACCGCAAATACCTTGATCCCGCTGTTGTCAGCAAACTGGCATCGATTGAGCTTAAGGCCAGGATGGTAGTCGAGGGGTTCATTGTCGGGCTTCACCGCTCCCCGTATCACGGTTTTTCGGTGGAATTCGCCGAGCATCGGCAATATATGCCCGGCGACGATTTCAGGCATATCGACTGGAAGGTTTACGGTAAATCGGACCGATTCTATATCAAGCAGTTCGAGGAGGAGACTAACCTAAAGGCCTATATACTATTAGACGCTTCCCGGTCTATGGGGTACAAATCCGACGGTATCTCCAAGCTTGAATACGGTTCTTATCTGGCGGCCTCGTTATCGTACCTGATGCTCAAGCAACAGGACGCGGCTGGCTTGTTGGTTTACGACGAAAACGTCCGGTCCTATATCCCTCCGCGCGGGGCGCGCTCTCATATCACGCCGATACTCAAGCAGTTAGGTGAAACCGAGCCGTCGAATAAAACCGACGCTTCAGTGGCGTTTCACGAACTCGCCGAGCGGATCAAGCGCAGGGGGCTGATTATTGTAATTTCCGATCTTCTTGACGATCCCGAGAAGTTTTTATTGGGGCTCAAGCATTTTCGACATAGACAACATGAGGTTATAGTTTTCCAGATCCTCGATCCGAAGGAGCGTAGTTTCGCCTATAAGGGAGAAGCCCGATTCAGGGATATGGAAACGGGGCGCGAGCTATTAACCGATCCCTGGCAGATTCGCAAAAATTACGTAGAGCGGCTCGATGAATTCCTGGCTCAAATTTCCCGGAGTTGCAGGGATTCGCGAATCGATTATCATTTGCTGGACACCTCGGTACATTTTGATAAAGCGTTATTCGGTTATCTGGCAAAGAGATCAAAATTAGGTTGACGGTTAGATGATTATATTTATATTAAACAGGAAGTTGATTTTACCGATAGATTAGTGAGGTTGAGATTTATGAAAAATTTGATTTTAACAGCGATTTTGGTTTTGACATTAGCGGCTATGAGTGTCGCCGAGCCCAATATCATGATCCCGAAACAGCGCTGGGATTTTGGCCATGCTCCTCAACACAGCGCGCTTACGCACGATTACGTAATAATGAATACCGGCACCGATACCCTGAATATTATCAGGGTAAAACCTGGCTGAGGTTGCACCTCCGCGCCGGTGAAGAAAAAATCGCTGGCGCCGGGAGATTCCACGGTCGTGGAATTATCTTTTAATACTAAACAGTATAAAACCCTGATCAAGAAGAATGCCACGATATATTCGAACGATCTTGCCAATTCTCAATCGAAAATCTATGTGAATGCTAGATGTTATGCCACGCAGGACACGACTCTTCCCATCAGCTGGGGTCCTGATAAAATCAATTTCAAGCAGGAAGAAAGGGAATTCGAGGTAATCGTAACCAACAAGAGCGATAAGGAATTGAATCTTGTGGCGGTAAGTGCCGGTTATGACGGTCTTTTCATGAAAATTAAAAACGATTTGATTAAACCGGGTAATGAAGGCAAGATAGAATTCATATGGACCGACGGTTTTCAGAAAGAGCATTTCGAAAGATCCATAACTTTCGTCGCATCCGGAGACTCAGAAACAAGGTTTACTATTCCTTTTGTTGTGGAGGGTACTAATCCCACACCAAAGAAATCAAAGGCTAAAACCAAGCCCTCCGCGAAAAATACGTCGAAATCCCCGGCTGTCAAAAAGAGCGACGCGACCCACGATCATAAATCAGGTAATTGATTTTACTGTTCAACGATATTCGAACCGCGACCCCGATCGGGGCCGCGGTTTTTTTATGATGATTATTGTGGAAATGGCCGAGGAAGCTGATTTAAAGGAATTTGATTGTAATTGACTCCGATTTTTTTTATTATCGATAGCTGAAAAGGCCGTTGTCCGATCCGATAGAGGGCCGGAATTTGTTCGGGCGCATAATAATTATTCAGAATAATGCCAGGTAAAGGAGCACAGGATGAATTTTGAGTTCACCGAGGATCATATAGCGGTCGCCAAGCTCTGCCGTGATTTCGCCAAAAAGAACGTTACCTCCACAATTCAGGAAAACGATCGGGAACAGAAATTTGATCCGGAATTGCTGAAGGAGATGGCCAAATCCGACATCCTCGGGCTTTGCCTTCCCGAAAAATACGGCGGGGCCGGTATGGATTATATCTCCCTCGGTTTAGCCTGCGAGGAACTCGAATACGCGGATACGTCGGCAAGGGTTATCCTCTCGGTTCATATCGGGCTCAACAGTCTGTCGCTTCTGGCTTGGGGAAATCCGGCCCAGAAAGAGAAATACCTGGTTCCGCAAACTAAGGGCGAGAAGATCGGGACTTTCGGATTGACCGAGCCCAACGCCGGTTCCGACGTTGTTGGGATTCAAACAACAGCCGTTAAAAAGGGGGATAAATATATTTTAAACGGCGAGAAGATGTGGATCAGCCTTGCCGACGTTGCCGATCATTTTCTGATTTTCGCCTGGACCGATTTGGATAAGAAAAAAGCGAGAGATCATTCCGGTATCTCGGCGTTCTTTGTCGAAAGAGTGTTTGCGGGAGTGACTACCGGATCGATCCACGGGAAGCTGGGGGTCCGCGCAGGCAATACCGGGTGGATTTCCATGCAGGATGTCGAAGTTTCAGCCGAGAATCTAATCGGAAGCGAGGGTGAGGGTTTCCATATCGCAATGTTCAGTCTGGAGCAGGGACGTTACACCGTAGCCAGCGGCTCCACCGGGCTGATCAAAGCCTGTATGGATGCCTGCACGGAGTACTCTTTGACTCGAAAATCGTTCAGTAAGCCTATTGCCGACCATCAGCTTGTAAAAGAGATGATCGCCAATATGTCGGCGGGCTATGAATTCTCACGTCTGCTCTGGTTGAAATCGGGATGGATGAGAAACGCCGGTATCAGATCGACACGGGAGACTGCGTTGGCCAAATGGATCGCATGTCAGGAGGCGGAGAAGGCGGCATCCGACGCTGTACAGGTACACGGAGCCTATGGTTTCTCCGACGAGTATCCGGTGGAGAGATTTTTTCGCAACTCGAAGGGAGCGTCGATATACGAAGGACCCCGGGAGATCCAGAAGTTGATGCAAGCCGATTACGCGTTAGGTTTCCGCAAGGATAAACCGCGTAAATGTAACCTGCCGACCTGGCCGTTCGGGGATGACGCATAAGGGATATTAACGTTAACCGTCTTTTTTACGCGCGTTTCTTTCTCAATATATATAGAGTATATCTACTTACGTGCGGAATCTTGTGTTTTCCATATATTTTTCTCAATCTATTTTCAAATACTATTGAGGCCTTAGCCAGTTTTTCCGGAGTGTAATATTCGAATGTGGAATAATGATGATTCGAAATCGACTTTATTAGTTGCGCCAGCGTATTGAGGCGTTCGAAATTATAGATCTTGATTTCCTCCAGATCAAGACGTGGGTTTTGATAGATTATATTCTCGAATTCATCGATCGAGAAAAGTCGAGTTTCTTTTTGAGAAAATTTCGGGAAAAACTTCCCCCAGATTGTGTTTTCATTTTGCGCTCGAGAGCGAGTGTATATGGCGAGAATACCGTTTTCTTTAAGCGTTAAGATAACTTCCGATAGAAATTTAGAAAGATCGAAATGGTGGATAGCGTTGAATGTAATAACGCAGTCGAAAACGTCTTGTTTAAATGAAATTGAATTCGCCGAACACTTTATAAAACAGCATGACTTCGTTTTACTATGATTGGCGAGGACTTTTCTACAGACTGATAGCATCTTATTGCTTAAATCCAGACAACAGAGATTAACCGGAGTGTGCAATCGATCGAGAAGAACCTCGATATATCGTCCTGTACCACATCCTATATCGAGCAAATTAGTAATCGGATCTCCGACTCTAATCAACTTCGCCAGATACTCAACAGGTTCAGGATCGGTCACCCGGAGGCTTCGATAATCGCGCGCTATACGATCGAAATGCTCAATTACAGAAACACTTTTTATTTGCATTGCTCTACCTCATGATGTGATCTGTCCACCGCCGAATTCCGAAAATGATTGACGGCTTATTCCAATGTTAAAATGTATGTATTTTTTGTTTCGAGGGCAATAGGGAACGGGTAAGTTATTCTTGAGAAAAGCATTAGGAGTTCAACGGGATATGGCTAAGCGGTTGTTTTGGCCGAAAATATAATCTGCAAGCCGGGTGTCGGTAGATCCCGCGTTCCGCGGGGCCGACCTACGGCGATGATGTTGGGTTTTTCAATGAGATGACCAGGTAAAGCACAACTACAGGCTTAGATTTTTACTTAAAGCCCGCGCGAAACCCTCGATATCGTTTTCATCGTGGGCGGCGTTGGCGGTTATTCTGATACAGGATTTTATTTCGCCGTTGATCTCTGCCTCGGCAGGCATGATCAGGAAACCGTCGGAAACCATCTTACGCTGAACTTCTTCGCAATTCTGGCACGGAACGAGAATTATCATGCTTTCACCCATGATCATATCGATTTCTTTCTTATGACAATTTTCGATAATAGCTCGCTTGGATTGCCATAGCGATTCCATCATGCCCGGATCGGCCTTTAGAAGCTCTAGCGCTTTCAAAGCCGCCGCCGCCGTGACGGCGGAGATCGATGTTGAGTAGTCAAATTGTCTGAATCGCGGTTTAATAAGCGAGCGATGATCCTCATCGTAGGCCACAAATCCGCCGGATGAACCGAACGCCTTAGAGAACGTGCCCATGATAAAGTCGGCGGCTCCTTTCAATCCGAAATGTTCCTCCAATCCCCGACCGGTTTTTCCCACGCATCCGCTGGCATGTGCCTCGTCGAGAACGAGGATGAAACCATGTTTATCTTTCAGCTCTATTAATTTATCCAGCGGGGCGATATCACCGTCGATTGTAAAGACCGACGGCAGGCTGACGATCCGCTTTGCCGCGGGATTCGATTTCAGTAACGTTTCCAGACCGTCGAGGTCATGATGATCGAATTTATACACTTTCGAATCTTTCGGCAATCGAGCGCCGTCAATTGCCGACGGGTGATGACGTTTATCCAAAAAGAAAACCGTATCACCGGTTCCAAGCGCATGATGCAGAGCGATATTGGCCTGATATCCCGACGGAAACAGCACCGCTATTTCTCGCGATTTAAATTCGGCCACCGCTTTTGATAATTCGATATGAATCGATGTTGTACCTGTAGTTCCCGGAGCGCCGCCGGTTCCCGAACCGTAAAGTTTTATAGCGTCGATGGCGGCTTTCTCCACGTCGGGATGACAGGAAAGGGAAAGATAATCGTTGGTGCTGAAAACAATTACGTTGTTGCTGTCGATAACTCCTCTTACCCCTCGTCTTTTTTCCAGCGCGTAGATCATCCTATCACCTCTTTCGCATTATATTGTAGGATACCCCGTTTCATCAACTAAAAACGGGCGGTTAAAAATAACCGCCCGTAGTATTAACATTTTCAAGAGCGATCGGAATTATTGTGCGTCGAGATGAACAATCTCACCGAATCCCAGTTCTTTTATTCCCGATTCGATATTTTCCAGATCGCCAACCACGACTATCAAGAGAGCGTCAGGATGAATATGGTTTTTGGCGGCCGCTGATGCCGCGTTAGCGTCGACAGTATTTACTCTGTCTATATAAGTTTTCCATTCGTCCGCGGGAAGATCGTAAGTAATTATACTCCCGATTTGACCGGCGATACCTGAGAAAGTCTGAAAATCCTGGGGGAAACCCATCACAAGATTGTTCTTACTATTGAATAACTCCTCTTCGGTGAGGGGTTGCGGGCCCAGAATGTCTCTGAATTCTTTCACAAACTCGACCACCGATTCTTTGGTAAACTGCGAGTGAACCTGGGCATAACCTCCGAAGGCCCCCTGAATCCGACGGCTTGTAAAGAATGTGCGAGCTCCATATGTATATCCCTTATCCTCACGCAAATTCATATTAACCCGGGCAGTAAACTGTCCTCCGAGAGCGTTATTCATAACTTCGGCGCTAATATAACCCGGATCGTTGCGCTTAATCCCGAGATTCCCCACGACGACAACACTTTGCGGTGAGCCTGGCTTATCAACCAGGTATATTTTCGTTTTGGTCAGGCCGGAAATCGAACTTACGTTTTGTTGTGCAAGTTTGCCAGGTTTCCATTTTTTAAATGCCTTTTCCAAGCTGGATTTCGCTTCATCCAAGTTAATATCTCCCACCACAATTGCCGCGCAATTGTTGGGGAAAAAATTGCTTTCATAGAAATCCACCAGATCCGACCGGGTAATAGCGGTAATTGAAGCTTCTGTGCCTGATCCGGTATAAGGCTGAGCATATGGATGATTTTCGCCATACAGGACCCTGTTGAACATCTTATAGGCGGTTGTAAATGGCTGTCTCGATTCCTGCTGAATTCTCCCGAGATAATTCTGCTTTTGACGATCTAACTCCTCCTGCGGGAAAGTTGGATTCAATACAATATCAGTCATTAATTTGAGTGCCGGATCGAAATTCTTTGTCAGGACATTTAAGGAAATAGAGGAATTATCGAATGAACTACCCGTACCTAATCTGGCGCCAAGACGTTTTATCTCGTCGGAAATTTTTAGGGCGTCCATCGATTTTGTTCCCTCGTCAAGTAATTCGGCCGTTAAGGCCGCAGCGCCTGGACGATCGATTGGATCGGATGCCCAGCCGCTCTTGACCAGGAGATTTAGCTGAATAAGGGGTAAACCATGGTCTTCTACAAGATAGAGATCCATACCGTTGGAAAGAGTAGCTTTTTGGATTTCAGGCGGTGTAAATGACGGTTCCGGGGCAGCTTCCGGCTGAATTGCCATATCGGTAGAATTCTCTTCCGCGGTAAGACTCCCCTGGGGATAAATATGTAAAATCGCTCTGCCGTTCATGTCGATATATTCCTTCGCGTATCGCCGAATATCCGCTATCGTTGCCTTGCTGTAGCGCTCTAAATCCCACTGCAGCTTACCCGGATCTCCAAGATAGACATTATAGGAGTTCAGACGATTCGCCCGACCTCTAAAACCGCCAACTTGCTCGAGACCTCTGATGAATCCCGCTTCCCAATTAGTTTTAGACTGAGCCAATTCATCCCTGGTGATTCCGTTGGTAATAATATCTTTGAGAATAATGTCGACTTCACGTTCTATTTGATCGAGGGTATACCCTTCTTTAGCGGTAATTTCAATATCGAATGTCCCGCTAATCTCGCTGGACGATTGACGAGCGGAGACATCCTGGGCCATCTGCTTTTCGTATACAAGGGTTTTATATAGCCTCGAGGTTTTTCCGGATGATAATATATTAGCCAGCAAATCAAATTCAGCGTCTCCCGGCCTGTATAGTCCGGGTGTCGGCCATGACATATAGAGACGGGGAAGGCTTACCGCGTCCTCAGCGATCTCCCTTTTTGTTTCAGTAAGTTTGGGTATCCATTCCGAAACTCTGCCGATCGGCATTCCCGGAGGTATCGCCGCGAAATATTTTTCTACCCAGGCCTTCGTTTCGGCGATATCAAAATCACCGGTGATACACAACGATGCGTTATTAGGGGCGTAATATAATTTGAAAAACTCCTGAATGTCCTCCAGGCTGGCCGCTGAAAGATCCTCCATACTCCCGATTACCGAATGATAGTACGGATGGTTCGGAGGATACATAAGCGAAAGCATTAGCTCGTACGATTTGGCATAGGGTTGATTTTCCAGACGCTCTCGGCGTTCGTTTTTTACGACATCGCGTTGATTATCAAGTCTCTCCTGAGTCATGGCCGGAAGAAGGTAGCCCATACGATCTGCCTCCAGCCAGAGGGCTTTTTCAAGATAGTTACTGGGGATATTCTCCCAGTAATTAGTTCTATCCTCACTTGTGGAACCGTTGGTCGTACCGCCTATTTTCTCCAGTGGCGCGAAGAAATCGGCGTTGTGATGCTCGGAGCCTTGAAACATCATATGTTCGTAAAGATGCGCGAACCCTGTGCGTCCCGGTTTCTCATTTTTCGAGCCGACATGATACCAGATATTAACTGACACTATTGGGATAGAATGATCCTGATGAAGAATGACATCCAAGCCGTTGGAAAGTTCGTATTTCTCAAACTCCAGTTCCGGCAGGTCGTCGGCGACAGCGATGGACAGCGATAGCGCTATCACCGTAAAAAGGACGATAAACAAACTTTTGTTTTTCATAAATACTCCTTTGAGGGGATCATTATTTTTTTACCATATTCTCAAATTCAATAAACCGCTCGGCGCACCAATAAACAGAACGACAGGCGAGCTGTCATTATAAAAACGTAAAACAGCTGAAAAAGTTGCGATTATAGCAGTTTATAGGTGTTCAAGAGCGATTGCTCAAGCCTCGGCGGTTGCCATCATTTCCTGTTGTATATCTGGCTCTACGGGGGCAGAAACCTCCGGAGGCGGCTCCGGCAGTTCGGGTTCGTCGGAATTCGGTATATATCTTGCCGTTACAGAGCTGACTGCGGTCTCGACCCGGTCGAAGAAGCTCTCTACGCTGCCGATCAGGGCCTCGCGGGAGGATGCCAAAATACCGGAATCCATACCGAGTTCGCTGGCCATGGTATCGAAGAAACTCTCGATCTTATCTATCAATTGGTCCTCGGCGCCGTCGAGATATCCCTCGACCGTCTCGAAGAATTGATTGATCAGATTGCTTGACGATTGCGGGGAATCAACAAGCGCCTCGGCGCTGGTCAGGTAGTTATCGAGGTTACCCGATTGATCGAGTGTTTCGGCCTGGGTGTTGTACATATTGATAGAACGGAGATTGAGTCGGAAATCCTGGCTGTATTTCAAGGCCATCTTACGCGAGACCCGCAGGAAACCGTCATCGTAAGACTGTCTTAACCGGAATTTGGTTTTCAGGCTTTCCTTGTAGAACATGCCGGCTTCCAAACCTCTGCTTTTGAGAAGGGCGGCTCCAAGACTCGAGAACCTGCCCTTTTCTTTATATTTCAGTTCGGAAGAGGCCCCCTCCATCCCCTCCTCGACCTGGAATGTCTCTCTTATATGCGCGCGCGCATGCAGATCGGTATGCAGACCGATATTCAGATCGGTGTATGACGCTATATTCACCTGGCCGTCCTCGGCGTCCTCGGCGAATGTCATTAGCGTTTGCTCGAATGCCGAGAGATCGAATATCATATTCATATTAAACTGAGCGTTAATTTTCGTTTTTATGGCGACCAAGCTGTTTGCAGGCTCGTCGGGGGTTTCCTCGACAACAGGCGCGGGCGTTTCGAGAGCGTTTTGCTCGATCATCTCCGGGGTATAGACAACGGGCGATTCTTCGGTCGGAGTTTTTGGTTCGGTATTCGATAATTCTATCGTATCCTGCGGCGGAGTTTCTTCTTCGATCGGAGGTACGATTTCGGTCGGAAGCGATGGTTGCTGGTCGACCTGATTATTGGTAAGCAGGCTTGTCGGTTGATCGTAGTATCTTGAGTTGTGCGATAATCGTGAAAGACTGCTGAATGTAAACCCGCTGAAAAAACTGAAAATATTGTAAGTGCCGAACATAACTCCCCCCGAAGTTGTATTTGATATTACGTGTAGTTAATATCGGCTCGGTATTGCAGATTTGAACGGGTACGATAAAATTGTTTCAGATTGGAACGTCCTGATATCGCATAGTCAGGGTAATTAAAAAGGGGAGCCGAAAAGCTCCCCTTTCAGTGATGTCTCAATTATCGGCTATGCTTCGTTAAGAACTGCTTTTCTTCTTCTTCTTCTTACAACAGCCACCGTACCGATTACTAGCAACAGCAACCCCATAAGCATCATCCCCCATTCCGACAGGGTCGGAACATCAGCTGTCGGAGCCGTTATTATATGCTGCCCATATTCGACATAGCTGTTATTCCCGCTACCGCTGAATCGAATTACTATCGGCTGGCCGGATAAAGAAAGCTCAACGATCTCAATATCAATAGCGTCGCCCGGAAACATTTCTATAGGTTCGATCGCAATTGGAGTCATAGCAAATTCCGGACTGGTAGGATCCAAAAAGGGATTTTCAGGTTTCAACAAGTCAAGTGGGAAAGGATAATCCCAGAGCAGATAGTAGAGTTCGGTAATCCATACAGGCTGTGTAGTGGGAATACCATAAGTTAATCTCAATGTCGGATAGCCTGGCGATTCGGTTAACGGTAATATTTCGTGACCTATTTCAAAAATTGTGCCATCCCAGATAGGATCCCAGAGAATATCATCTCGCCACCCGGCATCCATTATCGTTGTCGCCGTCGGAGTAACCCAGCCTACGTGTACAGTATTTCCCGGCGGAATGGGCGAATATGGATTCGACCATCTTAAGCTCGTAGAGTATTCCGAGGTAAGGATCTCGAAAGTTTGGAATCCCCATTGTGGCGGACTGCCGTCAAAATGATTGAGTATCGGATGTTGACCAAAAAGAACTATTTCGATATTCGTTCCCCAATCTTCAAGCATTCCCTGATAAATATCTTTATTCGTAGAACTGCCTTCTTCCGGTATCGGGCAACAAGGATCGACAGGGCAGGAATTCAGGCCAGCGAGTTCAACAATAGCGATAACATTATCGCAGGACATATCTACAGAAAGCGTCGCCATCGCGTCGTTTTCAAAACCCGTGCAGGGTTTAGTGCAACGATTTGCGCCGTCGGCTATTTCGCAATCGCAAGGAATGGGACCGGGCGGATCGCATGGCAGCACCTCAATATTATCCGGATCTCCCCGGCGAAGATCGCAATACTTGTCTTCCAAACCGCAAAGGTGCAAAACCTCATGACACCAGGCCCTGTGCAATAGTGTTCCGCTTATGCCGTTTGAGTTCGCTCTTTCGAAATCCGATGTGCTCCTGCCGCTGTTGGGTGTACCAGGAACTGCTGAAGATATGTCATTTGTCATCGATACAATATGATATTTTGGTTTATCCGCGTCGGGGATATCGGCCAGTTTGCGGACGTCGATTGTACAAATAACGTCGCAATGACCGTGTTCCGGATTTTCGCAGGGTATTTCGCAAGTTCTATTAAAGCAGGCCTCTAAGGATGTCTTAACATCGTCGAACTCCGCCTGCGTAGCAATGTCGACTGCGATCTGAACTGTCATTCTGACCGTACATCCATCCGCGTCCCTGACTATAGTTGTTCCATGAGCTTCAGCAGCTATAGCCGAGGAAATGGGTAACAGGAGAGCAAATAAAGCGACGATCGAAAAAACAACCGCAATTTTGAAATTAGTATATTTTTTCATATCTACGCCCCCTATCGTCCACCGGAACAATCTAATGTTCCGTAATTCAGTTCAACTCCGAAGGACGTTATGATTGCATTAATAGCGCAGACTATGTCGTTCATTTCGACAAGTAAGTAATTTTTTACCTCGACGGCGTGGGTTACATTCGACGCGGTTACCTCCATAACAATACCTGAACCGTCCATCTTGCCACTGTCATAGGAACTGTTGAGATTGAAGAAATCCGCGGCCACTACCTCGGCATAGATAAGGTCGAGATCCGCCGGCAAGAGTGTCCCTGTAACCTGCTGGACATCTCCTGAGATAAGGTCGATCAATTCATACTCGAAAGTGCCGTCGGTACTTATGGAAAACAGATAACTACCTCCCCATGGAGCATATGATCCCCCGTAGCCTCCCAGAGCGAAATCCGATGGCGTCTGGGCCAACAGATTTGACGATGTCATAAACACGATGGCTATCAATAGGATCGCCGAAAATAGAACTTTAGCTGTAACGAAAAATCCCCTTCCGCACCTTATAAATTTAACCATGAGCGGCTCCTTGAATCGATTACGTTAACGTTTAAACGAAAATAAAACGGATGAATTCACTATGTCTTAAAAAAAGACGATTTGAATTTTCAGTTTACAGGCCTCCTTTTTTAAAATGCTCCGCTAATAATACTATCATTAAATTGAATCAACTTTCGCCAAATTCTTCCGTTCGGAAAAAACAACCGCATCGATTATCAATTTTCGCAAATAACCCACACTTTACAAATAGACGATTACTTTTTTGTTGTGACCTGGGAAAGAACCCCGGGCAACCACCGTTGTCATTGATAATAGTAATATAAAGCGATATAAATGTCACGTCAAAAAGCCATTTTCTGACAGGATGGGAGGAAATTCAGACTGAAACGTATAAAGCACTATACATTTTTGTTTTTTTATCGTTAACTATATTGAATTTTGAAAGGTACGAACCGAACACATCCGGTAGGGGTTTGATTAATCAAACCCTTATTTGAACCTCATCAAATCATCGTTATCGAATACCCATTCAAGAGTATAGAGCCTGTCGCCGAAATCGGTTTTATACCACGGGCTTAATCCCCAATTGACCGGGTTCTTGACAATATGAATACTCTGCGCGGGCATATAGCTTTGAGCTAACAGAAATACTCTTTTGCCCGATTCGGTATTTTCGGCCATATCGACTACGAGCATAGCGTGGCCAGGGAACCCGCCCTCGATGAAGATATCGCCGATTCTCATTTCGGATATCTTTTCGACTTTTATAAGCTCTTTGCTCAACGAATACGAGCCGGCGTATGTGAATACGATTTCGAGGTATTTCTTGAAATTCGCGCGGTTGTTTTCTCTTTTCGGTAAATCTTTCCAGCCGACATCGTTACCGTCGATAACGGGAGTTTTGCCGTTGAGCCAATCGGTATATCGAAATCGATCCCCGCTGGTGAAATTAAAGGCGATAGAATCGTAATGACCCTTTGAATAAAAATACTCCGACTGCAACCGAATAACAGCATCGGCGCATTGTTGAAGATCGCCGGTACCGATATCGATATCGATCACCGCGTAATTGGCCAACTGGTTGAATTTCTTCTCGCCATTATAGAGATATATGGGAGGATCCCCCGATTTAAGCGGTAGATTACGAAGCCAATGCCGAAACGATTCGGCTTCCACTTTTACTCGCTTATAACCGTCGGGTGGGGGGATGCGGCTGGTTACGCTATTGGCACTATCAAAGCTATCGAGCCAGGAGTATTGGGCGAGGGAAGAGGCGGGGAAAATTAAGATAAGCAGTAATGGTAATAATCGGAAATTTGGTTTTGTCATGGCTTCTCGTTATCGCGTGTCATAGTTCATTATGACCGCGACCTGGAATTAGACAGTCAAAAATGTCTGTCCTACCTGTATCGTGTGTCACTTCTTAACTTGTTTGACTTTAAGTGCGCCTACAATTTATACGCTTACGCCCCCTCGCTTCTTCCCCCAATATACCAAACTCACAATATAATTCACGACCAACGCCAATACAAACGCCGGCACCAGTTCGTAAATCATCCCTTTTAAAACCTCAACGTTGCGCCAGACGATTACGGTGACGAAGCCGACCACCGCCCCCGCGATCGCCCCCTCCGAGGTTGCCTTTTTCCAAAGGAAACCGAGGATGAATATCGGCCCGAACGCCGCGCCAAGGCCGGCCCATGCGTACAGCACGAATTCGAAAATAGCCCGATTCTCGGTCAACGCGAATATCACCGCCAGCAACCCGATTATGGCGACCCACAACCGGTTGATCGTGACCGCGTGATGCGGCGCCAAATCCTTCCCCTTGCCCCGCATATAAATATCATGGGAGATCGCCGACGATGCCACGATCAGTTGCGAATCGGCGGTGGAGCAGATAGCGGCAAGCACCGCCGCTAACATCATACCGGCGAACACACCGGGCAAAAGCTGGATGGAGATTATCGGTAACGCCTGCTCAGCGTCGGCCAGGGTAACAAACAAAGCCCGACAACCGAGGCCGAGAAATACCGCGCCTGTGAAAACCAGCGTACCCCAGGCCATGGCGATAGGGGCGCCCTTTTTCAACGCCTCCTGGTCTTTGGCAGCCATATAACGTATCAGCACATGTGGCTGGCCGGGATAACCGAGCCCTATCCCAAGCTGTCCGATAATGAACCCCAATCCCAACATCCCCGCTTTGCCCCCGGCGGCGGTCATCAGTAGTGGCGTACCGGCCTCGGCATCGAGTTGGGCCAGCCGGGCAAACATCGGGCCGAACCCCCCCAGTTTGACAATCACGATTACGGGGAGAATCACCAGAGCGATAACCATGAGAATACCCTGCACCAGATCGGTCCAGGCCACCGCCCGGAACCCGCCCGAGATGGTATAGACCAGAACAATACATGCGCCTATTAGTACGCTTATCATATACGGGGTGCCGAAGACCGCCGAGAACGCCTTGCCCGCGGCGTTTAGCTGGGCGGCGACGTATGTTGTCATCATAATCGCGATTATGATCACCGATATCATTCTGATCGTTTTTCCCCGATCGCTGAACCGTTCGGCCAGGATATCCGGGATCGTCATTGCGTCGCTGCCCGAGGAATATTTTTGAATCCTCTTGGCCATTATAAACCAGTTAAAAACATATCCGGCCAGGCATCCGGGGATCACCCAGATCGCTCCCAGGCCAACATTGAATGCCTCGCCCACGAGGCCGAGAGTGACCCAGCCCGATTCCGACGATGCCGAGGCGGAGATCGACGTTACCCAGGGGCCGAGTCCTTTCCCGGCGATCAGGTAATCTTTCGATGTTTTAACGGCGTATTTTGCCGACCAAAGACCGACAAAGACTATCGCCAACGTATAAATCGAAAACGATATCAGAACAGACCACGACGTTTCCATCGAAACCTCCTTGGGGCAAACAAACTTCTTTTCGATCTGAGGATACTATCAATTCCGGTTTTTTTCAAGGGATAGAGACCGGTATTAAAATGATTGAGGAATCCATCGTTAAAATAAAAAAGCCGATGGAAATTTCCACCGGCTTATTAATTAATCGCCAGGATGAGACTTACCCGCCATAAAGTACGTTCCAGTTCCAGAAATAATCGCCTGATTCGACATGTATATGGTAATCATCTTCGTTGAATATTATGGTGAAATACCAGTATGTCGTCGGTGATCCATCCCAGGAATAATCTGTGATTATCATGGTCAGCGATAACCTACCTGAAACAGGGTAAACGGGATCGCCTGAATATAGATCGTTTCGAACGTAATTAAGATCAAAAAACTCGGCGTCATAATCCAGATCCGATCCGCCGAAATCATAGGATAGGCTCCACTGCAAAGCCGCATCGCCCTCAACAATCACTAAGTTTGATTGGAAACCGGTAATAACGGAGCTCTGATACCCCGTAACCTGTAGTACTACCGGACCGCTGGACACGAATAGATTTTCGAAAGTTCTGTAATCGAATTGAGTGATTGTATTGATATCCGGGTATTGCTGGCATCCCGAATCATTGATGAATTTAAGCGAATCGATATAAATAAAGCTGGTGTCGCCCCGGATGGCATCAGTGTACAATTC
>JAZGHS010000207.1:0-2517 GCA_036481315.1 Candidatus Zixiibacteriota bacterium | reverse complement strand
ATGAATACTAAAAAGATCCGAAATTTCTGCATCGTGGCCCATATCGACCACGGTAAATCGACCCTGGCCGACAGGCTCCTGGAGGAGACCGGTACGCTTTCCTCCCGCGAGATGAAAACCCAGGTACTCGATAATATGGATCTTGAAAGAGAGCGTGGAATAACGATCAAATCCCACGCGGTCAGGATGGACTATAAAGCGGCCGACGGCGAGAAATATATTTTGAATCTGATCGATACGCCCGGGCATGTCGATTTCACCTACGAGGTCTCCCGCTCCCTGTTCGCCTGCGAGGGCGCGCTTCTTGTGGTCGACGCGTCCCAGGGGATAGAGGCACAGACAATATCCAATCTCTATCTGGCTATGGACGCCGATCTGAAAATCATACCGATAATAAATAAGATCGATCTGCCGTCGGCGGAAACCAATCGTGTCATCGAGGATATCCGTAATCTGCTCGGGGTCGAGGAAGACGAAATCCTGAAAATCTCCGCTAAAACGGGGATCGGGATAAAAGAGGTTTTGGAGACTGTTATACGGGATGTGCCACCGCCTAAAGGCGATCCGGACGCTCCCCCTCGCGCTTTGATTTTCGATTCCGCGTTCGATAGCTACCGTGGTGCGATCGCTTACGTCCGGGTTTTCGACGGTTCGTTTTCGAAGGGTGACTGGATGCGGTTTTTCGGGCATCGACGGGAATACGAGATCGACGAGATAGGGTATCTCAGGTTGAAATCCGTCCCCCAGAAACGTCTAGAGGCCGGCGAGGTCGGATACGTAATAGGCAGTATCCGCAATGTCGCCGATACCCAGGTTGGAGATACGATCATCACTCGAGCTAAACCGGCCAAAACACCCCTGCCCGGTTTTAAGAAGGCCAAACCGATGGTTTTCGCGGGGCTTTATCCTGCCATCAGTGACGATTTCGAAAGCCTGCGAAACGCCATTGATAAACTCCAGCTCAACGACTCGGCCTTGACTTACGAGCCGGAAACATCGACCGCCTTAGGTTTCGGGTTCCGGGTAGGATTCCTCGGTCTTTTGCACATGGAGATAGTTCAGGAGCGGCTTTCCAGGGAATACGAACTCAGTATCATAAATACCGTCCCCAACGTTGAATACAAAGTTGTTGAGGCCATAGGGAAGGAGATCTTAATCGAGAATCCGTCGCTGTTGCCCAACATCGGGGATATCGAACGGATCGAGGAGCCGTATGTTAAGGCGTCGATTATTACGCCGTCGGAATACATAGGCAACCTTATGAAACTCTGTACAGATCGTCGTGGAAACTATATCAACACCGAGTATATCGATCCAACAAGGGCTATTTTGCATTATGAGATACCGTTGGCCGAGGTAATATTTGATTTCTACGATAAGCTAAAATCGGTTTCTCGAGGTTATGCGTCGTTGGATTACGAGTTCCTTGAATACAGGCAATCCGATCTGGTTAAGCTCGACATCCTTTTAAACGACGATCCGGTTGACGCTCTCTCTTATATCATCCATCGCGATAAGGCTTACGAATACGGCCGTTCGCTTTGCGGCAAACTTCGCGAACTGATTCCCCGTCAGATGTTCGAGGTGATTATACAGGCGTCTATAGGGAGCCGGGTCATTTCCCGGGAGTCGGTCAAGGCGCTGCGCAAAAACGTAACCGCCAAATGCTACGGCGGCGATATCAGCCGCAAACGCAAGCTATTAGAACGTCAGAAAGAGGGCAAAAAGCGGATGAAGCAGGTCGGCCAGGTTGAGATCCCCCAGGAAGCGTTTTTCGCCATTTTGCAGATCGGGAAGTAGGAATCCTACGCCACCCCCATCTCCATTTCCACCTCATCGGTTATAGAAACGCCGTCGATCCCGTTTAATGAAATCTCCGGTTTGAGCTTGCGGCTCTCGGCAATCGCTCCCTCATGCACAGCGGTTATCGTGAATCCACGTCTTTTATAGAATTCGATTGCCGGTATATTGTCGTTAGTAGTGATAAGCCAGAGCCGTTGGCAGTCGGCTTTTAAGGCGGCATCCCTGACCGCCTCAATCAAAGCGGTCCCGATCCCCATATTTTCCCTAAAGCTGTTTAGGGATACTATCTCGCACTCGTTATTTTCGATATTATAAGTAATCAATCCGAACATTTTTTCGTGGTCAAAAGCACCAAAGCTGGGCAGTTTGTCAGCAGAGTGGATTTTCCCGCGGGTGACGATATCGGTCGATCCCCAGCATTTTATCAGAAGTTTAGAGATATTTTGATGATGTTCAGGCCCGGTGGTTTTGATCCTATAATTTCCCATAATAAAACAATAATACGAAATAATCCCCGGAAAATCCTCATCATAAAACGACGCGGATGATCGTAAATCCGCATAGATAATTGATAACGAAATATTGCTTTTTAGAATTCAGGACTTTTTATTATTGAATCGCGCCAATATGGTTCGTTGACGGAAGCAGGTTGAAGCTTTTTAAAGTATTTAAGATTTCGATATTTCTAAACGGTTTCGTGATGTAACCGTCGGC
>JAZGHS010000206.1:0-19993 GCA_036481315.1 Candidatus Zixiibacteriota bacterium | reverse complement strand
TAGTATTCATAGCCTGCTAATGTAAGATAAATTATCCAAAATCCTAACGGCATTTTCGCCAAAGACGGCGCTATCCTCCAATTTGTTCCTATCTTATTGATATATCGTAATAAAGCCAAACAAATTGACATCGAATTTCAAAAATATATATTGACTGGCATGCCGACAAACTTAAGCCCCGAAAAAGAGGCGAAAATCCGGGCGGAATTCCCGAACTTCCCATTCCCCGCTCTGGCGGGATTCAGTATCGAAAAGCTGGAATACGGTTTCGCCCGATTCAAAGCCGAACACAGGCATGAATTGACCCAGGGGATGAATATCCTTCACGGCGGCGTTATCTCCGCCCTTTGCGATTCAGCGGTCGCTTTTGCCCTGGCCACAATGATCGACGGCGGCGAGAAGATGTTAACGATTGAATTGAAGATCAATTTTATCGCGCCCGCCGACGATGACATCTTCGCCGAGGCAAAGATTATCCATAAGGGACGGAAAACATCGGTGGGTGAGGTCGAGATCCGCAAATCAGACAACATGTTAGTCGCTAAAGCGCTGGTCACCTATTACCTGTATAAGGAACAGACCTGATTATGACTCTCGAAGGCTACGGGCAGGAAGAAGAGATATTAGGTAAAGCATACGATGGGCGTCTTATAAGGCGATTATTGAAATATTTGAAGCCTTTTCGTCTTCAGATATTCCTGGCTACAATACTATTGATTTCGGCCATGTTTGCCCAGCTGGCCGGGCCATTTCTGACTAAAATTGCCATAGACGATTACATAAAGGTAAATGATATACCCGGATTATCTATGATTGTAGGGTTATATATAGGAATATTAACCGCTCAGTTCATTTTACAATATTTCCAGATTTACATCATGCAATGGGTGGGGCAAAAAATAATGTACAACATTCGTATGGCGATTTTCTCTCACCTCGAAAACTTGGGATTATCATTTTTCGATAAGAATCCGGTCGGACGATTGGTGACCCGTGTCACAGGCGACGTTCAGGCGTTGAACGAATTGTTCACGTCCGGAGTAGTCGCTATTTTCGGCGATATTATTTTACTCTTTGGCATTATGGGCATGATGCTTTATCTCAACTGGAAACTGGCGCTGGTAACTATGATCGTCTTGCCGGTAATTTTCGTAGCATCGATATTGTTCCGCACGAGGGTAAGAAAATCGTTCAGGAAAATCAGGACAAGGGTAGCCAGGATTAACTCGTTTCTACAGGAACATGTATCGGGTATGTGGGTAGTCCAGAGTTTCGCCGCCGAGAAAAGAACATTCAAAAAATTCGATACCATAAACAGCGATCTAAAGGATAATCATCTGAAAACCGTACTGTATTTCGCGATATTTTTCCCCGTCGTGGAAATACTGGGAGCGGTGAGCCTGGCCCTGATCATCTGGTACGGCGGAGGACAGATTATTCAGCAGACATTGACTTTCGGAGAGCTTGTCGCGTTCAAACTATACGCCGATCTTTTCTTTCATCCTATTCGCGATCTCTCGGAGAAATACAATATCCTTCAGCAGGCAATGGCCTCGCTGGAGAGGATCTTTAAACTATTAGACGAGAAACCGGATATTGTCGATCCCGAATCACCAGTACTATTACCGTCCGTAAAAGGATCGTTGGAGTTCGAAAACCTCTGGTTCGCCTATAACGACGAGGAGTGGGTGCTTAGAGATATCAATTTGAAAATCGAACCGGGCGAGCGTATCGCTGTTGTGGGAGCTACCGGCGCCGGTAAAACATCCCTTATCAGTCTGCTTTTACGGTTCTATGATTTTCAGAAAGGCGACGTTAAACTCGACGGCGTTTCCATCAGGGATTTATCGCTGAAAGATTACAGAAACAACTTCGCTCTTGTTCTACAGGAGATATTCATGTTTTCCGGCGATATAGCCAGGAACATTAGGCTGGGAAACGAGGATATTACCGAAGATGAAATTAAGAACGCTATGCGTATTGTCGGCGCCGATACTTTCGTTAACAAGCTCGAAGGCGGAATCGATTACGTTCTCATGGAGCGAGGTTCGAACCTCTCCCTCGGACAGAGACAGCTTCTGGCCTTCGCCCGGGCGCTGGCGTTCGACCCTAAAATTCTCATTCTGGACGAGGCGACATCGTCGGTGGATACCGAAACCGAGATTCTGATTCAGCTGGCGTTGGAGAAGCTCCTGAAAGGAAGAACGTCGATAGTGATAGCGCATAGACTTTCGACCATTCAGAATTCCGATCGGATAATCGTAATGCACAAGGGGCAGATCAAGGAGATCGGCACACACAACGAGCTTCTGGCGGCGGGTGGAATTTATCATCGTCTGTATCAGCTTCAGTATAAAGATCAGGAGATAGCGGGAAAGGTGGCATGAGCGAGTTTTTAATAATCGCCGAACAGGCGGCCAGGGAGGCGGGACGGCTGGTACTGGAGATGCGAAAGTCGGAGCTTTTGGTCGAGAAGAAAGGCAAAGTTGATCTTGTTACCGAAGCCGACCGTAGATCCGAACAACTGATCAGGAAGATCATTGAAACGAACTTCCCGAATCACTCTTTTAAGGCTGAAGAAGGCACCGAGGCGCAGGGTGATTCCGAGTATCTTTGGCTGGTCGATCCTTTAGACGGCACCACGAACTACGCTCACGGTCTGCCGGTATACTGCGTATCACTGGGATTATTGAAGGGGAAAGAAATTATCGCGGGGTGCATATACAATCCCAATCTCGACGAATGCTTCACGGCGGAGGCGGGCAAGGGAGCGTTCTTAAACGGCAAACAGATTCACGTTTCCAAAACGGAGAGTCTCGACGATTCCCTTCTGGCCACAGGATTCCCCTATGATATCCGTGAGACCGACGATGACAATCTCAAAGAGTTCACGGCGTTTTACAAGAAGGCCCGGGCGGTACGTCGCGCCGGGGCCGCGGCTCTCGATCTGGCTTATGTCGCCTGCGGGCGTTTCGATGGTTTCTGGGAGTTCAAACTATCGCCCTGGGATATCGCCGCGGGGATATTGCTGGTAGAGGAGGCCAGAGGTAAGGCGACGTCATATTCAGGCGATCGGTACGATATTTACAAAGGCGAGCTTGTGGCATCGAATGGGCTGATACATGATGGGATGGTGGGGATACTCGGAGAGGTTCGGGCGTAGGTCGGGTTTTTGTTTGTCATAGCGAGGTTAAATCCAACTATGTTGTCTTACGGAATCGGCGGGCAATGCTCGCAAGGTTCCAGTTCCGGCGAACCGATCTTGAGTTTCGAGAAAGCGGCAATTACATCGGCGACGTTAAACGAACATGAGTTGTTGACATCCATAGCTGCAGCCCATTCGTTACCGTCTTGCAGGCAATCGCAGAGCAATTCCGCATCGGGCGATCCGGTTTTGAGCCTGGAGAATGCCTCGATAACATCAGCGATATTGAAAGTCTCGTTGCCGTTAAAATCGCCGATTACGTAATGGCCGCAGGGGCCTCCCTCGACGAAGCGGAGAAACAGATAAGAAACCGCATCGGCAACATAGACGTATTCGCTACTAATTGACGATGCGTAACTATAGCAGGGCGTTTGATAGTATCCAGCCAAGGTCATATTCGAAGGTTCAGCGACGTCTAAAATAAAAACACCATGAGACCCGGTTGAGAGATAGGCGTAATTATCGCGGACGCATGCGTCGTTTACCCTATGTCCCAAATAATAACCTCCGACCGTTTCTGGGCTTGAGGGATCGGTTACATTTACAACTATGAGTCCAAACTGGTCCGCGGCAAGGTAGGCATAACCATCCGAAACGTATACGCTCTTTAGATAATGTTCGGTATTATATTGACTGGAAAATACCGGATTCTCGGGATCTGAAATGTTAATGACACTAAGTCCTGTTACATAATTGCCTACATAGGCATAATCACCAGAAACATAAACACATCTAGCAGCAACCGGTTCATCGTTGCTACCTGTCAGAACCGGATTCGCGGGATCCGATATATCAATAATCAACAGTCCATTATCGCCGGCGGACGCATAAAGATAATTGCCCGCAACGAAGACATCGAAAACCAAAAGATCCGTATAGTTGAAATTCGCGGCGAATAAGGGATTCGCGGGATCGGCGATATTTATTATTTCTATACCCTGAGAATACCTCGCCACATACGCGTAATCGCCTCTCACGAAAACATCCAATGCGCTACCTATAGCATCGTATTCACCTATTACGGTCGGATTTGATCCTTCCGTGAGATCGAATATATAGAGAATCCCCGGATTGTTTGCTATCATAAAGGCATAATCGCCTGAAATAAACGTATCCAAAATGAAGCTCGGAGGATCATAGCGTCCTAACAGGGATGGATTTGTCACATCTGAGATATCAATAATAGCGAGTTTGGAATCACTCACAGAATCCATGTAGGTGATAATCGCGCGATTGTCTGATATGAAAATTGTCTCGGCCAGCTCGGGGTTACCGCCTGCGTAAATAGGATTCGCCGGGTCTGTGACGTCTAAAATCTGAAGTCCCAGATATAGATCCGCTACAAAAGCATAATCGCCGGAAACGATAATATCCATCGCGCCGTTCATACCCGAATAATTGCCTACTATAGTAGGATTCGCCGGATCGAGGATATCAACGACCTGAATCCCGGATTCGCCGTCGGCGACATAAGCGTAGTTGCCTTGAACGTAAATACCCCTGGCCCTCCCCTGCGTATCATTATTCCCTATATTTATCGGATTATATGGATCAGAAATATCTATAATCCCAATCCCGTAATCCGGATAAGTAATATAGGCGTAATTACCGTCAACGAATATTCCGAAACTCTGCTGAAGAAGATCGAGACTTCCGGTTAACTGTGGAAACGAAGGATCGGAGACGTTTATGATATCCAATCTGGATCCGGATAAGACGACATAAGCGTAGTCTCCAAGTACATCCATATCAAATACGCCGGATTCGATTTCTAATTCTCCAAGTTGAACGGGATTTTCAGGATCGCCGATATCGAATATTTGTAAATCTACCGCGCTCCCGGCTAAATATAATATTTCATCGGCGGCCTCAATCACTCGCGGGCCATATGTCAGATAAAGCTTATTAATTAAGACCGGATCCTCCGGGTCGGAAATATTCATGATAACCAAACCGTTTGAATATGCGCAGTAGGCATAATCACCGACTGTTACGGCGTTCTTTATTCCGCTCCATAACGTCGAACCGACATACTCCACGTTCTGAGCCGTGACGTTCCCCGTACCAGCGCAAATGATTATGGCAATTATGATTGCGATATTAAGTCTGACCGGTAAATACTGTTTCATAATATTCCCCTTATCGGAAAATTTATTATATTCGCATACGTATCAACCGCATTGCTATTTTATTGCAACCAAAATCGAAAGTGCATATCACAGATACGTATTACAACATATAATATCGCCCCGAATCACCATATTGTCAAGGGGTTATTGCTAATCCCAATTGGGCGACCCGCGGCCAATAAATTGGTCTCTTTGTCATTCCCGACCTGATCGGGAATCCAGAATGGTCGGGTTTTATCCGGGTGCGGCTATCCAAAAGCCCGACCTACGACTTACGCCCCCTCTTATTTTCCCTTGCTTCCTAACCCATCAGAAAGTATGATTCTCTTATGCGAAAACTAATGATCTTTTGTGTCGTTTTCCTGGCCTGCTCGTCACGGCCCGATCCCAAAGATACCGTATTCGCTTTTATCGAGGCGGTGATGGTATCGGATTCCCTGGGGGTGATCAAAAACCTCGATATCGACACTTATGTGACCGCGCGTATGGCCGAGATGTCGCCGGAGGATTCCGCGATCGTTCTGGCCGAGAGCCGCGATAAGACAATCCGATCGCTTTTGGGCGAGGGGCCTACCAGATTACGATGGATGAACCAGCAGATTCTGGTAAACGAGTCTTTCGAATCCGACAGCACCGCGGAGGTGGAGGTCTCCTTTATCGATCGCACGATAGACCATATGGTTTACACCAAAATGCAGTTGAAACTACAACCCGACAACAGCTGGAAAATCGTTTATTTTCAATAGGTTGAGAATTCGGCAACCAGGCGAAATGTCATTTTCAAACATCCCAAAATAGACCCATAAAAAAACCGAATTATTGTGTAAACATTTTCACATTCCTCTATGAAAATCGGGTTTATTTTCATCAATAAAATAATATTTTCAAAATTAACCATGCGATCATTAGATTTCTATTGACAATAAAATATTATGCCTTTATTTACCATCAGCTACATTAAAGATCTTCAATGCACGAAGCGGGTGGAGGTTTCTTGAGGCGACTATTTAAAGTACATACCAACAAAGGAAACTCCGGATATAAATCTGAATTTATTGATTATTATAAAAATTCCCACCTATCAACCATCGAAACATCATAGTTTCGATCGGCACTAATATCCCCAAGCCTCGGCCATGCCTACAGTACGGCCGAGGCTTACTCTTTAATACGCGGGTATTCCCATTTAGTTGAAAACAATCTTCTCCGTATTCGAATATGTTGACATGATCTCCATTTGGCCTTAAAATCCACTCTCAAAATCTAACCGGAGCTTTAAATGCCCGATATCGCTTACGCGTTAATTCTCTCACTTCTGCCCATCGCCGAACTGCGCGGCGGTATACCTTATGCCCTTTTAAGCGGTTATCCAATCTGGCTGAGTTATATAGGATGCGTAGCCGCCAATTTCCTTGTGGGGCCCATGGTATTTGTATTCCTAAACACTCTCCACAAACTCTTTTACGGCATTTCGATTTACAAGGGCCTTTTCGATTGGTTCGAAAGACGGGTGCGTCGTAAAACCGCTCATTTAATCGAAAAATATGGGTTCTGGGGAGTGGCGATCTTCGTGGCCATACCGCTTCCGATTACCGGCGCTTATACCGGTAGTTTCGCCGCCTGGCTTTTCAAGCTCGATTTCAAGCGCTCCATGCTGGCGGTTATGGTAGGAGTAATTATCTCCGGGATAATCGTAACCGCGGTAATGACCCTCGGGATCGAATGGCTCATGCCCTTGTTTACCAAGCAGTTCGATTGATCAGGCGGTTGAAATTTGTTTCCGCTCGACGCAACTTTTTCAAGATCGTTTCCGTAACTTACAGATGAGTATGCGTTCGCCCATGAGTAAAATGTTGCCGGCCGTTTTGGCAATGTGGTTGGTTTTTCCTCTAAGGTCTTCCGCCGATAGTTCATTTGTGCCCAATGTAAAACCAACCTATAACGTCGCCCGGCTCAATGGCTCAATAGTAATCGATGGGATGTTGGACGATTCCGGATGGCAGGGATTGAACCGCGCCACCAATTTCGCCGAACAATTCCCCAACAACGGCGACAAAGCCCCGGTCGAAACCGAGGTTATGCTCACCTACGACGACGACAATCTCTATATCGCTTTCATCTGCCATGACCCCGATCCGACATCGATACGCTCGTCATGGAGCGACCGCGACCGGATCTGGTCGGACGACTATATGGGAATGATTTTCGATACCTATGGCGAGGGCGCCTGGTCGTACGAAATATTCTGTAATCCTAAAGGGTTACAGGGCGATGGCCGCCAGGTAACTTCGGCAGGGGAGGATATCGGGTTCGACTTGATTTTCGAATCGCGGGGTATAGTCACCGATTCCTGCTACCAGATCGAGATTGCGTTGCCTTTCGCCAGCATCCGATTCCCCGATAAACCGGTCCAGGAATGGAGAGCGACATTCTGGCGAACACGCCCGAGGGAAAGCCGTTCTACAAGCTCATGGGCATATGTAGACGATAACTCGAATTGCATGACCTGCGAGTTCGGGACTATCACCGGTATTGAGAATATCAAGCCAGGGAAGAATTTCGAATTGCTGCCGTCGGTTATAGGATTTCAATCTGCCGAATTACGGGACGAAAATAATATAGATTCGGGTCTGGAGAATCAAGATACCGATGGTGAAGCGTCGTTGGGAATTCGCTATTCTATAACGTCGAGCCTGACCGCCGAGGCCACGGTCAATCCCGATTTCAGTCAGGTGGAATCCGATGCCACGCAAATCGATGTTAATGAGGCGTTCGCCCTGTTTTACCCAGAGAAGAGACCGTTCTTTCAAGAGGGGGGCGATCTTTTCGAATCGCGGGTTAATGTCGTTTACACCCGGTCCATCAATGATCCGCAGTTCGCCGCCAAACTGATCCGTCGCGAGGGAAGCTCCAATTTCGCGTACATGGGAGCTGTTGACCAGAACTCGCCTATTATAGTGCCGTTAGAGGAGCGAAGCGGTTTTGTGGACGCGGGCAAGAGTTATTCGAACATCGTAAGATACAAACATACGCTGGGTGGAAGCTCGAGCCTCGGGGCTATCTTCAGCGATCGGCGGTTCGAGTCCGGCGGATCAAACTCTGTTTATGGTATCGACGGTAATATTCGATTTAAGGAAAAATACAGAATCGAGGCACAGGTTGTCGGATCGCATTCGGGAGAGCCTGACGATACCCTGCTAACGGCCGATATCGACCAAACCTTTTTCGACGACGGCAAATATACGGTCGCTTATGACGGCGAATCGTTCAGCGGGCATTCGTTTTCTGCAAGTATCGAACGTCATAGCAGGAACTGGGGTTTCGATCTCGATTTACGTGATACCAGCCCCGGTTTCAGGGCCGATAATGGATTTATCACCAGAAACGATCACAGGGAAGCCGAACTCTGGAGTGGCTATGATTTTTATCCGGAAAACAGGCTTTTCGATAACATCGAGACCGGATTTGTTTACGGCCGTGTCTGGAATTCCAGAGGTGAGTTTAAGGATCATTGGCTGGTTACCTATCTCGGGGCGATGCTCAAAGCGCAAACGAGCGCGAATTTGAGCCATATCTACACTCAGGAGATATTCAGAGGCGTGGACTTACCCGAAATGAACAGATTAGAGTTGAATATCAGCAGCAATTTCAGCGAACCGGTGCAGGCCGGATTCAATTATTATACAGGCGAGTTTATAGCGCGTAACGAGGATCCCCCGGTTGTGGGCGACGGTCTCAATTTTGCAATCTGGGTCGATATCAAGGCGACATCGCGTTTGAAAATCGAGCAGGTCTATCGTTTCTCATCGTTGAAACGGCAGGATAACGATGTCGAACTATTCAAAGGATATATTTACCGTACAAGAATCAATTATCAATTCAACCGGGAGATATTCTTACGATTGGTTTTGCAATACAACGATTTCGACGAGAATTTCGATATCGATCCGCTTTTAAGCTACAAGCTCAATCCGTTCACGATATTTTATATCGGCTCCACTGTCGATTACACCGATATCAACGATTCCGGCGAAATGACCCTGACGTCACGTCAATTCTTCGCCAAGTTTCAGTATTTGTTCAGGATGTAGGGGAGTATCACAATCCCGTTTGCTTACCACTTATACCTGTATATCTGAAGCGATGAAGCATCGGCAACATATACCATATCATCCACGACATGAACGCCATATGTATAAAAACCACATTCTATAACAGCGTCAAGTACCGGATTTGCCGGGTCGCTTACATCGATAATGTGTAAACCATCGTTAAGCATGGGAATATAAACACGATCATCCGCAGCGAAAAATCCGATATCATTTGAAATCATGGAATCATATTCTCCTATTAACGTCGGATTCGCGGGATCCGCGATGTTGAATATCTTCACACCGCCATAAGAAGGTAAAGGCATATACGCGATTTGATCAACGACAATCATGCCGATAATTCTTCCAGATAAAATTGGAGAACCTTCGTGCTCCCCGAGTAATATGGGATTTGACGGATCAGCGATATCGAAGATCCGCAATTTTGATCCGGGGCCAGCAGTATAACAATAATCTTCCCGTGTGTATACCGCAAATATACTGTCTATCTGATTTATTAGCGTAGGCGATGAAGGATCGTTTGTGTCCAGGATATGGAGTCCGATTTCTCCGCCTGCCGCGAATACGTAGTTCCCGTTTACGTCAATATCATAATAACCGGATTCATTATTCTCGCCATAACTTCCCAAGAATATAGGATCACTAGGATTTGAAACATCATAGATTTGCAGACCAGGAGTGCGTTCACCGACAACTAGCATGTAGTTATCGGAAACTTCAACGATTGACCCGAATTCTCCGATTTCAAAATGCCCCATATCTACAGGGTTTCTCTCGTCGCTAACATCTACTACATGAAGACCGTAATTGCCAACAGCGAAGGCGATATCATCGAAAACAAATACATCCGTCGCTCCGCCTGCGGGAGTATAACTGCCTAGTTCAACAGGCAATACCGGATTAAGAATATTCGCTATAAAGAGTTCTCCAATTTCATCAATATGATAATCGTATACATATAAATAGTCTTCCTTCGCTAAAATACGATCGGCATGGTTTGGAGTGGAATAACTCCCAGCCATAAATGGATTGGCAGGATCGCTTATGTCAATAATCGTTACATTCCCATCGGATAAGTACGGCGATTCGGTTGCGTAGATATAATCGCCGGTGATTGAAAACCATCCAAAACTACCCTCCAGGCTGCTAATCAATACCGGCTCAACAGGATTCGCCAAACTGTAAATGTCCAGATATGTTAAGTTTCTGCCATGATATAAATATTCGCCATTTCCGGCTATCATGCCATATCTGGAACCAAAGTTTCCGACGCGTACAGGATTTAAAAGATCTGAAATATCAATTATAATAAAATCGTCCGGGCCATCGACATACATAAAATCCCCGGAAAGATAAAAATAGATAGGCCTAAATCCGTCTTCATTATAATTCCCGACTTTGACGGGATCAGCGGGATCGCTGATATCGATTATTTGGAGACCATAGTTATCGTTGGCGACAATTGCGTAATTTCCTACTATACCAACTTGGTTAACTTCCCCGGTAGAGCCCCATGAGATATCCCAATTACCGACGATTCTGGGATTTCCAGGATTAGATATATCGCAGATGATCATACCGTCTTCTCTGGCGCCCAGGTAAGCGTAGTTTCCTTCCACATCCATATAATAGATAGAATTGGGCATCGATACCCCGCCGACCAAAACCGGATTTGCCCTGTCGGCCAGCGAGATTACTTGAAATGAACCGGCCGCTCCGCAATAAGCGTAATCGCCTTCCACTTCTATGGAATAATACGGCCCGGAGAACAAAGACGACGATAACAATTCGAGTTGATTCCCATCCGAGGAAGCGGGATTTCGGTTGCAGCTTAATAAACAGGTCATCACGGCAAACACAACCGCTAATGTGTATCTTAAGGTACTATTCATCGCGATTTGCCTCACTTTTATACCGTTTTTTTCATTATAAAAATCGAACATTTTAAATCACCCAAAATCAATAACGTTTCCAGCAATTATTACATGCAATATAACACGAGATTCTTATCATGTCAACCGCTCTTACTCCTAATCTCAACCTGTCGGCAGACAAGCTCTCGAACTACGGTGTTTTCCAGTAGATCAGGAGCTGATAGCTCCTGACGATTATTGCGATATGTATTTGTCAGGAGCCTTGCAAGTCCCTGCCTTGAGCTACTAATCTCAACGGCAGCCGCAAATATCCGTTTACTTAAAAGCCTGCCGTTATCATCGTATAAATCCAGTAAGCGTTATCAGCATCCGGAAACCAATCATCGGACGCCATGAATATCGACAACCCGCTCTGTATACCAAGACCTTTTTCCCATTTATATTTGTGGGTTATGTCTATTTCCTGTCCGATAGCCTTGGTATCATCTCCGTCGGCGTTAACATAATCCTGTATGGTCTGGAAATGGTGAATATCAATCTGCATGGTGCATTTCTTCCGAGGCTTAAAAGTACCGCGAAAAATTATATCCATCAAACCCCGTTGCGATGTTCCGACGAAATAATCCATAAATCCCCTGAACTTATGGCCCGTGTAGTAGAGGTTATTGAATGATTTAATCTCGTCATCACCGAGATCGTCATCCCCGGACGTAACGTCGAAACCGAATCCGATTTTATTTATACGAGTACCGATCTTGTACGAAAAATCGCCGGCGAACATCCATGACGAAATATCATTCGCGCCTTGAGAGCCTGTCTGCAGGGCAGCGTCAAACATCATCCCGATATTATTCGGCAAGCTGTGTTTGAAAAACGACCCAAAAGTATATCTGGCCAGATCGAAATCGGGCGGGGTAGTCTTTAACTGATCCCAATCGTAGATTACGAAGAGGTGCAGTTTGTCCTCCATGAACATGCTATAAGCGCCCAGAATCCTCTGGTCTTTATTAAAGTTTCGTTCCAGCACTTTCAACCAGAAGATATCGGCCTTATACGATCGGCCGCTGCGGCTTAATCGAACGCCATCGAAGGTGCGGCCCACATTGCTCCAGCCGACGTTGCCAATCAGCCTGTGGCGGCCATATGGTGCTTCGAATCTCCCCGCTTGAAATGACAACCCCCGCGCGATGAAATCGGAAAGTTTCACGTATGCCTGGTGAACTCCGAGATTCGTATCATTAGTCAATCCCGACGAGTTCGATCCCAGATTCCTCGAATCCTGAATCTGGAAAAATACCTTCGTGTTTTCAATGGATGTTATCGCCAATGATACACGGCTTCTTAGCAACGAGGTTTCATCCATGTTTGTAGCGTTATTAAAATCTCTGCCGTCGACCTCCATACGCCACCGCATATTACCGCCAAGATTGATCCCTTCACCTATTTCATTGGCTTCCGCGAAAGATGGCAGAATCAGCGCCAATAACATAACCGCGAGGATCGATCCCCGCAAGTAGCTGCAGTTTTCATCTGTTTTTTGTCTCATTCCTCATCCTTCCAATTCTCTAAATTAAGGTTGGTAGTTTTTATACCAGAAAATCATATATTCTGTCAACGGGATTCGGACAAAAAAGCCAAAAAATCTGAAAGGGATACATAAAGATGGACATATCTATATTTGAAGATATGGTTTTAGACTAGATACCTAACACCGCGTACGGTTTATTACGGGAAAAAGACAACACAACTATACAATATTACTTCAACAACAACATCCGTCGCGTATCCGAAAAATCGGCTGCCTGTATTCTATAGAAATACACTCCAGATGAGAAATTATCGGCGTTCCAGGTAACATGATGATATCCGGCTTGCTTTTGGCCGTCCACCAGGGTCTCCACACGACGGCCCAGAAGATCGTATATCTCAATTGTTACATCCGATACTTGCGGTAAGGCGTACCTGATAATCGCGCGGGCGTTGAACGGGTTGGGATAGCTTCCCAAAAGCGCGAAATCGCCGGGCAAGTTCTCCGGTTTATCGTCAGCTAAAGTCGGCTGGCAGATTAATCTGTCAACCTTGAACTCGTCGATACCGGCTTCTACAACCGATCCCCCTCCAAGATCGGAGGCCTCGAACATCACCCTCACTAAACTTGTCGGTTCAACGAAATCCGTTACATTAATCGTATGCTCGAACCATCCTCCGGCCGTTCCCGGTCCGATCGTCTCGGTCAGGCGCCATGTATCGCCATCATTGTTGGAGATATAAGTCTTGAATAGATCCTGGCTCGGGGTATCGCCGAAATAATTCGTGTACCAGAGGGCATATCGTATTATCGCATGCTCCGCGTTTGTAAGGTTAATCCGCGGCGAAGTCAGGAAAACATAACCACCATCGATATCGGAATCACCGCGCTCGTTACCGGTAAGATAACATTGCCCGGAGCCATCGTAATCAGTTGGCGGATCTCCTCGTTCTCCTCCTCCGAATGGCATTCCCCGATCCCAATGGCCTGCGATCGCGTCGCCGTCGGTAAGCCATCCCTGATCGAATTCGAATTCATCGTTCATTATTTCAAGTAATTCCCCTACATTCGAACTATAATATGAATCCGGCGAGTCAGCCGGGTTCACAACTTGAGTGCCTTGATCCCCCATCGCGCTTATATAAAACTGCGGAATGGCCTCGCAATCGGAGGCGGGCAACGTGGCGATAAACAGATCGTTTTCAAGCGGTATCAAATCCGCTGATGAAAAACTCCCATCATCAAACCGATAGTAAAGATCACCGGTTCCTGGCAAATAGCTTTCACCGCCGCCCTCAATGCGGACTATAAAAGATGTCTCCTCACCCGGCTCGACATATTCGGGCAGTCCGTCCGGGAATAAAATACTGAGGGCACGTTGAGAAGCCGGGGCCATGGAAAGATCCGGATTGCCCCAGATAGCGCCCCATTCGAATGTTTCATATTTTACATTTATCCAGAGACCGTATTGGTACATAATACGTAAAGCCCTCTGATGCGCCTGACCCAGCGTATACTCGCCGGACGTTAGCGCCGTCGTGAAGAAATAATTGAGCGATTGACTGGAACCGTCCATGGGATCGTCCCAGGCAGGGCATCCGCGGGCGACTTTCGTCGCCCCTAAAAATCCCACGCTCCCGCGTCGGAGCATCGCCTGACCTATGTTCAGGTAATCGGTATCCGAATTACTGCAGGCGTCGGCAAACATGATTGCCGGGTAATTATCGTCAAGATAATAGCTATCGCTCGATGAGATGAATGCCGGCATACCATTGTGATATCTATGGCTCGATGTCGGCGATCCGTGTCCGGCATAACTTACGATAGCGTAGGTACCGGTAGACAATTCAGAGCGTACATTGCTGTTCCACAGGTCATAATCCATAGGGTAATTAGAATAGCCCAATTCGTACATCCGGGTCATGGTCCATTCGTCCATCCACGGCTGATCGACTATCGCTTCCATCAGTACCGCGCAATCGGTGCGCGGATTGGGATCGTCATCCCAGAAAAAACCGCCCAACAAAAGGATGTTCTTTTTAAACGATCGATCGTTGTTCTGCTCATAGGCTACAGATTTTTCGCAGATACTCCGGACGGTATTAGCGTCACTCCACGGGATTCTACCGACATTAACCTCTGTATAGAAATCGTTGAAATCGGTTTCCTCGCCGTAAAGACCATTCCCGTTTTCATCCCAGGATTGATCGTCTGGCAACGAAAGCTCCGCGTAATAGTAATCGGTTTCGGGCTGACCGTAACCTAAATCCAGATATGTCCGACGCATCGGGACGCTATCGTAATGCCCGATGATGAGTACATCCTCTATACCCCACTCGCTCGACGGGTACTTATCCCGAAGGAAATTCCTGATTTTCTCGGCCAGATCGTAGCCTGTGTAATTATCATTGATCCAGGAGGTAGTTACGACCTCGACATTTCGACCCTTTTGCGTTTCCCAATCGACAAGAGGGGAGATCGATGATGCCAACGTCTCTATCGTAATAATCACGAAATTGTGATAATCCTCGTCGAGAATCATATCGCGCGGATACCAGTTTCGGGCTTGATCGTAATTGACAATTATCTCCTCGGCAATTCGTTCGGTTCTCTCCAAATCATCAACAACTGGCGTATCGAGCCGATCCGAGGATTTATATTCGACATCAACGGTTATATCGGGGTAATAAACAAGCTCGCCGGAGATAGGGCGATATGAGAAAGGGGTAACCTGAATATCAACAAGGTTGTATTTCCTATAACCGGCGTTTCGGACAAATTCCACATTGTTTTTCGGATAGATCGCGTCGCTGCCGTAAACCGAATTATAGTTTTCGTCGTAGATTTGTCTTTCTTGTTCGTAAATCGCGGGATCTTCATCTCCGATTACCCTCGGTAAAGGAACCGGCGCTATCCTGTAATTTCCGGAAAGGACTAATCCCTCGCCCAAAATGAAATCGATATTCGCAACCTCGGTACCGGGGGGGATCGCTATGGCGAATATCCGCGACGGCAATTTAGGTTTTCCCGGGATCATGAGATACCCAAAATCATCGACGGCTAATTCCTGACCCAGCGAGGTAGTCGTGATTTCATAATTAGGGACCGTTATCCTCGCCGTAATCGCATCCTGTCCATTTGACGCGAAGAGATAATCCGTCGTTGCAATACAGAAGCACACCAAAACGATCACTCTAAAAACCATTATCGAATATTTCATTTCAGCCTCCTCCATTGAGGATAAGGGTAATTATCCGTATCAGGAGCTCTTCCCGAAAGTGGATTGATAATATTATTATTGATAATAACATTCCGTAGCGGACAAGTAAAGTAAAATAGAATCGTTTAATCTAAACGGATTACAGGAGTTTCAAGGCAAAGACATCATTTTTCTGCCGACAAAAAAGTGTATGTTTCGATGTTGCTTGACTTTGCCTGCATTCGGTATTAGAATCGATACAGGTGTTGATTATGAAAAATTTACCGGTCTTGTTAATAGCCATTTTTTGGGCCGGTGGGAATTTAGTGACGGGCGGTAATATGAGCGATTCGGATACGACATACGTAAGGCCGCCGGCGGTGGCGGGGCAATTCTATCCGGATTCACCGTCGGAACTGGCCAAAATGATAGCCGGGCAATTCTACGCCGCGCCGAAACCAGTAATTGCCGGCAGACCCATAGCGATCATCTCGCCCCATGCAGGATACGTCTATTCCGGCCTCATAGCGGCGAAGGGATACAAAATCCTAGAAGGCGAAGAATACTCCACGGTGATTGTCATCTCACCATCTCATACAATAAGTTTTGACGGCGTTTCCGCGTTCGCGGGTAAGGCCTACTCCACCCCGTTCGGACAGATCCCCGTAGATCGTGAACTCACCGAGAAGATTGCGTCGGGTAGCGACATCATAGAAATATCAAATACGGGTCATCTTACATCCGGGCAACGTTCGGAGCATGCCTTGGAGGTACAGCTTCCTTTTCTACAAACCACCTTGCGCGATTTCACACTTGCCGCTTTGATGATGGGCGATCAGGATTATAAAACCTGCGAAGCCCTTGGAAATGCGTTGGCGTCCGCGATTAAGGGGCGTGATGATGTTCTCATAGTGGCCTCATCCGATCTCTCGCACTTTCATGACTCGGATATGGCTAAGCGACTGGATTCGGGGGTAATCGATAGAGTACGGGATTTCGATTATAAAGGTTTGTCCGGAGATCTGGCGTCGCGTAAAACCGAAGCCTGCGGTGGCGGACCGATCGTGTCGGCCATGATCGCCGCCGAAAAGCTGGGCGCGAATTCCGTGGAAATAACCGGCTATGGCGATTCCGGGGATACCTCCGGGGATAAATCGAGCGTTGTCGGGTATCTCTCGGTATTGATCTATAAAAACGATTCCGAGGAGGTTTACGAACTCGATATCGACGAAGCCGAGATTCAGGATAGCCCCGGTACGGGAGCTGAATTTGGACTATCTACCACAGATAAAAAGACCCTGCTTGATATCGCCCGTAAATCGATAACCTCCAAGCTCGATATGACCGAAATTAAATTCTCTAAGGAAATTTCCCCGCCGCTAACAAAACAACTGGGAGCTTTTGTCACCCTGAATAAACAAGGCAGGCTTCGAGGATGCATCGGGACATTCATGGCAGATCAGCCTTTACATAAGATAATCGCGAAGATGGCTCGTGAAGCGGCCTTCTCGGATCCCCGCTTTCCGGCGGTTGAAAAAGAGGAGCTGGAACTCCTCGATATTGAGATTTCGGTTTTAACGCCGATGAAGAGAATAAGCGACCCGGAGGCCGTGGAGGTCGGCAGAGACGGCCTTTATATCCGGCAGGGAATGAATTCAGGCGTGTTGCTTCCCCAGGTCCCGGTTGAATATAATTGGGATAAAAAGAAGTTCTTAGAACAGACATGCCTGAAGGCGGGTCTGCCGCTGGACGCGTGGGAAAGCGATAAAACCGAGCTTTACGTTTTCCAGGCCGAAATATTCGGAGAGGAATAGAGTTGGAAATAATAAACGGTAAGCCGAAAAAAAGCGAGCGGTTCCGCACGGCGTTCGCCACGGTATCGATAATAATCGGGATGATCGCGTTCACGTTTGTCCTCTATGTCGGTAATCCGCCGATCGAAGACCCCACTTCGAAAGCCGGTACAACCATCGAACCTGAACCTGTCGAAACGATCGAAATAGCCGCCATCCATAAGGGCAGCATTTCGAAAAACTCAAGCCTTTACGCCGAGCTTTTGAACCTGGAATTGTCCCATCTTTCCGTGGCGGAAATAACGTCGCGCTTCTCTCAAATGTTCAATCTCAGAAAATCTCAACCGGGGGATACATTCCGGATTTTTATGGGTCCCGAAGACAGCGTAGTGGCGTTCGAATACACAACCGGAGATTGGAAGAGATATCGCCTGGACCGCGACGGCGACAATTATATCGAATCGGTGAAAGAGGTCGGCCTGGAACGCCAGGTTAAAACCGTGCGAGGAGAAATCGAGACGACTTTGTGGGACGCCTTGGTGCCCCTGCTGCCAGATATGGAGATATTTTTCGATATGGCCGATGTTTTTGGCTGGGAAATCGATTTTCTCACCGAACCCCGGATCGGGGATTCTTTCAAAATCGCCTTCGAGGTTTTCAAAAAGGACGGGGCTTTCGTGAAAACCGGTAATATTCTGGCCGCCGAGTACGTTCTCGACAGTACTCCTCATCGCGCTTTTCTCTATACCGATCCCGACGGACACCGAGATTATTTTGATGAGTACGGTTATTCTTTAAGAAAATCGCTTCTGAAATCACCTTTGAATTACAGGCGTATTTCCTCTAAATTCTCTTATCGTCGTTTACACCCGATTAGGAAAATCTACCGTCCGCACCTGGGGGTCGACTATGCCGCTGCAACCGGCACTCCTATAGTTGCCTCGGGAGAGGGTTATGTTCTCTTTAAGGGTGTAAAAAGAGGCTTCGGTAATTATATCGAGATCAAACACTCAGATAATATGGTCACCTGCTACGGACACCTTGGCAAATTCGCCAGGGGTATAAAAAAGGGACGTCATGTCGTCCAGGGACAGGTAATAGGATATGTTGGAAATACCGGAGAAACCACCGGTCCCCATCTCGATTACCGTGTCAGGAAAGACGCCAAATACATAAACCCGTTGAAGATGACTATTCCCGCCGCCATGCCGGTGAGAGAAGAATTCAAGGCCGATTTCATTAAAATTGTCGCTGAATATATACCGTTTTTAAATAGACAGCCCGCTCAAAAGCTCCTGGCACAGCTCGATTGACTTTTCCGATCAAGGCCGATATATTACCCATGTGAGAAGAGAGTTAATTCATACGCTATTTTTAGCCCTGGCTGCGTTGGTTTTCATTCCCCAAACGGTTTGGGGGCAATCGAGATATTTAGTTCTAAATTTCGATTGCAATGGTAAAGCAAAAGGGCAATCGAAAGACATCGGCAATGCCCTGAGGAATCAAATTCGGCTGAAGGGCGGACAGTCGGTTTCGAGAGAGCTTTTCGAGAAGACCTTGAAAAAGAAGCGGATTAGCGAATCCGATCTCAATTATACTGTCGATGATCTCCGTGAGATAACTATCAACCTTGGCGCTGACGGTGCCGCATTCGGCCATGTTTACACGGCCGAGGATATTTTCACGGTCGAATTAAGGTATCTCGATCGTAACGGGACCGAGCCGGTCCTGTTCGATCCTATTGTCTGTGGAAGTATCGAGGATATTTACGCGGTTATCCCCGAAATGGCCGCTTTAATTCTATCGCCGGATAAGATTTCTCCGGAAGTTTTATCGGTGGATCCAGTCGACGGCGGCAACGACGTAAAACATTTCGTCGATTTGAAAATTAAATTTTCCGAGCCTATGAATCCGTCGACAGTATCTATCTCCGGCAAGCCTGAGAGGATGTGGAAGCGATACGGCGATATAGTTTACGATAACAAATCGAACAGTTTCCTTTTAAAACTCCACCTCTATCCGGATATCGAATACGAATTTCAAATCAACGGCGACGATTCGAAAGGATTTAAAGACTTAGCCGGAAATCCGGCCCGAAATTATATCTGGACGTTTAAAACGTCGCGATAGGAAAAATATGTCGGTTCAAATAG
>JAZGHS010000205.1:0-19529 GCA_036481315.1 Candidatus Zixiibacteriota bacterium | reverse complement strand
GCCGTCCACGCAGATCGGGGTTGATATTCTGTTCCACCGCCGCGAAAAAGGCATCCATATCAAGATGCATAATTACCCGGTGGCCGTCCCAGATCGACTTGTCGTTTACTCCACCCATATCTTATTCAATACCCAGGCTGTGTTGCGCTCGTCGTATGCCAACTGGAAAAAATTGGATGATGAATCCAATACCGCGAAATACCGGATCTTATGCGCACCCACGTCCGATTTCCAAGCCCCGGTGACCTGCTTTATGCTGATAGACCGTCCGTTCCAACGGAACCGGACCGGTCGCATCCGCCCCCCCTCGAACAGGGCTATGACATCAACTGATTCTTCAATATCCTGATACACACACGCCCCCGCTTTTGTGTGCTGTAAATCCCCCGCCTCCTACATCCTCCGCAACAACCCGATTACCTTGCCGGCGATCGAAAACCCCGGCGTGTTCTTCTCCACTATGATCGGGCCGTAATTGACATTGGCCGGCTCCAATCGTATCCTGCGTTTCTCCGGGAAAAACTTCTTGACCGTCGCCTCGTCGCCGATCTGCGCCACCACCATATCCCCCGGATCGGCCATCGACTGCTTTTTAACCAGCACGAAATCACCGTCGAATATGCCGGCGTCGATCATGGAATCACCCTGCACCTTCAACGAGAAAACGTCCTCGCCCGGCACGAAATCGCGGTCGATCAAAAAACTGCCCTCGATATTCTGCTCGGCCCAGATGGGGGAACCGGCGGCCACACGACCAACCCACTGGATCTCCCGGAACCTGTCCGCCGATATCATATCGTCGTTCTCTTTCAAAAGCTCGATCCCGCGTGAGGTGTACCTGTCGCGACGGATATACTCTTTGCGCTCTAAGGCCTCTAAAACGGCCCTGACACCGTTTGTGGAGCGTATGCCGAACCGTTCGCCGATCTCCCTTATGGATGGCGGCCGACCCTTAGCGCGAATCATCTCCTTGATGAACTCGAATATCTCGCGTTGCCTGGCTGTTAAGTCCTTGGCCATGATATTCCTCCTTTATTTGAAAAGTCTAATCATCAACCCATTTGTATCCTGCAATAAAATATACTGATCATATGTTCAATCGTCAAGAAAAAAATATAGTTTAGAAAAATGATTTGACCCGGCTACGGCTTCACATAACCTCTTGCAATTCAACGGATTTACTTTTGGCAACCTCGCGGGGGAAATAAATCACGAATTCCGTACCGGATCCCTCCGATGAATCAACCTCGGTTCTGCCTCCAAGATGATCGATAATTCGAACCACAATCGATAATCCCAGGCCGGTGCCTCCCTGCTTGGTGGAGTAAAACGGATCGAAGATTTTCTCCCTTACGTTATCCGGAATCCCCGGGCCGTTATCTGCAACAATCAGCCTGATCATATCGCCCGATTTATCGTCGGTGTAATCCTCAGTATAAATCCTGATCCTTCCCGCATCCTGATTCATCGCCTGGGAGGAGTTTAGAATCAGGTTCCAGAGTACCTGTCTGATCTGATCTTCCCCACCGGCAACCATGATAACCGGTCTGTGAAGCTTACAGGAAAACTCCACCGATTCGCAGGCCTCGTTGCCTTTGGCCAGATCGATCACCTCCGAAATTATCACCCCGAGATCGCATCTTCCCGATCCCCCTTTGTCTATCCGCGCGAAATTGAGAAAATCGTATAGAATGGTGTTCAAACGCGACGTCTCTTTTAAGATGAGTTCCATCAGCCGAAGATTCTCGCCGTCGGGTTTGAGATCGTCTTTTAATACCTCCACCGATCCGGAGATCGAGGCTAAGGGATTTCTGATTTCATGGGCGATACTCGCCGCCAACTGCCCCACTGCCGCCAGTCTGTCTGTCGTTCTCATCCGTTCCTCGAGCTTTTTTGCTTCGGTCAGATCCTGGAAAACAGCGATTACACCCCCTTGTTTTTTCAAATCGTCCTTTATAACAGAGAGAGACAGCCCTATGGGAATTTGTCTGCCTTCGGCGCTGACAATTTTTATTTCCGAACGATCCTCGGACTTCATACTTATTAAAGCGGCGTTTATTCTGTCTCTAAATTCCTTCTGGTTATCGCCGAAGATATCGTCGATAGATCGTCCCCTGACCATTTTCGGATCAAATCCCAGAATCGATCCGGAGGCCCTGTTGAAATACACGATCTGCCCGGTTTTATCCACCGTAAGAAATCCCGAGCGCATCTGTTCGAGAATTTCTCCGGTTTCCAGTCTCAACCTTTTTAATTCGAGAGAGGTGACGAATAGTTTTTGCGCAAGGAATCCCGATATAAACCCGAAAAAATAAAACAGGCAAAGATGAAGAAAAACGGTATAGAATGACTCGTCGGACGTTATCCCTGTCCCGGCCAGCCTTGGAGACTCGATTAACCGATCATAGACAAAAGAGATATCGAAAAAAACCGGCAGGGAATAAAGGAGGCCCGCCAGGGTTGCCACTATGATTGATCCCAACAGGTGAAAATAGAGAGCCGAAATAACAATACTTATGATAAAAAATAATATAAATGGCGAAAAACTCCCCCCCACATGGTTTACCAGCAATCCCTCCACCAATAGTTCCAATGCCAGCTGAGCGATTACTATTCCCCCGAAAAATTCCCTGGAAAAGTCTTTAGCGGAAATATTATAGGCGAAATAGATCACACATAACGCGCTGTAAACAGCGATAAGAGTATGGTTAAAAACAGTCGGTTTTAAAAAGGAAAGAGCCGATCCGGCCAGCAAAATGGCCAGAAACAGCCTGATAATCAGAAACCATGGATTCTTATCCAGAACGAATGGCTGATCGTATTTAAGAGGTTTGTCCATAATGGAAAAGACCGCTCTTCTCGGAATCGAAAAGAGCGGTCCGAAAGAGTTTATTTATCCTATATGGCCGATGATATCGAACATCGGCAGATACATAGCAATCAATATACCGCCGATCACCGCTCCCATAACCACGATTATGATCGGCTCTATCACCGACGTTAACGCGGTTACCGCGGCGTCAACCTCCTCGTCGTAAAAATCGGCGATCTTCGAGAGCATATCGTCCAATCCACCAGTCTTTTCACCAACCGAGATCATCTGCGTAACCATGGGCGGGAAGACCCCGACTTCTATTAACGGTTTGGTGATTGTCTCGCCCTCCGCGATAGACAACATCGATTTCCTAATGGCGTTCTGCAGTACCATATTGCCCGACGTTTTCGCGGTGATATTCAAAGCGTCGAGAATGGACACGCCCGACGACAACAATGTCGCAAGAGTACGAGTAAAACGTGAAATGGCGCTTTTTCTGACGAGACTCCCCAACAGAGGCATCTTCAGCTTGAAACCATCGAAAGCCAGCCGCCCCTTGGGATTTTTTAAGATTATCTGGAACGCGATTATAGTGGCTATAGTCCCAAACAATATGATAAGGGTATTAGCTTGGAGGAAATTGGAGATACCCAGAACCGCCGCCGTGGGCGCGGGCAGCTCCGCTCCCATCCCGGAAAACATCTTGGCAAAAATCGGCACGATAAACCGCAACATGGCAAAAGTTACGCCACCTGCCACGATCATAACCACGATTGGATAAACCAACGCCCCTTTGACCTTCCTGATTAACCTGTCCGATTTCTCGCGGTACTGGGCTAATCTGACCAGAATCGTATCCAGAGCGCCGCCGACTTCGCCGGCCTCCACCATATTCACATACAACTCGTCGAATACCTTCTTATGTTTACCCAAAGCTTCGGAAAGGGTGGCTCCCGACTGAACGGCCTCCTTGACCTGCACTATTATCTTGCGAAACTCAGCCGTTTCCATCTGTGCGCCGAGAATCTCGAGACACTGAACCATGGGTAATCCGGCCGATATCATGGTGGCGAACTGACGTGTGAATCGAGAAATATCGATTTTCTTTACGCCACTGCCGAATTTGATCTGAATCTGGGCCGGCTTTTTAGATATGGAAGACGCCAGGATTTTATTAGCCCTTAAAAACCGCTCGAGCTCCATCCTGTTTTTGGCCTTAAGCTCGCCCTGTATCTGCCTGCCGCCAAGAGTTTTTCCTTTATATTCGAATACAGGCATGACTACCTCTCATCCTTTAGGCGAATGCACTGCTCGCCGCTCCCTGGGAACTATTTCTTTTAATCATCTCTTCGAGCTCCTGTACATTCGATGATCTACCCAGGGCGTCATTTTGATTGATTTTTTTCTTCATATATAAATCGTGTAGCGACTGATTCATTGTTCTCATTCCGAATTTCTGACCCGCCTGGATCAGAGAATATATCTGATGAATCTTATCGTCGCGTATTACAGCCCTGACCGCCGGTGTAGCAATCAATATCTCAAGCGCCAAGGCTCTTCCGCCTCCCACTTTGGGAACGAGTTGCTGGGAGATAATTCCCTGCAACACAAATGAAAGCTGAACTCTTACCTGTTCCTGCTGGTTGGTCGGGAATACGTCCACAATCCTGTTTATCGCTTCCGCGGACGAGTTGGTATGTAAGGTGGCGAATGCCAGGTGACCTGTTTCGGATATCGTCAAAGCGGCTTCCATTGTTTCCAGATCTCGCATCTCGCCTATCAGAACAACGTCCGGATCCTGTCGCAACGCGTATTTTAGCGACATGGCGAAACTCTTAGTATCGGAATGAATCTCGCGCTGGTTCACCAGGCAGTTTTTATGTTTATGCAGATACTCGATCGGGTCCTCAACGGTCAGGATATGGAGATTCTGCTCGGAGTTGATCTTATCGATCATAGCCGCGAGAGTTGTCGATTTACCGGATCCAGTCGGTCCTGTAACGAGGACCAGCCCCCTGGGAAGTTCTGCCAGTTTCTGAACAATCTCGGGCAACTCAAGCTCTTTAAAAGTCTGTATTTTATAGGGGATTTGTCTCAACGTCATGGCCACATTTCCGCGTTGCATGAAAACGTTACAGCGGAATCTCGATAACTGCTCAATTCCGAACGAGAGGTCCAACTCAGAATTCTCCTCGAATTTCTGACGCTGTCTTTCGTTCATAACCGAATAAGCGAGTTTCTTGGTCTGATCCGGACCCAAAACATCATAGTCGGTCTTAATAAGTTTCCCATCAATACGAATAATCGGAGGGGACCCTACGGTAATATGTAAATCCGACCCGTTTCTTTTCACCATTACATCTAAAAGTTCGCGCAATGACAACATATTAATAAGTCCTCCCCATTATTTTATCGACAATATTCTATGGTCCTGAACCGATATCTACACCGTTGTCTCGGCCACAATTTCCTCTAAGGTCGTTATTCCATTTTTGATTTTTTCAAGACCGGAATCTCTTAAGGTGAGCATCCCTTCTTTTATCGCCTGTTCCTTTATAACCACGACTGACTCCCCGTCGACAATCATCTTATCGATCGCCGGGGAAATGGGCATAACTTCAAACAGGCCCGTTCTTCCCGAATATCCGGTGTTATTGCATTGCCCGCATCCCTTACCCTCGTATATCTTGAAATCCTTCGCATCTTCCTTGGGAAGCTGAAGCAATTCCAGAATCTGGTCGGTAACCGGGATTTCTTTTTTACAGAACGAACAGATCTTCCTGACCATCCTCTGAGCCATGATAAGCTTGGTCGACGCGGCTACCAGATAGCCCGGGACCCCCATATCCAGAAGCCTGCTAATTGTCGACGGCGCGTCGTTAGTGTGCAGGGTGGAGAAAACAAGATGGCCCGTCAAAGCGGCCTTGATAGCGATATCGGCTGTCTCGCCGTCGCGAATCTCGCCCACCATGACAATATCCGGGTCCTGTCGTAAAAACGACCTTAAAGCCGCGGCGAACGTCAAACCGATATCCGATCTGACCAGCACCTGGTTGATACCGTCGAAATTGAACTCCACCGGATCTTCCGCAGTCATGATATTCACGTCGATGGAATTCAACGTTTTCAGCGCGGAATACAATGTAGTGGTCTTTCCCGATCCCGTGGGGCCGGTAACCAGAATCATCCCGAAAGGATTATGAATGGCCTTATCGAAATTATTCAATGACAATTCCGGAAATCCCAATTTAGTTAAATCTACCATCAAAGACTTGGGATCTAAAATCCTCATTACCACCTTTTCCCCGAATATAGTGGGAAGCACCGAGACCCTTAAATCTACCGTCCGGCCGCCCCCGCCCAACTTGACCTTTATTCTACCGTCCTGCGGCAGACGACGTTCGGAGATATCGAGATCGGCCATGATTTTCATACGAGATATAATCGCTGATTTATATTTGAACGGTATCGGCGCGGTCTCATGTAACGTTCCGTCAAGACGATATCTGACCCTGATACGCTTTTCGTAACACTCAAAATGAATATCCGATGCGTTCTTTTTTATAGCGTCAGCTATTATTCCATCCACAAGCTTAACCAGCGGTTTATCTTGAACCTGAGACTGCAGATCCTGCTCTGAATAATCCTCCTCGGTTTCCTCGACAACTTCCAACTCGGAGGACATATCCTTGATGATATCGTTAAGTGCGCCGCCATCGTCATAATAAGTCTCAATCGCCTTTAGAATCGTACTTTCGGGCGATATGACCGGCTGAATATTACATCCTGTTATAAATTTAATAGCGTCAAGAACATATATATTGTTCGGATCGGATATAGCCACCACCAGGGTTTTTCCCAATTTGGTGACAGCGATTACGTTAAATTTGCTGGCGATATCTTGGGGAATGAGTTTGATTATATCCGGATTCAGCTCGATATCGGTTATCCTCAAAGCGCCGATATTCAACTGTTTGCCGATAAACTCGGAGATTACGTTTTCATCGGATACGGCCCCGATCTTAACCAAAATCTCGCCCAGCTTGGAAGAGCCGTCCTTTTGCATCTCCAGCGCTTTATGAAGTTGTTCCTCGGTGATTTTGCCGGCTTTAACCAGCATCTTGCCGAGCTCGAGGGCCATTTAGAAACTCCTGTCTTCGTATCAGAAATTAGTAATCGCGATTACTCCTGAAAAATATCATCCAACTTTTCGTCGGCCGAATCCGCGAACTCCGATCCCAGTTCGACAGGGGTTTCCGGACCCTGGTGACTGCTATCCATAATCTGCTTGAGGGTTTCCCCGACTTCCTTGGCGTACAGCCTTATCATGCCTATTGTAGTACGGTCGTCGAAAATAACCACCATGATGGTACGTTCGCCTATCAGGGAGATATGAATATGGTCCTTTTTACCTTGATGGAAAAGTACTGAAAATTCAGGCTCCCCGACCAAACGAGCTATCTCTTTGGTCGACGCGTAGCTACCGGCTAAAAGAGCGGCCAGCGCAGTAGTGTCCAGAGTATGTGTAAATCCCTGGCGAGTAATCAAATGACCGTCTTTGTCCACCAGAAGAGCGCACTTGGCCTCCGACTCCTTTATAATACGAGTCAGTGCCTTATCAATTTGTTTGATCTGATCCTCATACAGGATCTGCTGCTCCTGAGACAATGGTGACCTCCTTGTTATCCAAATGCTATTTTTTCTTTTTCTTAAATCCGCCTAAGAACCCGAAAAAGCCCTTTTTCTCTTTCACTTTCCTGCTCTCGGCCATCTGGGGCTTACCCAGCGCCAGGGGATCTTTGAGCCTTAAATCCGATATCTGTGTCGCTTCCTCGTCAAATTCGGGAACCCCGTCGGAACCTCCATATAACGGTTTATATAATGAATCGCTCTCCTTGGATTCTTCGGTTAACACATCCGGATGCCCGGTACCGGTACTCTCATTATCGGCAATTTCCTCGGAATCGACCATTAACACAGCTTTCTCAGTTGTTTCTTCAACATCCTCGATTACCTCATCGGGAAGATCTTCCGACTCGGGGTCGTCAGAAACTACGACATTAGTATGAGTCTGAGACTGCTTGACAATCTCAGGTTGTTGTGGCTCGGGTTGTTTGGGCTGTTTCTTCGCGGCTACCGCCACCGCCTCTTCAACTGGTTTCTCGGGAGCAACCGTTTCGGTACTCTCCGGGACCGGCTTCGGTTCGATAATTTTCGGCGCGTTATTGGAAGATTTCCGAATCTGTTCCAACACGAGCTTACTAATTGCTTTTAGCGTCTTGAATACGCCCTCACCGGTTACCGCTTCGGCCTCGAAATAAGGCATTCCTTCGGGATTTAATACCCGCTCGAGTTCCTCAATCGAGGCGGCATTCGGCAGATCTCGTTTATTATATTGAATAACCATGGGGATCTGTCCGCGATCGTAACTATATTCTTCCAAATTATCTTTCAAGTTCTGCAATGACTCTATATTCTCGTCCATTTTCTCGGTCTGGCTGTCGGCCACGAACACAACACCGTCGACCCCCCGCAACACCAGTTTTCTTGTGGCGTTGTAATATACCTGCCCGGGAACGGTGTATAACTGAAACTTGGTGGCGAATCCCTGAATCGTTCCCACGTTTACCGGCAGAAAATCGAAATAGAGAGTCCTGTCAGCGTCCGTGGCAAGGCTGATCAGCTCACCTCTTGTTTTCGACGGGATTTTTTTATAGACAAATTGCAGATTCGTCGTCTTCCCGGATAAACCGGGCCCGTAGTAAACAATCTTTGAGATTATTTCCTTAAAGGCGTAATTAATCGATGCCATAAATCAAATGCCCCTTCTATTGACTCTTGATCATGGAAACCGCGTTTTTGATCTCCAACCTTACCATACCCACATTCACCTCGGGTTCGGTGATGACCGCGAGTATCCCGACTCCCGCCTCATTTAAAAATATTTTTCCCTCATCAGATTCGATCATTATGCGATCGGTATTCTTCTGGTTCAACCTCTCCAGAGCTTTAGTGACATTGGAGACTATAGAAGCCGCCAGCGCGCCAACAGTCTCGTCCTCCAGCCTCGAATCGAGATCGGCCGCGATTATTATACCGTCGGCGCCTACCAGCATCGATCCCCTAACTCCGGAGGTTTTATTCAAATCTCCCAGGACGTTATACATTATATACCTCCGTTTTCTTTTCTATTTTCCGCGCCGCCGGCTCGCTTGAAAGCAATACAGCGGGGTATTTTTCTTTCATGTAAGACGATATCATCTCCAGGGCCCGCGATATCCTGACCCCCAGCAAATCGTCGGCTTTCCTTTCGGCTATTACAATCAGATAGAAAATCGACGTTTTAGCGATTGTTATCCAGTCGGCACCTGTTTTCACAGTCAGAAATTCGCATCCGGATTCGGCTATCCCGCGAAGGTTCTTATCCAGAAGATCGACAAGATCCAGACCGACCGCCGCGCATAATTCGCCGTCGAAATCCGCGGCGGGACTGCTGATAATTATCAATCCATCGCTGTCGGCGATTAATGCGCATTTCACCCCGGAATAGTCTGTTAGATACTCAACCGCCGTTTGAAATTTGTTTTGCTTCGCTGTTTTCAAATCGTCCCCTTCTTTTGAGAGGATTAATCGTTGTGCTCCACCTTATGAAGCAATTCGTCTATTCTCAATTTCAACGAACCCATGCTGACATCGTCGCGGGTAATAACCACCAACAGATAGTTCGCCCTGCCGATCATCCAGATTTTCATCGAACTGGATTCGATCAGTATTTCCGATGTTCTGCCGAGGGATATCTTCGCGCTTCCCAAGGCAGACGAATCGAATATCTCTTTTGACAATGCCGCGACTTCTTCTTTATCAAAGTTACCATCGAATCTTCCATCGATTACCAATCCCTGATCGTTAACGGCTACCGCTCCCAGAACTCTGGGGATTATCCTGATAATATTAATGGCCTCGGTCAAAGTGATCTTCCGTAAGATTCTTCCTCCGTCCGAAACTCTCGGCATTACAAGGTCGGGACTGCTGTCGGACAATTTTCCCTCGCCGAGCATGACCATCAAGCCCTTAATAGTCTCATCATCGGGATTGGCAACATAAAGCTTTTGTAGAATCGCCTTGGCCTCGTTACCCTTGCCTCTTCTGATTAATATTTCCGATTCCAGAATATCCATCGCTCTGGTCCGCCCCGACTCGGAAATCCCGGCTTGCAATTCTTCCCAAGCCCTGTCATAGTTTTCTTCGGCCGTATATATTTTGGCCATCACTATTCTCGCTGACGCATAATTCGGATGGATTTTCAGGCCCCTCTGACAAATCTCCCGGGCCTTCGGGAGATCGCCCTTCTTCCTGTGTGCTTCAGCCAGAGCGGCGAAAATTTGGCTGTTCACGTCTGACTCAAGTATTTTTTCGCATTTTACGATGCGATCGTCTAATTCGGCAGTATCAATCATACTCCACCCTTTTAATGCTCAATTATATAGATTATCGACAGACAGCGGGAATAATTTAGAATATATCGTCGGAACGACTAGTCCAGACCTCGTTTATAAACATACAATCCCAGAAAGATGAAAATCACAGAACCACATGTAGTTGCGAGGAAAGCTGGACGCAGATCATACTCGTAGAAAGCTATTTTAAGTATATCGAGAAGATGTAAAGCGCCTCCTGTCACCGCCAGAGCAAATCCTATGATAAGAAACAACCACGGGGTCTGAAGGCTTCCACCTCTCAACGCCAGGAATATCCGTAGAGCCCAGAGCAGGCAGGCGAGCGAAACGGCCAGGAATATCGATTCCTGAACCATCGTATAAGTGCGTGTAGAAACTGCATTCGCGATACCGTAATGAGAGCATACGAATAATATCGTGGTAAGTACGGTCGATTTACTCATTTTTCGAATTCCCTCAGTGCTCTGGAAAATTCCTCTTCCAATCCGTATTTTACTGAAAGTTGGCGGTTTCTATTGATCGTGTTTTGGACATTTATCCTGATCTCAGAGATCATCCGTTTGTAGATCTTATTACCCAGGTTCTTACGAACAGCCAGAAGATAGTCGTTTATTAGAGAATTAAAATTGGAGACAATTTTCCAAAGCCTGGCCTCCTCGGGAAGCTTATTATAAAGATCCAAAAACAGCTTGAAATCTATCTGCCCCCCGCTCTGGCCAAAACTTTGATTAAGCAAAGGATAATACTCCTTATTCTGTTCGAAAGTTTCGTAGATTACTTTATCCCCTTTATCCCCCAGTTTCCCGCGAAGGTGTTCGAAGATGAAAGAGAGATTCGATAAATAGACCTGGGCTAATAACTCGGCTAACGCCTGCTCGTCAAGATCGGACGTTTTTTCTTTAACCTCCTGCTTGACGACGCTAATAAGCCCCGAGTTCAATAAATTTGCCAGTCCCTTGCTGGTATCGAATCGATCGAGATAGCAGTCCTCTAAAACCTCGGCTATAGTTCGTCCCGAACCGACTACCGCCATGACTATAATCTCGTTTTTGGAGATCCTAATTTCCTCGGTTTTCAAAGGAGGATCTCGCATAAGTTCGACAATGGTCTCCTCCGTGGGAAGAACTTTTTTCAACTCCTCCCACTCGTCGATACGCCTGGTACCCTCCATAATAAGGTTCATGGGGTTGAGTTCTGTTTGGATCGCTTCGGGAGGTGGCGATTTGTCCTCGACAAATTTAAACTCGCCGTTTTTCCAGCCGAAAAGCCCGTAGACTATTTCCTCGATTTGCATCTTCAAGCATTCGAATATCTCCTCGCGGGAAAACAGCTTGCGCTCAACCAGCAACGCACCCAGCTTCTTACCTTCTTTCTGGCTTACGAGGACTTTATTGAGTTCCTCTTTGGAAATCCGTCCCTTCTTCAAAAGGATATTCCCGAAAAGATCCTGCTCATCGGTGGACGAGGCGTAGACTAACATACCCGCCTTGAAATATATAAACCGCTTCGATTCGTTTTTACTGACATCCAGAGCGCCGCTTTTCTTGGTGGAAAAGATCAGCTGAAATATATCCGGTAATGATACGGTTTGAAGATTCCCGGTAAAACTCACTCTTGATTCCTCTCTTCACTGAGGCTTCTCATAGCCCTTACTTTTAGATCGCCGTCTATCTCCGCCACACTGAACCCGCCGCAAATCGAGGTCGCGAGTATCAGATCCCCCGAATGTGTCAATTCTATCCGGGAGGACGGTAACGCGGCTGAATACCGATCCGGTGAAAACACTACAGTAAAAGGCCTTAATTCTCTGATCATCTCCCGAGATGATTCTCGCGCGTATGCGCTCCAGGGCATTTCCAATAGAGCTATCTCCCGGCCTTTTAGGGCCGGTATAAGGTCCTTTTCATCCGCGCCGGTTGTAAATACCATAACCCCTTTCCGCGTTTCCAGAATAAGCGCTAAGGAAACTACGTCCTTTTTATTATCGGATTCCCCCCATACAACCTTAACGTTTCCAGGCAAACCACCCATAATTATGTATTCCCTTGAAAGATCAGCCGTTACGAGCCCATCCCCCGATAGTGCGGAAAAGCTGTCGGCCGGGATTACCGACGGCGAGAATAGCTTTTTAAGATCGATTATCGATGGCGATTCGGGTGTGGATGTTAACAGGTAATCTATTCTACCGTTTGTTGTGTTCATTAGATGAGGAATAATTACCCTGTTGGGGTCGCTATCCTCATCGAAAAAATCAAATGAAGATAGAACCGCTCCCGATTCGTCGACAAAGATCCACGCTCTGTTCTTTCCGGTATCTATAAAATCTATGCGCCATGACGGTTTCTGCTCGAATAATTCCGACCAGATGATCGCGGCAAATAGCGCTAACGATACAACAATTCCCCGTCGGCTCAGCCGACGCTCAATAACCGTTTCGTATATTACATAACTTAATACCCAAAAGAGGGCTATTTCCAACCATACGGGAGACGTCACCTTAATATTCGCCGCCGAAAATGATGAAAACAACCATAATAGATATTTCACTATTTCAAGCGACCATTCAAGAGGCATGGCCGCTATACCGGCGGCCCAATCTCCGAGGATCGAAACCACATAAAACAATACGCCCCCCGCGGTGGAAAAAGCGGCCAAAATACCCACCGGAATATTGGCTATTAAACCAACTGTCGGGATATTATTAAAATAGCGCGCCATTAATGGTGTTACCGCCGCTTGCGCGGCCAGGGTCGTTATTGATAACGCCGCTAACCAACGGACCGGAGCGAATCTCGCCCATCGCCGGCGGGATAACCACGAGAGAGGGCGAGGCAAAAAATAGATTATGGAAAACGTGGCCGCGAAGGAAAGTTGTAAGCCGATATCGAATATTCGTATAGGATTCCATAAAAGCATTATCAAACCGGCAATAGCGATTACATTGACATAGTCAGGTTTTCTTATCCAGCAGTAAGCCAATAATCCCACTGAAGCCATTACCGATGCTCTTACCACCGATGGTTCCAGTCGGGTTAACAACGCGAAAAAGAAGATCACTCCCAATAGAATAACCACTCTAAACCCGCGCGGGAGCCTGAGTAAAATCAGAGGATAAGCGAATATGGCCAGGACCATACCTACATTGGAACCGGATACGGCCATAAGATGAAGAGTCCCGGTATTTCTGAACATTGTTTGATATTCCTCCGGGATATCTCGTCGCTCGCCAAGGATAAAACCGGAAAGAATGGCCGCGGAGATCGGGCTAAGATGATCTCTGGTTGTTTCCAGAAGATATTGCCGTAAAGGAGATATGATCAGGCCGAGAAAAGTATTACCCTTATTCAGAATCAATACGTCCATAGGGCTTTTAACCGTGATCCCGGCATGGATATTTTTAGTACGAAGATAGGCGCCGTAATCGAAACCGAGAGGATTTCGCGGTCCACCCGGTTTATACAGGTATCCGGAAATCATCAAATAATCGGCGTGATTATATCTTGCGCCTCCGTTATTTACCCGAGCCCTGACCCTTCCGAAAGAAGGAATTAAATATCGGTTCATTTTCACAGAGTCGATTTCGACAACCAGATAAGTTCTGTCCTCTCTTATATCGGGCTCCCCGACAACCCTTCCGAAAAGTTCGACTCTGCCCCCCGAAGTTGCCAGGTTGCCTATATGATTAGGCTCGGCTGGATTCGATCTCAAACCGGTTCCGAACCAGCCAAGGCAAAACATCAGGATTAACGCCCACCATCCGGATAGCTTTAGCTTTCCTCCCGAATAAAAATAGAGTGTGATTACCAGCGATATTACGGTTAGAGATAATGGTATCAGGTAGCTGACCGAAATTGACGAAGCTAAAACTATACCTAATATATAAGGCGCAAGTGCCGCCAGGGCCGGCCTTCCTGAAAATATCGAACGGTTATTTTTTTCTAAGTTGTCGTTTTCCACCGTCTGTGGGGCCAAAACCAGTGATCAGGGTAATCGATAATATATTTTTCCAACAGACTCGTATAAGCCTGTGTTAAATTCCGGATATCTTTTTCTTTATCGCCCGACGGCTTAAAACCTAAATCTTTTTCCAGTATTACCTTCTGACCCTCGCCGGAGCGAACAATAAATCCGCATATCTGGGGGGCGCCTGTTTTCAAGGCGAACGCCGCGGGTCCCTTGGGTGTGGAAGCCGGACGGCCCAGGAATCGCACTATAATCCCGTCGGAACCGGCATCCTGATCGGATAACATGGCCACCATCCTCCCCTTGCGAACAGCTTTGAAAACGCCTTTGGCTGCAACTCCGAGTTCGATCAGGCCTATTCCGAACATTGTCCGATGACTATTCATTAGATCGTTGACTAACAGGTTGTGTTGTTCTCCCACCAGGTAATCGATCGGCCATCCACGTTCGGCCAGCATAGCTCCCATCAGCTCCCAACTTCCAAAATGCCCGGTAATTAGCACAGCGCCACGTCCACCTTCTAACGCGCTTTTAAGATTCTCCTCCCCCTCGACAGTAAGAGAACCAGGGAAGCCTTTTTTCTTGAATTTCGGAAACATGCCGTATTCTATCATACTATAAGCGAAATTCCGGTAAGCGTTAAATCCTATTTTCCGATACTCCTTTTCGCTGTATTTATCCCGAAAAGAATTCCTTAGATTCTCCAATGTAACATTTCTTCGAACGCGCACAACCGAAAAACCTAAAAATGCGATTATGTCGCCTATTTTCAGCGCCAGTTTATACGGCAATAAACTAAGGACCGTAAGGACCGTTACTAAAGCGATATATTCCAGTCTATACTTGATTTTCTTCATCATAATAACCGTCGTAATACTGCTTGTATTCGTCACCCGGAGGATTCAACTTTTCCTCTCTTTTCCAACGTCTCTTAACTTTTTTATTCTGTCTTTTCTTATAGATGAATAACAATATAAAAAGCACAGGCACCATTAGCCAGATAATCTTGGAATCAAAGATGAAAAGTAAAAAATGGTATTTCATGGATGTCCTCTCGTACCAATCGGTTATCCAGGCGACATATTCTGTGCCCACAGCCTGCCTGAAACTTTTATGAAAATCCCTGTTATGCCGGTATAAATTCAATAGATCGGCGATAACATATTTATCTTTGCTCTCTAATAAACTCGATACGGCCAGGTAAGATTCGGTATAAGCGAGGTTTGCCTTGGCGCCGTTGAATTCCGTCAGGTTCTCGAGGCCTTGAAGGTGTATCAGGTTATCCGTCCATGTGGCGCGGGCAACGAGAATATCCTGTCCGATATTCCACTCCCCAGAGACATGTATCGCCAGCCCCTCGTGAATCCACCTGGGCAGCCAGCGGCTATCAGAGGCTCGATGAAGCATAATATGGGTCAGCTCATGACCCAGAAGCTCCCTGAAAGTCTTGCCGGTTCTGATATATTTTGGAGATTTGATCACGATTATCCCACGCTCCGGTAATGCCACTCCAGCGCCCCAATCGGGTAGCGACGATCCCACCCAGCGACGGAATTCATCATCGCTGATCGCGATATAAACGGAAATTACTGTATCCAGTGAGCTATCAAGCAAATCGGAAAGGATAGCTTGATAATAGTCGAGGTAATATCGAGCCGAATCGGCGTAGATATCGTCAGATGGAATTATCCTGAAGAAATTCCCTTTTTCGACAACATCGGCCCGGGAGATATCAGGTTGAAGACAGACTGCAATAAAGCAAAAGCCCAGAAACAGATTCCGGGCTTTAATACGAATAGCAGGCATATATCTCAATTCAGCTCGTAGCTTTCACCGAAGTCCAAAACGATCCCTTCGACACCAAACGGCTTGATACCGTTTACAAAATTGTTAGGATCGCAGGCTATCAGATCAAAAGTGTTATAATGCATCGGGATCGCTTGTTTCGGATTTAAAAACTCCACCGCTTTGATCGCATCGGAGATATCCATGGTGAAATTCCCGCCAATCGGAACCAGCGCTAGATTAATATTGTCAAGCTCGCCAATCAATTTCATGTCCAGAAACAGCCCGGTATCGCCGGCGTGATAAATGATTTTCCCACCGGTCCTGATTATAATTCCGGCCGGGCTGCCGCCGTATTGCAGTTTGTCGCCCAGGGTCGAACCATGATGGGCGATTGTAAGCTTGGCCGAACCGAAAGGAAAATCATTGCCCCCGCCGATATGCAGAGGGTGAGTTTTCTCAACTCCCTGGCTTTCACAAAAGGTGCAGATCTCGAAATTCGATACTATTGTAGCATTGTTCTCTTTGGCGATACCGATAGCGTCGCCAAGATGATCCCCGTGCCCATGTGTCACCAACACAAAATCTGCTTTTTGTTGTTCTTCGGTAGCTTTAGCTACCGGATTGCCGGTAATAAACGGATCAATAAGAATCTTATGCTCGCCGCTTTCAATTAAAAAACAGGAATGCCCGATAAAAGTTACCTTCACCATATTTCCTCCATCTCCTAATAGATAAATTTATCGCTCGATAACCGTCAAGTCAACCCAATTATCTCTATTGAGGTTATTAGTAAACCGTATCTATAATCCCGCCGCCTATCAATCGATCCCCTTCATAAAACACCACGCTCTGCCCCGGAGTTATGGCTCTCTGCGCCTTCCGGAAAACTACCTGGGCGATTTTCTCTTTCACGGTCAGCGTAGCGGGGGCGGGCTGATGACGATATCTAATCTTTGCATCTATATCGCGGGGAGTGTTTAGATCGTCGGTCAGCAGATTCAAATTAGCCGCCGAAAAGCGCTCGGCGTAGAGATGTTTTTCTCTGCCCACCGTAATACTTCCGGCGGTGGGATCGATCCTCGTAACGTAAAGCGGTGACGGATTAGAGATGCCCAGTCCCCTTCTCTGCCCTATCGTATAGCTTGCGATTCCCTTATGCCTGCCCACCTCGTTGCCGTCGATATCGTAGATCGGCCCCGGTCTTAGTGACGGAGCATCCTCTCCGAGTTTTTGTTTGAGAATATAGGCGTAATCGTTTTGCGGGACGAAACAGATCTCCTGGCTGTCGGGTCGATCGGCGTTACGAAGGCCGAGTTTTTTAGCAATCTCCCTCGTTCTTTGCTTGGATATCTCCCCCAGCGGGAAAAGAGTCCTGCCAAGCGTTTCCCGCGGGATTCCCCAGAGGGCGTAGGATTGATCCTTGCTGTTATCCACTCCTTTAAGCAATCGCAAAGGACGGGCAGAGTGATCGACCCTGGCATAATGCCCGGTGGCAACAAAATCGCATCCGAGTTTATCGGCGGTGGCGAGCATCTTCCCCCATTTTATATGCGTATTGCAATTAACGCACGGATTCGGCGTGCGACCCTGACTGTATGATTCGATAAAATCATCGATAACGTCTTTTCGAAAATCTTCTCTCAGGTCGATCACGTAGTGAGGGATATTCATACGGGCGCAGGCGGCACGGGCATCTTCGATTAGATCCAGAGAACAACATCCGCCATTAGGAGGATCAAAGCCCAGCTCATCGTAGTCATAGAGTTTCAGGGTAACACCTATTACTTCATACCCCTGCTCTATAAGTAAGGCGGCCGCCACCGAGCTATCGACGCCTCCAGATAAACCTATTAGAACTCTTTTACCCATAATAAAAACGCCCCCTTTTGCCGGGGCTTGTTAAACTCTTATAATTCCATCAATTCCCGGATCTGGCGTAAAGAGGCGAGATACTCCGTAACCGATCGATTTCAACGGCCAGCTTATCAACTACATATTCGACATCGTCGTCGATATTACTACGGCCAAATGAAAAACGTATAGAGCTTTGCCCCAATTCCAGCGGTACATTCATTGCTTTTAACACGTGTGACGGCTCTGTCGCGCCCGACGTGCAGGCCGAACCCGATGAGACCATGATTCCCTTCAAATCGAGGCTTAAGACTATAGATTCGCCCTCCACCGCCCTGAAGGAAAGATTGATCGTATTGGGGACTCTCTTTTCGAAACTGCCATTTAAGTAAATATCGGGGATTTTCTCTTTCGCGAGTTCGTAAAACCTGGTGGTCATGGAGAGCATTTTCCGGGTTTCCTCCTCCAGATCGCGATAAGCGATTTCCATTGCCTTAGCCAGGCCGATAGCTCCCACGACATTTTCAGTACCCGCTCTACGTCCCCGCTCATGGCCGCCGCCCTCATTCCACGATTGGATCTTTGTGCCGGATTTGATATATATCAGCCCCGACCCTTTTGGACCGTAAAGCTTATGCGCGGAGATAGCCAGCAAATCGCACCCCAGATCGTCTACCTTATATTGTATCTTTCCCGTGGCCTGAACGGCGTCTGTATGGAAATATACGCCGGACTCTTTTGTCACCGCGCTTAATGCTTTCATATCCTGTATCACACCGGTTTCGTTATTTGCCACCATAATGGTTACAAGAGTCGTATCGGGACGGATCGCTTTTTTCAGATCATCGGGATTGACAAACCCCTCGTTATCCACCGACAGATATGTTACCTCGAAACCCTCCTTCTCCAGAAACTTACATGAGGCCTCGACTGCGTGATGCTCTATCGGGGATGTTATTATATGCTTGCCCTTGTCCCTGTTAGCGAAAGCTACGCCCTTTATGGCGAAATTATCCGATTCTGTCCCGCCCGACGTGAAAAAGATCTCCGATGATTTGCACCCGAGAATCCCTGCAATACTGTCTCTGGCATCCTCTAAAGCGGCTTTCGCCTCTCGGCCGCTCTGGTGTATTGAACTGGCGTTACCGAAAACCTCTATATAATATTTTTCCATCGCCTTGAAAACCTCGGGATGAACCGGGGTCGTGGCATTATGATCCAAGTAAACTTTCCTCATCGACACTCTCCTATATCCTCAACACCAATATAAATAGGCGAATGAGTCGTGTCAACAAAGACCGACAGAGTCTACTTATATTTAGCGGCTTTTTTTACAAAATAATCGAATAATTTTTTGCTGTGCGGCCGCGAGTAAATCCCCTCCGGATGCCATTGGACACTCATAACAAAATCCTTACCCTGATGCTCCAACCCTTCCACAACTCCATCAGGGGCAAACGCGACCGCCTTTAGGTTTCTTCCCGGACGATTTACAACCTGATGATGGCTCGAATTGACCTCGATAACCTCTTGGTTGATAATTTTATAGAGCAACGAGTCTTTGTTTATTCGTGCCTTATGAAAAATCTTAGCGGTTTGCTTAGGATCGGCATGTTTGAGAGTCTTGCCCTCAACACAGGTTAGGTCCTGATGAA
>JAZGHS010000204.1:0-11832 GCA_036481315.1 Candidatus Zixiibacteriota bacterium | reverse complement strand
GCAGATCGGGACTAACGTCGGTTCGGTTGCCTGTGGAGGGGCGACTCAATGGCTACCGATTTTTGTGGGAGACAGACGCGCCCGTGAGATCCTCTATCTCAACGAGAGAATCAAGCCGGAGAAAGCGTTGGAGTGGGGATTGGTCAACGAGGTCGTCCCGCGTGCCAAGCTTGATGAGGCCTGTATGCAGATGGCCGAGAAGATGCTCAATAAATTCCCGGAATGTATGCGTTACACGAAAACGTCGGTTAATTATTGGAAGGAGCAGGTCTGGTTCTCCACGATCGGGCATGCTCGCGACTGGTTGACTCTGCATTTTTCGTCGTGGGAGCCGAACGAGGGTATGCAATCGTTTGTCGAGAAACGCAAGGCCGACTACATGGGGCTTCGCAAAATCGCCGCCGAGGGTGGATCATCGGAATTCAAATACGGGCCGTATAAACACACTTGTAAATCCTGCGGTTCCACTCAGCTTCCCGGTTTGCATAAGTTCTGTGGTATGTGTGGGGCGAAACTGGAGGAATAGATGAAAAAAGATTCCGGTTGGTGGGATGATTTTTTCCCGGAGTTCAGGCCGTTTTTCGGGCTGGTTTCTCAGAAGGCGACCAACGCGCACGTTCGTTACGTTATAGAGAAACTGAATCTGAAACGGGGCAGAAAATTCCTCGATTGTCCGTGCGGTATCGGCAGGATAGGATTACCTTTGGCAAAAAGGGGTATCAGGGTTACGGGTGTTGATATCACCCAATCCTATCTTGATGAGTTCGAGAAAAAAGCGAAGCGGAAAGATATGAAGATTAATCTGGTCCATGCTGATATGCGCAGAATAAATTTCGATTCGGAATTTGACGCAGCCGGCAATCTCTGGACATCGTTTGGTTTTTTTGAGAGGGAATCGGACAATCTACTAACATTAAAAAAAATGTACCGCGCTTTAAAGCCGGGCGGCAAGTTCATGCTTGATGTGATAAACCGCGATTGGGTCATGGCCAATTATCGGCCTCGCGGCTGGGAGGAGATCGCGGGCGTGAAATCGATCGAGAAACGTCATTTCGATTATAGCACGTCGATTAATCATGGGACATGGTATATCATTAAAGACGGTAAAGAGAAATCTTTCGATGTATCGATCAGGATGTATTCATACCATGAAATGATTGCCATGTTCGAAAAGGTCGGTTTTGTAGATATTGAGGGATATGGATCAACCAAAAACGAGCCAATCACCCGGGAGCGGATGATGATGTTTATAATAGGCACTAAACCCAGGAGAAAATAATATGTTCGATTTGAAAGATAAAACCGCCATTGTAACGGGATCGTCTATGGGGATCGGCTCGGCGGCGGCGTTGTATCTGGCCAAATGCGGAGCGGACGTGGCAGTCAATTATCGCAGCCATGACAAAGAGGCCAAGGCGTTAGCGTCGGAGATCGAGAAGATGGGCAATCGCGCGCTGGCGATAAAGTGCGATGTTTCCTCGTTCGAGCAGGCCGAGAAGATGGTCGAGGAGGTTGTTGCCGAATTCGGCAAGCTCGACATTCTGGTAAACAACGCCGGTATCAACCGCGATGGTGTCATCTGGAAGATGACCGAGGAGATGTGGGATGCAGTACTGGATACCGATTTGAAAGGATATTTCAATTTCATCCGGGCTATATCGCCGCATTTCCGCGGGCAGAAGTCGGGTCGAATAATTAATGTAACGTCGATAAATGGCCTGCGTGGCAAATTCGGCCAGGCGAATTATTCGGCGGCCAAGGCGGGGATTATCGGTTTATCCAAGACGGTGGCCAGGGAGTTGGGCAAGTATTCGATCAATGTCAACGCGATAGCCCCCGGTATGATTTTGACTGACATGATGAGCGATTTGCCGGAGGATATTAAGCAGAAGGCAGTAGATGAGACGGTATTGGGACGGTTGGGAACACCCGAAGAGGTGGCGTCGGTAATAGCGTTTTTATGCGCCGAGGAATCACGTCACATCACAGGCGAGGTGATCAAGATCGACGGCGGGCAGTATATATAGAGTGATTAGAATTGTAATTAATAGATAATAAATACAGAGGAAAACCAATGAAATTAAACGACGTTGTTTGCATTTCAGCCTGCCGCACCCCGATGGGGCGGTTCGGCGGGACATTGAAGAATATGGCCGCTTTCGATATCGGGGCGGTGGCGATCAAAGAAGCTGTGAAGAGATCAGGGCTGAAACCGGACGATATCGACGAGGCAATTCTCGGGAGTTGCCGTCAAGCGGGTAACGGCCCTAACCCGTCGAGAACCGCCGCGGTCAGGGGCGGTCTGCCGGAATCGGCGCCGACTCATACGATCAACATGGCCTGCCCGTCGGGGATGAAAGCGATCCAACTTGCCAGCCAGGGGATCAGGCTCGGCGATTCGAAGATCATCCTGGTAGGCGGTTTCGATTCGATGTCTACAATTCCGTATCTTTTAAAAAACGCTCGCTGGGACGGTTTCAAGATGGGGGATAAGACCCTGCAGGACGGCTGGTCGGATTCGATCGATCCGTTAATCAATCAGGGGATGGGGCAGACCGCGGAGAACCTTGTTGATAAGTACAAGATATCGCGTGAGGCCCAGGACGAGTTCGCGTTATCGTCGCACAAGAAGGCTGGCAAAGCTCAGGATGAGGGATGGTTCGACGCTGAAATCACTCCGATTGAAGTTATATCTCGAAAAGAGACTATTCTGTTCTCAAAGGACGAGACGGTCAGAGCTGATACGACCCTGGAGAAGATCGCCAGGCTCAAACCGGCGTTTCGCAAGGATGGTTCGGTCACCGCGGCTAACGCTTGCGGTATGTCCGACGGCGCCTGCGCGCTGGTTCTTACCAGCAGGGAGCAGGCTAAAGCGATGGGAGCGACGCCATTATTCTCGATTCAAAGCATCTCGGCAGTGGCGGTATCATCGTCAACGATGGGCGAGGGGCCTGGTGTAGCTATCCCGGCGGCGTTGGACGCTGTGGGGATGAGTATCAATGATCCCGATCTGATCGAGGTCAACGAGGCGTTCGCGGTGCAAGTGCTGGCCAACGAGAAGGTATTGGGCTGGGACCGCGATAAGCTTAATGTTCACGGCGGAGCGATCGCGTTGGGGCATCCTACCGGCATATCGGGCGCGCGGATAATAGTGACGTTGTATCACGCCTTGAAAACCCACAACGGCGAAACCGGCCTGGCGGCGATCTGCGGAGGCGGTGGGGTATCGATGGGTATGGTCATAAAAAGGGAGTCTTGATATGAGCCAGTACAAGCATATCGCCTATGAGGAAACCGACAAAACCGGTTATCTCACCCTGCAGAGGGACGACGATCTCAATATTATCAATATCGAGATGATGAATGAAATCAACGGGGCGTTGGAGTTGCTTAGCGACGGTACCGGCTTGAAAGCGCTGGTTATCCGGGCGAAGGGCAGGGCGTTTTCCGCTGGCGTTGATGTTGCCGAGCATACCGATGAGTTGGCCGAGAAAATGATCAAGACGTTCCATCTGATGTTTCTGCTTCTGGATCGTCTGGAATGCCCGACTATCGCCGTTGTCCACGGCGCGGCGTTGGGCGGTGGATGCGAACTGGCCTGTTTCTGCGATATGGTTCTGGCGCGCGAGGGTGCAAAGTTCGGTCAGCCGGAGATCAAGGTAGGAGTGTTCCCGCCGGTGGCCGCGGCAGCGTTCCCGAAATACAGCCATCTGAAAAAAGTGTATGAACTTCTATTAGTAGGCGATGTGATCCTGGCCGATGAAGCCGAGCGTATCGGGCTGGTCAACCAGGTGTATTCGAAAGAGGAATTCGAGAAGAAAGCCGAGGAGTTTATATACAGGTTGACATCGAACTCCGGCGCGATTTTACGTTACACGAAAAAGGCGATCAGGGCGAGTATAGGCAAAACGTTCGGCGAGGCGTTGGAATCATCGGAGAGTATATATTTAAAAGAGATGATGAAATCGCACGACGCCCACGAGGGGTTAACGGCGTTCATGGAGAAACGCAAGCCGGAATGGCGAGACGGGTGATTTGCAGGTCAATCCCGTCGGGACTTGACAAAAAAGTTAAGAGGTTTTCTGCCAATCTGAATTCTTCCGACGACGGTTTGAAATAACGGTCAATATGTTAATCTCTTTAAGGAGTAAAATATGCCTCTTGTGGGGAAGAAATTAGAAAACGTAAATTTAGAAGATTTGAAAGCATTAATAAACGAGAGAGAAAGGGAAGGAAAGTATCTTGAATATAAGAAGACTCTACCTGGTAAATCAGATCCAGATAAGATAGAATTTTGTTATGATATAACCGCCTTAGCGAATTCGGATGGCGGTGATATTATTTATGGAATTTCCGATAAGAAAGACCGTAAGGATTTGAATACTGCGATACCGGACAAGATTATCGGTTTATCTGGAATTAATGAAGATCACGTACAGAATAGACTAATAAATATAGTACAATCAAATATAACCCCACAATTTTATGGACTTAGATTTCATTGGATTCCAATATCAGATGATAAAAAGATCCTAATTATTAGAATACCTAGGAGTTGGCAGAAGCCACATGCAGTAAGAAACAATCACGATATTAGAGTATACGTGAGAACGCAATCTGGTAAAATGCCGGTGGATTTTGAGGAGATTAAAAGGATGGTATTACTTTCAGGAACACACGTAGAAAGGCTTAGATCATTTCGAGATGAACGAATTACAGCTCTTAGTAAAAATAAAATAGGATTTACAGCAAACCCAACGGCCGTTTTAATTCATTTCATTCCAATAGTGTCTTTAGAATCGACCTTTATGTGGGACGCTGAATTTCTCTTTAGGAAGGCTGACGAAGCTTCGCTTTATCCGATAGCGGCCTTAAATAAACTTACATTCGAATATAATGTAGATGGTGTGATTTCTGTTGATAAAGGAGAAGCTGTTAAGCCAAGTGCTTTTATTCAGATTTTTAGAAATGGAATAATTGAAACCTGTAATAACAACATGATAGTAGCATCGGGCGACGGTACAAAAGAGCTTATTGCATCGGCTTTCTTAGATGGAATTTACACATTATGCACTCGAGCAATTAGTTTTTATAAGATTATCAATATTTCACCTCCTTTTATCTTTTTTATGACGGTCTTTAATACTAACGGTGTGCATATCCGGTCAAACAAGTCGTCTTATAATAAATATGATGTAAAGCCGATAGAGGAGAATAAATTGTTATTGCCTGAAGTAATTTTTAGTGATTTTAACGTTGATGTATGGAAGGCACTAAAACCAAATTTTGATATATTGTGGAATGCCGCGAATATTCCTCATTGTTTGGAATATGAAAGCTAACTTACGACGGGGTTTCGAAAGCCGTTGAATAAAAATGGCGAACATTGTGAAAGAACCCCGGGCCGTGGATCCGGGGTCTTGTAAAGACCCCGTCTACAAACGTCCTCTAACCCTTATTTGAAAATGAATGTCATTCCCATATACGTAGATAAATAATTCCATTATTTTCTTGACAGGGGAGGCGGATAACGCGATAATTAGAACGAACGTTCGATTTAATTGATCGCCCGGAGGAAACAATAATGCCGGAAATCATTACAAAAACAGCCCCCAATAGACGTAACCGTCAGTATGAAAAGCGATTAGATTCAATCCTCAAGGCCGCTTCAAAGGTCATGGCCGAGGTCGGTTTCGAGGGTGCGTCGGTGCGAAAAGTGGCCGCCGAGGCGAAAATCGGGCTTTCCGGCATCTACTACTATTTCAAATCTAAAGACGAGATGCTTTTCGCGCTTCAGGAGAGCACGTTTTCTAGGCTTGCGGATACGCTAAAAGATCGACTAAAAAAGGCCGAATCATCGAAAGAAAAGCTCAAGGCGGTCATCGACAACCATTTTCATTTCTTCTCCGAGCATATGGACGATCTCAAGGTCTGCTCATACGAAATCGAATCGCTCTCCGGTGAATATTATAAAGAAGTTTTAAAAATCAGACGGCGTTATTTCGATCTTGTCAAAGAGGTGGTGGCCGAGAATATCCCGACAGGTTCCCTAATCGATCCGGACCTTTCGGCCCTATTCTTATTCGGTTCGTTAAACTGGATTTTTATGTGGTACGACCCGAAGCGAAACGCCGATATCAACAGTTTATCAAAACAACTTTTGAAAATTTATTTAGAGGGAATAGCAACTTAAGCAGGTGGATCTTATGTTTGAAAAATTTTTCGAATGGTACGAGAAAAGACATGATTACGCCCAGGAGTGGATGAAAAAAACAGGCGGCGATGTAATCGGCTGTTTTTGCAGTTACGCTCCCGAGGAGATCATGTATGCCGCCGGATTGTTGCCGGTTCGCATGCTCGGCTCGCATGAGCCGCAGGATGTTACAGAACCGCATATATTCGGCATGTATTGCCCGTTCTGCCGCGACGTTTTAGCGCAGGGCTTGAAAGGGCGTTATCATTATATGAAAGGTATTATGATCGCCCAGTCGTGTCTGCATATCAGGCAGTCGTTCACGTCGTGGAAAAAGCACGTACCGGTCGATTTCGCCTATTACCTTTACATGCCCAACAAACCCCAGACCGAGCACTCCCGTCCTTATCTCAGAAGCGAATTCGTAAAATTCAAAACAGCGGTCGAGGAATGGACGGGCAAAAAGATCACCGATGAGGCGTTACGCGAATCGGCGGAGCTTCATAACGAAAATCGCAGATTAATGCACCAGGTTTACGATCTTCGCAAAGGGCCGAATCCCGCGATCACCGGTCTGGAAGCGATGGTCATGGTGGCGTCGTCGTTTTTTGTGGATAAGATAGATCATAACGCCGAGTTGAATCGAATCCTGCCTCAACTCAAGGATAGAAATCTCGATAGGGAGACCGGTTCGCGTTTAATGATTGTCGGCAGTGAGGACGATGATACCGATTTTGTCAGGATGGTGGAATCGGTGGGAGCGACGATCGTTGTTGACGAGCATTGCACCGGAACTCGTTACTTCTGGAACCTGACTCAATATCAAAACAGCGATATCATGCAGGATCTCGCCAATCGCTATATCGACCGTCCACCGTGCCCCACGAAGGATTGGGAGGAACGTCAGCGGTTTCCGCATATTCTTCAATTAGCGAAGGATTTCAATGTCGACGGCGTGATTTTGATCCAACAGAAGTTTTGCGATCCGCATGAATGCGATATCCCGCCGTTAAAAGAGTATCTCAACTCCAACGGTTTTCCTACGTTGTTCCTGGAGTTCGATGTTACGGTTCCGCTCGGGCCGATGAGGATCAGGGTCGAGGCGTTTTTGGAGATGGTCGGAGAAGATGAATTATTTTAAAGATGAGATTATCGAGGAGCTGATATGGCTGAATATAAAACAGAACCGTTGAAAAGCTGGGGCAAAGCGAAAGAGCTTCGGCTGAAATACTACAAGGATTACCAGGATGCGCATAAAAAGGGCGGTATCCGTTGGACGGGAGGAGCCTGGGCTTTTGACGCTATCCCCGCGGGGTTGGGTCGTGACGTTTACAACATCACCGGCGAACCGTACGGGGCGTCGCTGGCTTTTAATAAACCATTATCGCAGGAATGTATGGAGGCGGCCGAGGCCAAAGGCTGGGCGCGCGATCTTTGCAGTTACATGCGTAATTACTGGGGTTCGATGTATCTGAACAAGTACGCTTTCGGCGGCGAATACCCCAAGCCCGATTTCTGCTACCAGGATCATATCTGTTGCAGTCACGGGAAGTGGTATCAGCACGTGGCTGAATATAAGAAGATTCCGTATTTTTGTATCGATGTCTCGGTCGGGCCTTACAAAGATATAGATGAAGATAGGTTGATGTATGTGGTCAACCAGATGCACGAGGCGATCGAGTGGCTGGAGAAAGTTACCGGCAGGAAATACCAGGATAAATTGTTGTTCGAGGCGGTCGAAAACGAATTCCGGTCGACGTCCACATGGGCGGAGATATGTTATTTGAATATGGCCAGGCCCGCGCCGCTCGATGAGAAAACAATGTATTCATTGTATGTTCATGGCACTTTGGCCAAGCATTCCAAGGACGTGGCCGATTTTTACGAGGAACTTCGCGACGAGGTCAAATACAGGGTAGAGAACAACATTGCCGCCTTACCGAAGGAGCGATGCCGTTTGATGTCGGATACCCAGCCGCCTTGGGGATTCTTGAAAGTGTTCCGTTATTTGGAACAATACGGGGCAATATCGGTGGGATCGCTGTACACGTTCGGACTAATCGGTATCTGGGAGAATAAACCGGACGGCACCTGGGGGCCTCGTACTACACCGATGCAGAAGGGCGAAAAGATCACAACCCGGGATCAGGCGTTGAGGTTATTGGCCGACTGGAACCTTTCGAAGCCGGAGTGGCAGCATTTCTATGATCCGGAGTTGAAAACACAGATGATGCTCCAGATTGCCAAACAGTGGGAGCTTGACGGTGTGATGCTTCACCTAAACAGAGGTTGTGAGGGTCTCTCGTGCGGGATTATGGAGAATCGTCTTGGTATAGCCGACGCGGGTATTCCTGTTATGACATTTGAGGGGAATATGGGCGACGAGCGCGAGTTCGATGAGAAGGGTGTTATGTCGAGGATTGATTCGTTCATGGAGCGGCTTGAATTGAAAATAATGGATACGGCGAGCATATGAAAATGAGATTTGAAATAAAGGAGGTTCGATGATAACCGCCGGAATAGATATGGGAGCAAAGTACATCAAAGTGGTGATTTTAAAAGACGATAAGATAATCGGCAAATCGAATGTCCCGACCGGTTTCGATCAAACCGAGTCCGCCGGAAAAGCGTTAGAGGCCGCGGCAAAGGAGGCTGGAATCGAAATCTCATCAATTAAGCATATCGCCGCCACCGGCGCCGGCCGGAAAATAGCGCCGCTTGCCAACAGCACGATTACGGAGGTAAGCGTGGCGGCTAAAGGCGCAACTTATTTTTATCCTTCCGTCCGTACCGTAATCGAGGTCGGCGCTGAAGAGGGGCGAGTCGTTAAATGCAATGAGCGGGGAAAAGTCGAGGATTTCGCGATAAACGAAAAATGCGCCGCCGGAGCCGGTTCCTTCACCGAGGCGATGGCAAGAGCGTTGGAGCTCAAGCTGGAAGAGTTCGGGGAGATTTCCCTAAAATCAGACAAATCGATTCCGATGAACGCTCAATGCGCGGTATTCGCCGAAAGTGAGGTAGTATCTCTGGTGCATGCCAAAACCCCAAAACCCGATATCGCCAAAGCGGTTCACGACGCCATCGCCAGTCGGATAGTATCAATGGTTCGACGGGTTGGTATCAATGAGGATGTCGCGCTTGTAGGCGGCGTTTCATATAATCCCGGTTTCGTGGATTCTTTGAAAAGGGGTTTGGAAACAACAGTTGTTATTCCGGATCAAGCGGAATATATCGGCGCCTTAGGCGCGGCATTAGCCGCAGGTGAAAGGGGAGAATGATGTCCGACGATAAAAAAGAATTCTGGCGATGGAAAGAATATAACTGGCGCGATGAGAATAAAGACTGGAAGGGCGCAGAGTTAATTTCGGCCGGAGTAGACGTAGGTTCGGTCAGTTCCCAGGCAGTGATCCTCGTAGATGGCGAATTATACGCCTATTCGAATATGCGTACCGGCTCGGACAGCCCCAATAGTGCACGAAATGCCATGAACTGGGCTTTAGAGGATACCGGCATGACCTATGATGATCTGCATTATGTCGTGGGAACCGGGTACGGTCGGGTCAATGTCCCGTTCGCGAATCGCGCGATTACGGAGATAGCATGCCATGCGCGCGGCGGAAATCTCATGTACGGCCCTACCGTGCGGACTATTCTCGATATGGGCGGACAGGACTGCAAGGCGATCCGTTGCGATGAACGGGGAAAAGTCCAAAATTTTCTCATGAACGATAAGTGCGCAGCCGGCACAGGACGCGGGATGGAGGTCTTCGCCGACCTTCTGTCTATTCCAATCGAGGAGGTGGGAGATCTCTCGCTGGAAGTGGACGAAGAACCGCCGCCGGTATCATCGACCTGCGTGGTTTTTGCTAAATCCGAGGCCTCGTCGCTATTGCGGGAAGGATGGTCTAAAAAGAGAGTTCTTGCCGCTTATTGCTCGGCCATGGCTCACCGTGTAGTCTCTCTGCTTGAACGAGTCGGGGTCGAGAAAGATTTTGCCATAACCGGCGGTATTGCTAAAAACAGCGGCGTAATCACTCGGCTTACAAAAGAACTGAATCTGGAGGCCTTAAAATCCAAATACGATACTCAGATAGCCGGCGCCCTGGGAGCCGCTCTTTTTGCTAAAACGCTGATGGAGAAACAAAGGAAAAGCGCCTGATGAAAGCCAATTATGGATATTTAGACGGAAGCGGAGAATATTTCATCACAATCGATACGGATCTTTGTATTGATTGCAAAGACCGCGGCTGTGTTGACGGATGTCCCGGAGGCTTATTCGAAATAATCGTGGATGATTATGATGACGAGGTGGCCGCTATTAAAGAGGATAAACGCAAGAAAATAAAATATGATTGCGCATCCTGCAAACCGGCCTCGGACAGGCCTCCTTTACCCTGTGTAAATGCATGCACCCCGGGCGCGATTACGCATTCTTGGTGAAAATACCGCGAATTTGCCTCCGCCTGTAAGGATCGTATCGATACATTGGCCGAAGTGGATTTTGATAACGCCCTGAGGAAAAGCGATGGCTACGATAAATATTAACATTAATGGACGCTCAATCGAATGCGCCGAGGGGATGTCTATCCTCGAGGCCGCCGATTCCGCAGGCATCTATATCCCGCGTTTGTGTTATCACCCCGACCTGCCACCGACGGGCGAGGTAATATGGACCGATTCTGTTTTTCAAGGGGATGCTAAAATACCAGGCGAAGATTCCGGGGGGAAAGCGGGAGAAAAAGCCCACTGCAATCTATGCCTGGTTGAAATTGAGGGTTATACCGAACCTGTCAATTCCTGCGTCACGACCGCAGAGGATGCTATGGTTGTTTTTACGGAGACGCCGCAGGTGATTCTATGTCGAAAGAAAGCTTTGAGCAAGATCCTTGCCGATCATCCTCACGCCTGTTTGACCTGCGCTCAAAAACAAGGCTGCAGCAGGACGGATTGCTCGTCCAATGTTCCGTTGGATGAACGATGCTGTATCCTCCTCGGCCGATGTCAACTGGAGAAAATCAGTGACTATATAGGTATACCGGGCAATACACCCAAATATGTTCCACCAAATCGCCCCATTCTGAAAGACGACCCGCTGTTCGATCGCGATTTCAATCTTTGTATCGGTTGTCTCCGTTGCGTTCGGGTATGTAAAGACGTCAGAGGTGTTGACGTACTTGGAGCGGTCTGGAAGGAAAATCGTGCGTGGATCGGAACTCTTAGGGCCGCTGGATTGAAGGAGGCTGACTGCAGGTTCTGCGGGGCTTGTGTGGAAATTTGCCCCACGGGAACTCTGCTCGATAAAGAAAATGTAGCTCCGGTTCGCAAGGATTCGCCGGTTCCATGTGTCGGGAAATGTCCCGCTGGTATCGATATTCCGCGTTATTTGAGGCTTATAGCCACAGGTCAGAATAAAGAGGCGCTGGAGTTAATTCAATCCAGCGTTCCATTTCCCGGCATCCTCGGATATGTCTGCTTTCATCCCTGCGAGGATGTTTGCAGAAGAGGAGAGATAGACGAGTCTGTTGCGATATGCGCCCTTAAACGTTATGTAGCGGATAGTATTCCGACGGACGATTATTTACGAATCCAAGCTAAACAGGATACCGGTAAGAAAATAGCGATAATAGGTTCGGGTCCGG
>JAZGHS010000203.1:0-4311 GCA_036481315.1 Candidatus Zixiibacteriota bacterium | reverse complement strand
ACAGGCTATGTAGTAGCCTCTTACAACGATATCTACAATTGCGCCGGAGGGGCTTTCGGCGGTCCTTATGTCACTCAAGGTCCGGGAAATATATTTGTAGCGCCTGGTTTCTGGGGCTTACCTCCCGGTACTCCGGAAGCGTATGATCTTTTGCCTCCGCCTTTCTCGCCATGTGTTGACGCTGGCGATCCCGATCCGTTTTTCAACGATTCGGACGGTTCGCGCAATGATATGGGATGGAAGCCATGGTATATGGCCTCGCCCAAGCAGGAAGTTCCAATCGCTGACGCGTTGCCGACCGAATATGAAATTTCGCAGAACTATCCGAATCCCTTCAACGCTCAAACTACTATAGAATACAGCTTGCCGGAAGAAGCAGAAGTAACGATAGAAATTTACGACCTTTTAGGTCGCCGAGTGGAAACGTTGATTGCCGAGCGCCAACAGGCCGGTTTCCATCAGGTGAACTGGAACGCTGATAATATGGCCTCCGGGGCATATTTCTACCAACTAAGAGCAGGTAACTTGATGGAATCGAGAAAGATGACATTATTGAAGTAATTATCCTGTTGGACTGAAGATGTCCGCTGTTAGCGGAAACACCAAGTAGGCGGCAGATCGGGGGGGCTGCCGCTGAAAATCAATGTTATAGAAGATAAGGTTCTGGGGCCAGATGATCTAACCCCTGCAGTCTTATAGGTCGTATTTGGCAATGGTGGTTCCGAGTATTTTTAAAATTTCCCTGCGCGCCGATACCGGTTCGATAATCTCCGCCTGCGCGCCGAATCCTAAAACCCAGCGGATAAACTCTACCCGTCCCGCGACCACCGCTTTATAAATGACCGTGCCGTCGTCGAACTCTTCGATCTCCTCGTATTGCTGGTGCCGCGATGTTTTTACTATTATCGCCGCCTCGCCTCTGAATTTCACTTTGAATTTGATCAGCTTGCCCCTGTAAACGCCCCAACTGGCGCTGAAATATTTCTCGATCGAAAAATCACCGGGAATCTCGAATTTTTCACGCGATAGTCTGACATCATGAACCCGTCCCAGGCGAAACGTGCGGATATCATCGCGTAAATGGCAATAACCCACGAGATACCAGGCATGTTTCCTGAACGCCATGGCATAGGGTGATATCTTCCGTTCGGTCTTCTCGCCCTTTAACGATTCATAGCCTATAACGATATTTATCTTATTCCTTACCGCTTTCTCAATCGACGACGTATGTTTGTGATTATCGACCCTCTCTGTAGAGACGACTCCTATATCAATACTCGATATATCAGCTTTTTCGCTTCCCGCAACCTCGAGTTTTTCGGCAATACGTCGAGCCGTATCCCTAAAAGGTTTTCCCTTGTCGAACATGGGGGAGGATAATAGGCTTAAAAGAAACCCGGTCTCGACGGAAGAGAGATTTGATGGCGGCAAAAACTCATTATGCAGAAGCTTGTATCCGCCGTCGAAATAAATGGGAATATTGGCCGCAGAAATTGAGATTATGTCTCTATAAATGGTTCGCTCGGTCACCTCGCATTTCCTGGCCAGATCGATAGCTCTCATTCGGCGATGAGTTCGCAAGAGAGATAAGATATAAAGAAGCCGTTCGGTTTTCCTCATCGTAAGAAAATATATGACCCGATCTCATTCCTTGTCAATCTTAAACTAATTACCCGGTTCGCTACCAATACTATGGGGAATTCCCCATAGTATTCGGTTTTATTCGTTGGGAAGTCGGCCATGTCGGGCTTCATGCGCCTCTCTAACCAAATGGTACGTGAGAGGTTGCGAAAGCGTTTCGTTTTGCCACTACTGTACGCTTTGTTGGCATAACCATTGCGCAACTACTCCCTGGAAATAGAAGAAGAAAATTTATCAATAACAGGGGGGGTTATGCTTCCACAATCCAAAAACCTTAGCAAATTAGCGGCTTACGCGGTAATGGTACCGCTTCTGGCATTGTTTGCCTTTTATGGGTGCTCGGTAAATAAGCCGGAATCACCATCATGGATTACAACCTGGGATGTTCCGATTTCGAATAAGACTTACAATATCTCCGAACTTTTAGAGAAATTGGATGATTCGCTGTTCGTTATTGACAGCCTCGGAAACCCCGCGTTTTCGATTTCGCAGGATATCGATACCTTCGCGGTTGGTAACAACCTGACATTCGATGGTATAACGAGCGATTACCGGGATTCCCTGGGAACTATCGATATCCCGGCTCCCACCGATCAGAACGCGACTACCAATCTTAACGATGTTGTACCTGTGGCATTTGGTGTCGTTCCGCCAATAGGATTTAATTACGATCAGTCTGTACCGTCGCTTGATAAATTCAGCTGGCTCGATATTGAATCCGGCACTTTGATTCTGCAATTCTACAATGGTCTCGAGATCGACCTTGATACTTTTGTCGTAACGGTTATCGACCTGAACGATATGCATACTGTGGGTGTTGCAACATACCTCAACGGCCTTTCATATCTCGAGACAGAAGCCCGGGCTATAGATCTGGCCGGGCAGAGAATCTCCAATTCGCTTTCCATGACATTTGACGGTTATACTCCGGGAGGAGTTCTGCTTAACGCCGGTCCTCAGAACCTCGACGCAACCATGTCTTTTTCCGGCGATATCACCGTGAGCGCGGCGCAGGCCGAGACTCCGGCGATAAATATAGTCCAGACGATAAGCTCGGCGCTTACCGATTCTTCGTTGGTTCAATCATCTTCCATAGCGTCGGGTTCTCTTCAGTTCGATATCTCCAACGACACCCAGATTCCGTTTACGGTTTTTCTATCATCGTTGAATTTCAGAAACGGGGGAATGGAACTTCAAATTAACCGGCAGGTTAATCCCGGAAACACCACCCAGGTAAATGTCGATCTGGCGGGCTACACATTCTCGCCCTCCGATAGCGGCGGCGCTCAATATGTAAATATAGATTTCGACGCCAGCGCTCCGCCGTCCGCGCCCGCGCAATATGTAATCAGCGCCGATGACAGCGTAAGCGTCCATGCTGCCGTAACGAATATAGTTTTTGAATCGATTACGGGGCAAATTAAACCGACCATTGTAATTATCGATCCGGTTCAACAGGATGTCGATATCCCTGAAGGACTCGATCAAGCCAGGCTCACGCAGGCGGAAATGAATTTGAATCTTTACAACAATAGCATGGTTGATGCTGACATCAACCTAACGATTTCCGGGGGCGGCAACTCGATTATCATTGGCGATAGAATTACCGGTAAACCATCGCCGCAATCGCCCGCGCAGTTGACCGTAATTTCGGTAGCCTCGCAGGATCTCTATGATTTTCTCAATCCTCCACCCGCGCAAATAACGATATCGGGTGAGGCGATAATGAATCCCGATTTCGCCATCTCCACCATTACCGCCAACGATAATTTTTATGGAGATTTTGAAATTTATTCTCCGTTCGCCCTGGCGATCTCCGATACTATCTCAATAGACCTGGATATTAACGAAACAACTATCGATTCGGATGCGAGGCCGGACAACTTTGATCAGACTTTTAAATACGGCGCCATTGACGTGGAATTCGACAGCCACCTGCCTCTGGGTATATCGATGACCTTATATATCGGTACCATCGCGGATTCTACGTTGTTTGATGACCCGAACACTTTAGTGCTTGGACCATACACTCTCGAGCCTGGAATTATCGATAATAACGGTCATGTGATTGAATCGGTGTTGTCGACGGTTGCAGACTCGCTTGACAGCAATGAACTCAGTATTTTCGATAACGATACGCTCTATTTCGGCCAGCAAATTAACCTGTTGCCAACGGACTCGGTTGGAGTCCAGGTGTTGGGCGAAGATTACATCAACATTAAATCAAACGCCAGAATACAACTTCAAGTCGGCGATAATCTTTGGAATGACCAATAGGAGGGGATGATGAATAGGATAAAATCACTGATAGTAGCCGGTTTTGCGTTCTCGGTCCTTCTGACCGGAGTCGCTTACGGCTGGGGCGAATCGAATCCGAAAGCGATCGGAATGGGCGGAGCTTACACCGCTCTGGCCAGAGATCTCGAGGCCCCGTACTGGAACCCGGCGAACCTGGGTCTTTCCGACGGTAAAGGTTTTTCTATCAACATGTTCAATGTCGGAGTGGGGTTGAGAAACAATAGCTTCTCGCTTGCCGATTATAATAAATATACGGGGAAATTCCTGACCGACAGCGATAAACAGGATATTTTAAACTCCATCCCTTCCGAAGGACTGGCTCTCGATGCATTAGCCGAGGCCTCGGCGTTTAATTTCTCGATCGGCAATTTC
>JAZGHS010000202.1:0-14656 GCA_036481315.1 Candidatus Zixiibacteriota bacterium | reverse complement strand
CCAGTTACTTCTCTTTTGCCGCTACCTATTTCCTGATAAACTGAGGGTATGTTCTCATGGATAGAGCCAAATAGCGTTGCAGCTTCAAGATCGCCGTTGTGGGTAATAGCCAGATTGTCCACGCCTTCATAGCGGATCTGTATCTGCGAAATATCAGCTCCGGGATGGACTATAAAATCATATTTCATCGATTTACCATTGCCGTAGTATTTCAAATCAATGCCGGGATAAATATCCTTATAGATGATAGCTGAATAATTCGCCACGTCCGTGTGCCACTTATCGGGATCGTTGCCGAGGAAATAGTTGTTGTTGTGAGGCAGTCGTTCGGCGCCGATAACCTCCGGTGTGGGATAAGCGCCTATGAATTGAGCTTTTATCAACATCGATTCTCTCTTGTAACGAGGCCGGTTCATTTCACCGGGCATGCCCGGTATTTCGGGACGGCCGAACACCTCATCCTCGAGCAGCTCGTCTGTATCCCGTATAAATAAATAGGCCACCTCATCGGGGCAGAAATAGAATGTCGCTCCGCCAGCATTTGCCTTAAACAGAGTCTTGTCACCGAACTGCCCTCGGTTTTCTGTAAAAGCAAGCGGCATCGAGGAAGGGTTTGTCATCGCCATTTGCTTATCTGAGGTAAGATCGATATTAATTTGTGCAATTACATTGCTGCCGAATAATGTAAACGTGACAATCAATGAAATAAAACCAACCCTTATCACAATATCCTCCCAGCAAGATCTAAAGTTTTATTACCGATCGCAGATGCAAATAACGCTTCTACAAATATAGATAACCAATTCTATGATAAAGTCAACCGTTTTTGGTGTTTTCGACGGTCTATGCTATCTTCCCCATCCCTCAACCGCTGTGGGGAAAAATCGAGGGATTGCCACAAATGTACAGTTTGTAGCAATTCACTTTTAAGTTGATTTTAGTATATTGCTTTGTTATTAGCTCACGACTTCGTTTTTTTGTCCTTAAAAAATACAACACGGAAGGGGGAGGAATCGAACCTCCCGCGGCCGGGAACACCGACCGCCAACGGCTTTGAAGGCCGCAGGGGCCACCAGACCCCATCCTCTTCCAACGTCATTATAGCTATAGAGAATTCGCGAATCAAGGTAAAAGGCATCCCGCAGGCGATACGCCAATCAGACCAAACGACCGATAAAACCGAATTTCGGTATATTTGGGAAATCCTGTATTTTTCTTTTGGTTGTTTTCTAAAAATAACCGTATATTAAAACGTCTCAAGAGCTATAAATCAATAATCGGAGGGAAATATGAGTATCAAATACGAACGGATTTTCTACCCTCGGGCAATAATCGGGATTTCCCTGATCATAATCGGCCTTTTATTGATTCTATCGAATCTCGGCTTCGATACGGGTTTCCATATCTGGGAATTCTGGCCTGTCATATTGATAATCATAGGTTTGAGCATGGCTTTAAAAAAGTCGGATTCTCATAACTCGCTTTTCGGTTGGTTGTTTGTACTTATAGGAATACTGATTTTACTCAACAACTTGGAGCTAATGGATTTCGGGATGAATCTTATTTTTCCCTTCATTCTATTATTTATCGGCTTGGCGATCCTTAAGCATGGAATGGGGAGTCGCCCCAAAGCGACGCAGGATGGCGACCATATTGATATTACTGTCGTGCTTGGCGGGGGAGATTATAAGTACACATCCAAATCGTTAGGCGGCGGAAGCGTTTTCTCCCTGATGGGAGGAGCGAAACTGAATTTCAAAGAAGCAGATTTTTCAGGGGACAGCATATCAATCAATGTTCTTGTATTAATGGGCGGTCTGGATATTATCGTCCCGAATCACTGGCAGGTCGTCATGCGCGGCACACCTATCCTCGGCGGTATGGAAGACAAGACCGTATCACGTCCGAGCGACGAGGCAGATAGATCTAATGTTAAACGGCTTATAATCGACGGAACGGTTATAATGGGCGGTATCGATATAAAGAATTAATAATCGTCAAATCGATTTTCCCGGCAACTTCAGAGGATCATCGACCGCCATTTTTTCCCTCTGGACAAAACACTCGGCATAACGCGCGCCAATTGTATAGCCGTACTGACGATTTCTGATCTCCATGTAGTCGAAAATATTCCGCGCCGGGGGGTATACCTCCCGCTGCCCGGGTTTCTCCTCAAACTGGGTATCATAACATGCCACTGACTTGCATTTACGCTCGTACTGATCGGTGATATCGATCACAAACGACGGAGATACGTCGTGGAACGACGTTGAATAGATGATCTTTCTCGGCCTGAAAGCGTCCCCATCGATCGGCATTTTTATCAGCCCCGCTAAAAAACATCCCCGATACCCGATTTCACTGGCGGCAGCATGGTCTGGATGACGTTGATTCCAATAAGGTAAGATGACCATCTCCGGCTTGGTTTGCCTGATCACCTCCGCTACCTTTAAAGCGTTTTCCTGCGTGTCGTAAAGACCGGCGTCGGGAAACCCTAAATTCTCTCTAAATTTGATCCCCATAACCTCCGCGGCACAGGCCGCTTCTTTAGTCCTGGTCTCGGCGTCACCGCGAGATCCGGATTCGCCGGCAGTCAGATCGAGCAGGCCGACATTATATCCCAAATCGACTAATTTGATTATCGTCCCGCCAGAGACTATTTCGGTATCGTCCCGATGTGCCGCGATAGCCAGGACATCGAGTTTTATTTCACGCATTTTGCAAAACTCCTTTATAAAGCTCCTTGTATTTATCGACGATCATTTCAGTAGTAAATTTCTTTACAGTAACATTCCTTGCGTTAATCGACATTTTACGATGCGTCTGTTCGTCCATTAGTATCTCGATAGATCGACGTGCCATCGCCCCCACGTCGCCGATCGGCTCTAAATAACCGGTTTCGCCGTCGATAACAAGCTCCGGTAATCCCCCCACGATGGAGCCGACTACCGGGACTCCGCAAGCCATAGCTTCTAAAGCTGCCAGTCCGAACGCCTCCGAAGCGGACGGCAGTAAAAACAGATCTGCCTTACATAAAACAGATTCGACCATATCCTGCCCGCCGAGGAAAACAACTCTATCGCTCAATCCCATCTCGCTCGCCATCGAAAGAATGCTCGGAGCGTCGGGACCGTCGCCGACCAGTATCAGTCTCGACGGTAACCGTCGGTTGACCGTATCGAATATCTTGATAACGTCGGCGGTGTTCTTCACCGGCCTGTAATTGGACATATGAACGATTATTTTTTCCTCCGGCGACGCGAACTCCGAGCGGTCGCAACCATCCTGGTCCGGCTTAAACCTGGTTACATCGACAAAATTGGGGATAACACTGATCTCTTTTTCAATTCCAAAAGATTCCTTTGTTCTATCGACGATATACTTGCTTACCGTAGTTAACGCGTCGGAAACCTCCATGGAGAATTTGGTGACCGCGTGAAACGACGGGTGCTGTCCGACGAGGGTAATATCCGTGCCATGCAAAGTGGTGATCAGCTTGGGAGCTATCGGCCCGAGAATCTGTTTGGCAAGGTATCCGCTGATAGCGTGCGGGATGGCGTAATGCACGTGGATAATATCAAGCCCAACCCTTTTGGATTCCTCGGCGAGCCTTGTCGCCAGGGAAAGAGTATAAGGCGGATATTTAAACAACGGATAATTGGAAACCTCGACCTCGTGAAATATAAAATTAGTATCGAATCCTGTCAGACGAAACGGTAAGGCGTATGAGAAAAAGTGAACCTCGATACCCGACGCTGACAGCGCCAGCCCCAATTCGGACGCGACAACTCCCGATCCACCTTTTACCGGGTAACAGACAATTCCGACTTTCAAAGCTAAATCTCCACAATTTGATGACTGTTAGAATCTATATCCAATTCGGCTTCTATTTTTTTAAATATATCCGGACCGAATTTGTTGGCAAAATAAACCGGCGAGATCACCCGCTCCTGAAATTTACCATCGGGGAAAAGAAAACCTGCCGCTCTGTATATCTGCCCCTTGACAGTCTCATGTTTCTTCTTATGAATAGCGAAAAGTTTTTTCGAAAGATGATTTAATTCATGGTCAATCCGCTTCCTGGCGCGCTCTAAGGCCTGATATCCTTCAGGTTCGTTTTTCTTTAAAAACCCCGCGAGATCATTTAAGGGCTTATCCACTTCGGGACGTAACGAATCGGCATGCTTTTGGATTTCCGGCGGATACTTTTCCAGTATCACCCTGTTAATTTCACCTTCGATATCGTTGTATAAAGATGAAAATTCGAGCGATAACTTATTATAATTTTTCCCGATATGCGGCTCCATAACTGTGGCGAAAATCCTGGGCCGGATAACAGGGAAAGGAACACCGGTATATTCGAATAACGGTTGGATTTGCGCAAAATAAGCGGCTTCCGATGGTCCGGTTATCTGGCAGATGGTGGGAAACGCCATGCACTGGGCGACAGGGCGTAAACAAACATTGGGAGAAAATTTCTCGGGGTTCTTCTCGAGATTCAAGACCAATTCATCGCTAGTATACTCACCGTCTTTACCATCGAGACGGAACTTCCCGTTTTCAACAACGATATTCCTTCGTCCATTATCGTTTAAAAAAAGATTGAGGTTATCTCCCGTCTTATGAACCTGTCGGTGATATCCGGCTTTTATGATTGCTTGCGACCGATCCTCGAAAATCTTGAATATCTCCCGATGATTTTCGATTTCGTTTCGGAATACTGGGGCCATTATCTTCTTCATACCGGGGAAATTGGGATCGACCGGTACTATTCCGAATTCGCCCAATAGCAGGTTAAACAATCTGGTAAAAGATTCGGATATACCGTTGCCTTTTCGATAACTCTCTTTTATCAGCTTGATAATTTCGCCTCTGAACTCCGTTTCTATCAACTCGGATTCGACATCGGTGAGAAACGCCTCAATCCCGCTATCCAGAACGACATCCGCCATAGGCAAGCCGTGCGGAAATGATTCCGGCACGTATGATTCTGCTTTGCATTCTCCGGCCCGGTTGATAAATCTCGATGTTTTTATCTCTTCGAAATCATGATCGTCGGAAGCCATCCAGAAACAGGGTGCTACCGGTCTGCCTAATTCCAATTCCAGCTTCGCCGCCAATTTATAAGATGTTACAGCCTTGATAACAGTATACATCGGACCCAGGAGCATCCCGACCTGCTGTCCGGCAAAAACAACAAGGGAATCGGGACGGCCGATTTTCTCTATATTATTTTTGGTTTTTTCTGAAATCCCGGTATCGGCAAGCTCCCGAGATAAGATCGAGGCCAGTTGATCCCTCTGATATGAAAAAGAATCTATCTTTTCGGCGGCGGCTTTATACGATTCGGTTTTATTGAAATCATATTTAAAGAAATCGCAGGCGCTACCCTGAAAGTTAATAAAATCCAGAAATAGCCTGGAGCTTCCCGATAGCTTTTCAAAATCCACGAGTCGCATTATCAATTATCAATTACAACATTATCGGCACCGGTTCCGGCTGACGGACGAACTTTCGATCTTTTTCTCCGTTTTGAGAAAAAAGCTACTATATCGTCGAGAATCGTATAAGTAATTGGGACGACGATCAATGTCAGTAATGTCGATGATGTCAGCCCGCCGATGATTGCCTGGGCCATTGGAGCACGGAATTCCGCCCCGGGACCTACGCCTAACGCGAGAGGTAACATGGCCAGAATCATCGACAGAGAGGTCATCATAATAGGACGTAACCTGATCGCCCCGGCCTTTAAGATCGCCTCGGTACGTTCTATCCCACTCCGACGAGCCTGCTTGATGAAGTCAATAAGCAAAATAGCGTTCTTGGTAACCAGCCCCATCAAAAACACAATTCCGATCAACGACATTATCGAAATGGCCGAATCGAATATCAATAATGCCAGGATCGCGCCGACCGGAGCCATTACCAGTGACATACCCATAGAGAACGGATCTATAAAGGATTCGAACTGCGACGCAAGCAACAGGTATATGAATATAATCGCCAGTATCAAGGTTATCCCGATCTGCTGGTTGGTTTCCTCCATCATTTCCGCCTCACCCACCGGAGCTACAGTATATCCGAGCGGGATATTTACCGCTTCCATTTTTTCTGCCACATAAGTGTTTATCTCGCCCAGCGTAAATCCCGTGGAGGCATTGGAGCTAACCCTTATTTCCCTTTGACGTTCATACCGTCGAACCTCAGTAGGAGCCTTTTCCTCGATGACACGGGCTACCTGTCGCAACGGGATCGACATATCCTCGCCTCTATATTTCTTCTCTGAAGCAATATATATATTATTGATATTTTCGATACTATTCCTGTACTCCGGAGCGAGCCTTACCCGGATATCATATTCCTCGTCGCCCTCTTTGAGCCGGCTGACCCTGGCGCCATCAACCAGGTTCCTGACCGTTGTGGCGATAGGCATGATGGTCAATCCCAGATCCTTCGCCATATCCCTATCGATAACAACCTGGTATTCCGACCGGGCCTGCTTTTCGCTGTTGTTAATATCAACCGTCCCCGGCGTTTCTTTTAATATTCGCTCCATTTCGAACGCCAGCCTCTTGATACGATCATAATCGGGGCCGCGAATTGAGTACTCGACCATTCCACTCGTACCGCCATGCGCGGGTTCAGTAGCCACACTCATCGATACTCCCGGTACTGCCGCTAATTCATAACGGAGAATATCTATAAACTCAAAAACCGTCACATCGCGATCGCCTTTATCGATAAGCCTTATGTATATCTGCCCCTCGTTAATGGGGGTTATCTCTCCGCCCATGGTTAAAAGCTGGTATCTCACTATATCATCATGCGACTCGATGATATCCTCTAGCTGACCGGCCAACTCCGATGATCTCTCCAGATTGGAACCGGGCACGGTCTTGAAACTGACAAAAAGCTGAGATTGATCCGATTGCGGTACGAATTCGCCTCCGAGAAAGGTCGCGAGATAAATAGAGAAAATAAACCCAGCCACCGCGATTGATAAAGTTATGAGCCTGTTTCTCAGTGTCCATGATAATAATACCCGGTAAACGTCGCCGAATCGTTTAAAGAAATGATTCCAGTAGAACAACACTATATTAACAGGATTCTTCGATTGATGGTTTATAGGCTTTTCTTTTTCCAGGAATCGCGATGATAACATCGGGGTAAGGGTAAAGGCTACAAATAACGATACCAGGACGGCGAAAGCTATAGTCATACCGAACTGATAAAAGAATTGGCCAATCATCCCCGACATAAAGGCAACAGGTAAAAACACCACTACTACTGAAAAGGTGGTCGCCATCACGGCAAGGCCTATCTCGGACGTCCCCGATTTCGCCGCCTCCATGGGAGATTTACCGGCGTCGAGATGACGATATATATTCTCGATTACAACAATGGCGTCGTCGATTAACAACCCCACCGCCAGGGATAGAGCCATCAAAGACATCATATTCAACGTGAATCCGAGGAAATTCATTGCAGTAAATGTGGCGATTATAGACGTCGGTATAGCGATTGCGGTTATTATGGTAGATGGAATGTTGCCCAAAAACAGGAAGATGGCCAAAATCGCCAACGCTCCAGCAAAAAATATGGTTATTTGAACATCATGTAAAGATTCCTCGATAAAAACCGAATTATCGAGCGCCACCTCCGCTTGCACTCCCGGCGGAAGAAGCTGGTTAATTTCTACCAGTCTCTCCCTTACAACTTCGGCAAGTTTAACTATATTCGCGCCGGACTGACTTCTTATCTCGAGGGTAATCGCTTCCGTCTGATCGAAACGCGCAAGGCTCCGTCTCTCGGCGACCGTATCCACAACCGACGCTATTTCCCGCAGACGAATCGCTTTTCCGTTTTTGTTTTTTATTATTACGTTCTTGATATCATCTATATCTTCGAACCGCCCCATAGTTCGCACCAGGATTTCGCTCGATCCCTGGTTTAAGTGCCCGCCGGGAAGTTCGAAATTGGAACCAGATATAGCGAACGAAATATCCTGAAAAGTCAGCGCCCTGGCGTTTATAGCGTCGAGATCCAGCAGTACCTGAAATTCCCGCTCACTACCGCCCAGTATCGAAACCGACCCTACACCGTCAATCGATTCAAGCTTTTCCCTGACAATCTTATCCGCCAACGATGTTAATTCCCGGGGAGATCGATCTCCGCTCATGACTATCGACATAATAGCCTGAGACATGGGATCGAATCTTTGAACTAAAGGATCTTCTATATCCAACGGGAGATCCGCGCGAATTACAGCTATTTTCTCGCGCACTTCCTGCGCCGCTATTATCCCCTCGGTTTCAAGGGTGAATTCGGTAAATACGAAAGAGACTCCCTCACTCGACGTCGATTCTATATGCTTGACCCCCGCAATCGGATTTATGGCGTCCTCGATTTTTTTGGTCACGTCATTAGCTACCGCCTCGGGTCCGGCACCGGGATATATCGTGGTTACGATCACGAAAGGAAAATCGACCTCGGGGTATAGATCGACATTCATCTTATTATATGATACCACACCCAACACGATCAGGGCCACAATAACCATCGTAGTAAATACCGGTCTTTTTATTGATAAATCGGATATATACATATACTAACCTTCGGCTCCAGATACGGATCCGGAATGCTCCTCGTCTCCATCGTTGTTGCCAGCAGCGACTTTGACTGGAGAGCCGTCCTCAACCAGGTTCCTTCCTATAACTATTACCGTATCGATTTCGGATAAACCCGACAAAATCCGCACGAAATCGTTAGTTGATTCGCCGACTTTAACGGTTCTTTCCACAGCGCGGTTATCCAATAATAAAAAAACTTTTTGCACTCCCTCGACCGAGAAGAGAGCCTCCCTGGGGACAGATAGAACCGATTTCAATCCGGACACAGTCAACCGAGCCCTGGCGTACATCCCGGGCTTGATCTCCCCGTCTTTGTTATTAATCAGAATCTCGATTTTAAAAAGCCTCGTTACCGGATCGGCCGATTGCGAAACGTCGGTGACGGTACCGGTAAACTGACCTGGATTCTCTCCAAGCATATCGATATCGATATCGGCGGTTTGTCCTGTCTTAATTGTCGATGCCCCGCCCGCATCCACGAATAACGTCATCCGCATCCTGTCGGTCTGGGCGACCGTGGCAAGAGAAATACCAAGAGGCACAAACTCCCCGATATTTACCGATAGATCGGTTAATACCCCGTCGATAGGGCTGGTTAATTCAACCTGTTGTTTGGCGGACGTATAATTTGCCTTGGCAACATCATATCCGGTCCGGGCGCTATTAAAAGCCTGCTCGGATATGGCGCCCTGTTCGTAAAGATTTTTCATTTTATTGTAATTGTCTTTGGCGTCCTTATACACCGCGCGGGTCTGTCTATAATTAGAATACACGCCTTCCTTATCGAGATTGATTATCGGTTGCCCCGCCTTAACTTTCGAACCTTCGGTAACAGGCAATTCCACGACGGCCTCGGGTATGGACGAGAATATCCGCGCCTGCTTTATCCCCTCCATCGTGCCGGTATAGATATTCTCTATATCGAGATTTCGGAGGGCGGCCGCTTCAACAGTCACGGCAACAGCATTCTCCTTCATTGAAACGTCGGCATTTTTCTCCCCGCAGGAGATACCGCTCGCGGCTATTATCGATATCATTATTAATTTTCTTATCATCACAATCCTCTTTCTATTTTACAGGAATGACTTCTCGCCCCAGCGCCCTTAGTAGCGACGCATAGCCGATAGCCAAATCATGAAAAGCCATGGCCCTGTTTATCTCCGCCCTGGCAAGCGCCAGCCTGGCGTCGGATACCTCCAGTTGGGTGCCAACTCCATTCTCGTAACGCAAATTGGCGATATCGAGACCTCGTCTGGCAAGCTCAACAGCCCCTCCCTGCGACGCTAACCTCTTTCTCGCTTCATTATACCTGCCCAGGCTCCGATCATAATCCAAAATCATAAATTTGACAACCGATTCCTCTTTAAGCCGGCTCTGCGCGTATTCCACCCTGGCCTGCTTTACCTTACTGGGGGTCCGCCAGGAATCGAATATCGGGACAGATAACACTATAGCGCTGTTTAACGAACGATCCCATTTTTTATCGAATACGCTGCCCCTATTAAACTGGGCTTGGTACTGCAGGCTGGTGGAAAACATCAGCGATGGCTTGTATCCCGCTTTAGACAGAGAAACCACATGGTCCCGTAATCTGGTTTCGTAACCACTGATGATAATCTCAGGACGATTTTGCTTCAGCTCGGATAACGCCTCTTCCTTATTCAAAGGCGCCGTTAGAAACTGGGTAGAATCAGAATCGATTTCGAGTTCGATTTCTATTGTCGGCTCCATTCCTAATAAGTTTTTCAACGCGCTTAGAGCCACGTCCCTGTTATTTAAGGATCTGATTACGTCGGGTTCGAGATTGGCCAGAGTCACCTTCGCACGAAGAAGATCGTATTCGGCGGCCATCCCCTGATCGAACATATTTTGAACTACATCGAGATTCTGCCGCGCGAATTCAAACGATTCGTTGTTTACCCGATGAATCTCTCCGGCAAGCGCCGCACCGTAGAAACTCTCGAATACCGAAACTCTCAGACTCTGTCGGGCGTTAAATACAATCTCCCGGACCATCTTTTTATACGTTCTGGCGATTTTCAAGGCTGTGAAAGTTCGGCCGCCGGCGTATAACGGCTGCGTGAGAGTAAGATCGGCAACATAACTGTTATCTGTGCCGAATTTAAAAGTAACGGTTTCGCCGTCCATCTGGAAAACACCGACAGGCACCCTCCAGTTTTTCAGATAACTTAAATTACCGGTAATCTGAGGGAGCGCCCCGGCAACGGCTTCCATTACCTGGCCGTCAGCTTTCTCCAGCTCTTTTCTCGCTATCTGATAACTTTCGTTCTTTAGAAGAGCGATTTCAATGGCCGACGTCAATCCGAGCTTTACCGGCTCGGCAAATACCCGCATCGGATATGCAAAACCGATAACCATACTAATAGCAATTAAACTAAGTACGCTATTTTTTATGATTTTCCTCATATTTTCAAAATCAGCCATAATAAATCGGGCCTGATGCCCGTCCTCTATCTTTCCTAAATGCTATTTTCTCAAAAAAGTTTCAAAAAAGTTCAAATTAAACCCGAAATATTAGCCCTGAACTTGTCAGGGTCGAACTCCGAGAGCCCCCCGTGCTCGCTAACCCTATGTCTTATAATGCGATCGTTATCAATTACTATGATCGAAAAATGAACCGAGAGGTTTAATCCGCTTGAATCCGATAGGTAATATCCGCGGGAAACGTCAAACTTCTGATCCGATAATACCGGAAAATCCAGCTTGAGCTCGTTTTTCAAACCGGCCAGAATATTAATCTTATCAGGGCAAATTCCCACCGGCCTCACGTTGATCCCGGATGATGTTACCGGAAGCCCCGAATTTAAATCGGTCAAATACTTCTTTATTTTCACTTCGGGGTTCGCAGGGAAAAAGCACAGAGCCAGAAAATTATCCTTAAGATTTTCCTTCAAAGAAAAAACCTGGCCGCTGGAATCCGGCAGGGAGAAATCGGGGGCGAAAAAACCCGCCCTTAGAACATTGACGTTATCCACGACTTAACGCTCCATTCTCATCATAGCCTATTATAATTCCCTCATTATAATAAGTCAATAACCTACAGCCATTCTTTCTTTTTAAAAAAGAACAACAAAGAGATAATAATAACCGCCATTAAGCCCAGAACCATAAAATAGCTTCCCGGAATGCTCTTTTCCGGGAAATCGAGGTTCATTCCGTAAATACCGGAGATTACCGAAAGGGGAAGTAGAATCGCAGTAAATATCGTCAGCGTTTTCATTATTTCGTTGGTTTTATTGGAAGCCATAGAAAGATAAACCGAGAGAATATTGGAAAGTATATCGTTGAAATTCTGGGCGGTCTCCACGATTCCGTTTAAATGGTCGTATATATCCCGGAAATAAATCGTCGAATCCTCTCCCACGAGCCTATATTCGCCCAGGGAAAATCGAGAGAGGATCTGCCTTTGCGCCGACGCCAATCTTGTCAGGGCGGCGATATCCTCTTTAAGTTCGAAAATTCTTTTGAGCACTGTCGATTCAGCCTGTTCCGAAAAAATATCTTCCTCCAAACTATCTATAAATTTCTGGACAGATTTACGGACTTCGACGAACTCATCGACTATGTAGTCCAGAATCGTATGCATTGTGAAATCAGAGCCCCGTGATAATACTCTTTCATCCCGCAGACACCTTGAACGAATCGAGTTCAGCACCGGGAAATCGTCGGTATGGATTGTAACCACATAGTTCTTGCCGAAAAAGAGATCGATTTCCCTGGTCCCCAGCTCGCCCTCGCTTTTATAATAAATGGTGTGAAAAACCAAAAAAAGATAATCATCGAAAACATCGAGCTTGGGCAATCCCGTCTCCACTATGACATCCTCGATTATCAGAGGGTGGAATTTGAAATCCGACGTTAGAACATACGCCTCCTCATCGGTGGGATTATCCAGATCGACCCAAAAAGTATACTCTGCGTTGCGTAGCAGATCCCCAAATGAGATTATTCCCTCATGTTCACGTACTCCTTCGTCGGGATGGTATGACAGAGTTTTTATCATTCGCCCTGTTTCCTGTAATAAAGGCAATTCCTTTTCAAAGGACATTGCTCGCATTTCGGATTGCTCGGCCTGCACAAAGCGCGGCCATGACTGATCATGTTCAGATGCATCTGGTAAATGTCAACCGGTAGTAAAAGCTCCCCGAACCATACGTGCGCTTCCTCGGCGCTGTATTCCTCCGGTATCAAACCCAGCCTGATCCCGATCCTATGGACATGAGTGTCTACCGGCATAGTATCGCGTCCCAAAGCGAACATCATAACACATGAGGCGGTTTTCGGGCCCACACCGTCGAAATTACTAAGGTAATCCCAGACTTCCCCATCGGACATATCTTTTAAAAAGTCAAGCGAGTAGCCGCTCGATTTTGAGTTTATCTGCTTTAAAATCTTTATTATCCTTTTCGATTTTATATTAGCCAGTCCTCCCACCTTGATCGCACTTTCAACTCGATCCGGCCCGGCGGAGGCTACCTCGCTCCAACCCGGAAATTTATCTCTGAGAGATTCATATGCCCGGTCGCGGTTAATATCGTTTGTATTCTGGGAGAGGACGGTCAATATCAGTTCCTCCGTGGGGTCCCGAAATCGGGTCTGTTTCTTAACTCCATACATTTTCGCCAGAATCGAATCGATCCGCGCGGCTCTTTTGGCGATCGTTTTTTTATTCATTCAATTCCCCGTAATTTTACCAGCCGATTGTCAATCGTGTCAATATAAATAGCAATCCCTCGAATTACCAACCTAATAAACCGGATATAAATTCCGCCGCGCATTCTTATTCATGGGTTTTAATGAATTCGCCGTCTTCCCGAGTTACGCTCACGATATCTATTTCCTCGACCCTTTTTTCACCCTCGTCGCGAAGTTGTTTTAATGTCAGTCCCTCTTTAAAGGCAAAAAACGCGCCAAGCATTATGGGCGGAAGATATACGAAAATATGAAGTAGAAGCGAAAAAGCGAGCGCTTCCGGTTTACTTATCCCGAAAGGTTGCATGGTAGCAACAGTGGCGCCCTGAAACGTACCTATATTCCACGGAGCCAGGACTACGGTCATGAGAATTGTCACGACCACGGTGATTATAACCGCCTCCATAACCCCGATCGGAAACCTGAAAGCAAGGATAAGCAAATAAACCATAATGGCCTGCATCAGCCATGAGAGAATCGAAAGCAAGGATACCACGAAAAGATGTTTTGTGCTTCTTAAAAACTCGAGGCCGGAGAAAAACGAATACCTGATATCCTCTATTTTTTTTCTCGCTCTCTCCGGAAACCGATCAATTATCTTTTCGAATATCCTGTGAGTCAAGCCGTGTGATCTGGAAAGAATAAACAAAAGCAACGACGATATCACAATGACGCCGCCCAGTAATCCGAAATGCCAGGCTTTGAACTCGGCGGGCAGAACTACAAATACCGAAATCAAGATGACCGTAGCAAATAACGCCAGACCATCGAATAATACCTCGAGCACCGTCGTGGTAAAAACAAACGCCTTTTTGAGCCCGGCCTTTTTGCTTATGAGATAAAGCCTTGCCACCTGCCCTGTCAGATAGGGCATCAACAGGTTGGCCATCATCCCGATATTATAGGTCGGGTAGAGCACGGTTAATTTTACATTCTTAACGGGATCGAAAATGATTTTGAGACGGGTAGTCCTGATAAGTACGATAATGCTTTCCAAAAACAAAAGCGGGATAAGATACTTGATTTTGATCGCCGTGATCGCCGCCAGAACCTCATGAAAATCAAAATCATAAAAGCAGTAAATCAAAAGACCTACCGCTAATACCAATCCCCAGAATTTTTTTTCTTTAAGAAGTCTCAAATTTCAAGTACGGCCTGGGATGAAACCCAGCCCTTCAAACCATTTTCAAGTTCGATCAGCAGACTTTTTTCCCTCTGCCCTCGTATCTGGAATTCCAATCCCTCATGTCCAACCTCGATTCGCTCGAAATCTTCGCTCGGCCCCTCGCGTATATCAGCCAATGGAACGATTA
>JAZGHS010000201.1:0-18009 GCA_036481315.1 Candidatus Zixiibacteriota bacterium | reverse complement strand
TGTCTATCCTTCGGCGCATAGAGATCTGGCCGCCGAAATCTCGAGATCGGGCTGTTTAGTATCCGAGTTTCCCAGAAGGACAATGCCGGAGCGGCATAATTTTCCGATCAGAAACAGAATAATTGCTGGTTTAAGCGACGGTGTCGTAGTGGTTGAGGCCGCAGAAAGATCGGGAGCGCTTGTGACGGCGGGAATAGCCCTCGAGCAAAACAGAGAAGTATTTGCCGTACCCGGAAGCGCCGACAGCGAAATGAGTTTCGGAACCAACAATCTGATCAAACAGGGAGCAGTACCGGTTACAATAGTTGATGATATTCTGGCCAATTTTAACTGGCATAAATCCGAATTCAAAGTTAAACGAACAATGAACTTGTCGAAACTTACCGAGGAGGAGCTTTCGCTGTATAACCAACTTTCTATTCAACCGATTCATCTGGATGAAATCGGGAAGAAAATCAGCCTGGGACCGTCGAAAACAGCCGAACTACTCTTAAATCTGGAGCTTAAAGGATTTATTCTGAGGAAACCGGGCAACTTTGTGGTAACAGCGTAATGGTAGAACGGGAAGTCAGGATTATAAATAAACTCGGATTGCACGCCCGCCCGGCGGCTTTACTTGTTAAACGCGCTTCGCAATTCGAGTCCGAGATAAAGTTGAAACGCGAAAATCTCGAGGTTAACGCCAAAAGCATTTTGGGTGTCATGATGCTGGCAGCGGAGATGGGATCGGTTTTAACAGTAATAGCCGAGGGACCTGACGAGGAGGAAGCTGTGGAGGCTATGGCGAAGGTGATACAAACTCGGTTCGGCGAGGAGTAGGTGATGAGTTCGAGTAACGAACGCGTATTCAAGGGAGTAGCCGCGTCTCCAGGTATAATTATCGGATCGACCAGATCCCTTTCCAGGGATATCCAACACGTTAACCCCGAAGCGGTGGACGACTACGAGGGGGAGATCGAGACTTTCCGGAAGGCAATCGCATTGGTAAAAAAGACCCTCGAAAGAATCGGCGAAAAGGTGCAATTAAGGTTAGGGCCGGAATTCGCCAGAATATTCGAAGCCCAGGTAATGATTGCCGGAGATGATGTTTGGAACGAGAACATTGCTAAGCGGATAAGAAAAGAGAAAATCAGCGCTGAATATATATATCACGACGAATCCAGAAAAGTTCTAAAACAGCTCGGCAATTCCAGCGATGCCTATCTTCGGGAGAGGGCACAGGATATAGAGGCAGTAACCTCACGTCTTGTAGGCAGGATGAGGGGGGAAAAGAAAGCGACCTTAAAAGGCTTCAAAGGCGCGACTGTTGTGGTAGCAAGGTATCTTACTCCCGGCGATATTCTGGGTCTTTCGGTCAGACGCAATCTCGGTTTTGCTACCGGGATAGGCGGCCAGACATCGCATACCGCGTTGATAGCCAAATCTCTATCGGTACCGGCTGTTGTGGGATTGGGTAAGGTAGCCGAGCAGATTGAATCCGGTGAGCGTGTGATTATCGACGGTTACAAGGGGCTAATTATTATAAATCCGACCGGAGCGACTCTCAGGAAATACAGAGAGTTGAAGAAATCGGAGACTCAACTTAGAAGACAACTTGTCGCGCTCAGAGATAAACCATCGGTAACCAAGGACCAATTCGAGGTCAAGATACTATCCAATATCGAGCTTCCGAACGAGGTTCCCAAAGTACTTTCATCGGGGGCGTCGGGTATAGGCCTATACCGTACCGAATACCTGTTTTTAACCAGGCCGGAATTTCCGTCGTTTGAGGAACAGCATAAAACATATTCATCTATACTCCGGCGTATGGGAAACAAACCGGTCGTAATCCGTACATTCGATCTCGGCGGCGATAAATTTCCGGGCGCGACGGGGAAAACGTTTGATCTGAATCCGTTTCTGGGATGGCGCGCGATTAGAGTTTGCCTCGATCGTCCCGATGTTTTCAAGGTTCAATTGAAAGCCCTTTTGAAAGCGTCGCGCTGGGGCAACCTCTCCATAATGATCCCCATGATTTCCAATTATGAAGAACTTGTCGCCACCAAAGCGATTCTGGAAGAATGCAAAATGGAGTTGCGTAAGGAAAAGGTGAAATTCAAAGAGGATATTCCTCTTGGAATAATGATTGAGATACCGTCGGCGGCGATGATAGCCGATCATCTGGCTAAGGAAGTCGACTTCTTTTCTATCGGGACAAATGACTTAACACAATATACGCTGGCAGTCGACAGGGGCAACGAACTGCTCTCGGATCTTTACCAGGGTTTTCACCCATCGGTTTTAGGGCTGATTAAAACCACCGTTACAGCCGCGCACGATCGTAATATTAAAGTGAGCGTTTGCGGTGAAATGGCCGCCGATCCGCTGGGAGCGGTGATTCTCGCGGGTCTCGGTGTCGACGAGCTTTCGGTGAGTTTTCAGGCGGTTGGGACGATAAAAAAAGTTATTCGCTCTATCGATTACGCCTCCGCCTGTCAAATGGCCGATAACGTGTTGAAGATGAGATCGCATAACGATATAAAAGAATATCTCAGAAACGAGATAGATCTTCGTTTTCCCGATCTGAAACCGGTTGTTAAATTTGCGAAGGGCAATATTAATGGATAATATCGTGGCTTTGAAAAATAGTCTGGATAAGAGCGATATGTTCGGGAATATCGCGGCCATGCCGGATCATCTGCTTGAGGGAGCCCGTTTAGGTCGAGACGCCGATCTCGGTAACCTTAAATCCGGTACTTTTCATTCACTGGTGATAGCCGGTATGGGCGGATCAGCGATCGGGGGAGAGGTTGCCCGTAGTTACCTTTCCGAGGATATTACCATACCGTTTCTGGTGCAGCGTCATTATAATCTACCGGGATTTGTAAACAAGAAAAGCCTTGTCATCTGTTCATCTTATTCAGGTAATACCGAGGAAACTCTTTCGGCGTACCATGACGCTCATTCTCGCGGGGCGAACCTGCTCGTAATCACATCAGGCGGAGAGCTTGCCGAAAGGGCTGAGACAGACCATGTTCCCCTGGTAACCATTCCGGGGGGGATACCCGCTCCCCGCGCGGCATTCGGATATTCCCTGGCTCCATTGCTAACGATTATCTTCAGGCTGGGATTATGTCCTTCGCCATTTAAAGAAATAGAGGAAGCGGCCGCCGTTATGAAAAGCCGTTTGCCCGGATATGCGGCGGATAATGATGATAACCCCGCCCTGTCCCTTGCGAGGGAATTATATAGCACAATACCAATCATTTACGCCGGCCAGGATCGTCTTGACGCTGTAGCCACTCGTTTTAAAGGGCAGATCTGCGAGAACGCCAAATGCCTCGCTTTCGCCAATGTCTTCCCGGAATTCAACCATAATGAGCTGGTTGGATGGGGAGAACTTTACTGCTTAGAGGATAAAATTACCGCTCTTATAATCAACGACGATGACGACCATCCGCGAATTAAAGCCCGCGCGAAGATTGTCGGCGATTATTTGAAGAGTATAGGAAAACGTGTTATAACAATACCGAATGAGAGAATATCGGGATTGAGCGGAATAATGTTGATGATTCAATTGGCCGATTTTGTCAGTTATTATCTTGCTCTTTTAAACGATGTGGACCCCACGCCGGTGGTGGCGATCGATTTTTTGAAAAAAAGGATGTCCGATATAAAATGAGGTGTTTATGAAAGCTATTATCCCCGTGGCGGGAATCGGCAGTCGCCTGAGGCCCCATACACATACCGCCCCGAAAGCGCTTCTGCACGTAGCCGGCAAACCGATTCTAGGGCATATTCTCGATGAACTCCTGGCGTTCGGGATTGACGAGATCATATTCGTAGTCGGATTTTTAGGAGATAAAATTGTCGACTATATCAAGAACAGTTATAATATCAAAGCCAGCTTTGTCACCCAGGAGGAACTCAACGGTTTGGGATGGGCAATTTATCTCACCAGGGAATCTATTGTCAGCGATGAACCGGTTCTGATTATCCTCGGGGATACCATCTTCGAAACCGATTTGACAGAAATATTAAAAGGCGAGTATGATTCGATAGGCACCAAAATTGTCGATGATCCGCGTCGATTCGGGATCGCTCAGACAGACGGTAAATTCGTGACCGAGCTTGTCGAGAAACCAGAAAAACCGTTGTCCAATCAAGCTCTGGTCGGGATTTACTATATAAAATCCACCGATCTCTTTTTAAACTGTCTCGATAAGCTAATAAAAGAAAAAATAACAACCCGGGGAGAATATCAGCTTACCGATGTCCTGGAGTTGATGATCAAGAGGGGATGTAAAATGACCACATTCAACGTGGACGGGTGGTTCGATTGCGGTAAGCCCGAAACCCTTCTGGACACAAACAGGTATCTTCTTTCGCAGATAAAATCAATTGATCAGCGGGAGGGAAGTGTACTGTTACCCCCGGTTTACATATCGCCTTCCGCCGTTATAGAGAATTCAGTGGTCGGGCCAAACGTCTCGGTGGGAGATAACAGCAGAATCATAAGATCCGTTATCAGGGATTCGATCGTTTCCGAGGGCGCGGAGGTTTCCGATTGTCTTTTAGAGAAATCTCTTATCGGAAACAGTTCAATTATCACCGGGCAGTTTAAAAAAGCGAACCTAGGTGATTCATCTGAAATTTCTTATTGATTTCCTTTAATAACCCGAAGGCGGCCGAAGCTTTCAGAGTTTTGTGATTATCGGAATTAAGCCGCGGTTTGACTAAGAAATCCTTGCATATTATTAACACATCGCATAAATTCCCTGCTGCCGAATTTGTTCGGCTTCATTTTAATTAGGAAGCGGAGGATTAATGAGTAAAGATAAATTTCTGTTCACGTCGGAATCGGTCACCGAGGGGCATCCCGATAAGGTATGTGATCAGATTTCCGACGCTGTTTTGGATGATGTCTTGAGACAGGATCCGAAAGGTCGAGTCGCCTGTGAGACTTTCATAACCGTGGGGCTTGTGATTGTCGGTGGCGAGATCACAACCAACGGCTATGTCGATGTCAATGGGCTTGTAAGAAATGTATTAAAGGATATCGGTTATACTGAATCGAAGTATGGTTTCAATTATAAAACATGCTCCGTGCTCAACGCTATAGGATCGCAGTCGCCCGATATCGCTCAGGGTGTGGATACCGGCGGAGCAGGTGACCAGGGATTAATGGTCGGTTACGCCATCGATCATACGCCGGAGCTGATGCCTCTCCCGGTCAGCCTGGCTCATAAGCTCGCCATACGGTTGTCCGAGGTGCGAAAGAAGGAAATTCTTCCTTTCCTGGGTCCCGACGGTAAGACCCAGGTAACCGTGGAATTCGAGGATGGCCGTCCCAAGCGTGTGGATACGGTATTGATATCGTCCCAACACACCGAGGATATCCTCGATGATACCGGGGCGAAGATTACCACGAAAGCGGCGGATGAAATCATAAACGAGGTTGTTTTCCCGATAATTCCGCGGGAGATGCTTGACGATAACACGAAGTATCTTGTCAATCCCACCGGGAAATTTGTAATAGGCGGGCCGCAATCGGATACCGGAATGACAGGCAGGAAAATCATTGTCGATACTTATGGTGGATCTACCGCTCATGGCGGCGGGGCGTTTTCGGGTAAAGATCCTACAAAAGTGGATAGATCGGCGACCTACATGGCCCGGTATATAGCAAAAAACCTGGTGGCGTCGGGTTTATGCAGCGAATGTACCGTCCAGCTTGCATACGCGATTGGCGTGGCCGAGCCTATATCGGTTATGGTTTATACCAATGGCACGGGCAAGGTCCCGGAGACGCGTTTGACGGAATTAGTACGAAAACATTTCGATCTTACTCCCCGGGGAATAATTAAGATGCTTAACCTGATAAATCCAATATACAGAAAAACGGCGGCTTATGGTCATTTCGGGCGAGAGATTCCAGAGTTTTTCTGGGAAAAAACGGATAAAGCTGAATTGTTAAAAAAGGATACCTAAAGAAAGGGTTTTGATGAAATCCGATATCAAAGACATAAAATTAGCGGAGGTTGGAAGAAAAAAAATCGAGTGGGCCGAAAAATTCATGCCTGTTCTGCGAAACATACGAAATCGGTTTACAAAACAAAAGCCCCTTAAAGGGATCAAGCTGGCTTGTTGTCTTCATGTAACAACCGAAACCGCCAATCTGATGATCACTTTAAAAGCGGGCGGCGCCGAACCGTACCTCTGCGCGTCGAACCCTCTTTCTACCAACGATGAAGTAGCCGCGTCTCTGGTGAAAGATCATAAAATCCCTGTATTCGCTATCAGGGCCGAATCCAATAAGATATATTACGAGCATATTAGCGCCTGCCTCGATGCTCATCCCCGAATTACTATGGACGACGGCGCCGATCTGGTAAGTGTTCTGCATACTAAAAGAACTAATCAGGCCTCGGAGATATTAGGAGGATCGGAAGAGACCACCACCGGCGTTATTAGGCTAAAGGCCATGGAAAAAAAAGGAGTACTTCTATTCCCGGTTCTGGCTATTAACGATTCCAATACCAAGCATCTATTCGATAATAGATACGGTACTGGGCAGTCGACTATCGACGGTATTCTGCGGGCCACCAATATACTTCTGGCCGGCTCGACTTTCGTGGTTTCCGGTTACGGCTGGTGCGGTCGCGGTCTCGCTAGGCGCGCTATGGGTCTGGGAGCCAATGTTATTGTCACCGAAATAGATCCTCTTAAGGCATTAGAGGCTGTAATGGACGGTTATCGGGTTATGCCGATGTCGAAAGCGGCAAAGCTCGGAGATTTATTTGTTACTTTAACCGGCGATATCGACGTTTTACGGGTGGAGCATTTCAAAGTCATGAAAGACGGCGCTATCGTGGCCAATTCCGGGCATTTCGACGTGGAGATCGATTTGAAATCTTTGCGAAAAATGTCCACCAAAAACAGAGAGATTCGTCCCAACGTGGTGGAATATACTATCAAGGGCGGAAAGAAGATTCTGGTGCTGGCCGAGGGTCGTCTGGTCAACCTGTCCGCGGCCGAGGGGCATCCGGCGGCGGTCATGGATTTGAGTTTCGCCAATCAATCTCTGGGCGCCGAATGGATGCTTAAAAACGGCGATAAACTCAAGCGGAAAGTTTACGCTATCCCCCCTAAAATCGATCAGGACATAGCAAGATTGAAACTATTGTCAATGGGCGTTACAATTGACAAACTCACCCCAGCCCAGAAAAAATACCTGGCTTCCTGGGAAATTGGCACGTGATTTGATTATATATTAGCCTTGAAACGCCTGGTTTGAAATTGTTTCAAATCGGGCGTTTTTTATTTAAATACCCTCCCGTAATGCCGAAAAAAATATTAGTTATGTTAAAGTAATATTTAAGGAGGGTTTGATGCCTACCGGAGTTGTTAAATGGTTTGATGAAAAAAAAGGGTTTGGATTTATCAAACCTCCGGATGATGGCAACGATGTTTTCGTTCATTATTCGGCGATCAAGGAAGATGGCTTTAAGACGCTGGCGGCTGGTCAGAAGGTTGATTATGTACCGATCCAGGGCCCCAAGGGAATGCAGGCCACAGACGTTGCAAAAGTTTAGCCAGGTTTAAAACGCTAAATTTGAAATCCCGGCGCTCCGCCGGGATTTTTTTTGAGCAAATATAGGTATATATTATTTTCTGGCTTTTATCAGCATCCCCAACCCTATTATAAGGAATGCCAGATCGCCCAACGACGCTCCCAGGAGCGGCGGAAGTTTGCCGTTATTGCCGAAACTCTGACCGATACGTAGAAGCACGAAGAATATAAAAGAGATAATGATTGATAGCCCGAATCCCACTGATGGGCCGGATCTTCGAGGATTAGCGGCCAGCGGCGCGCCTATTAAAACGAGTATGAAATTTGCCAGGGGAAATGTTATTTTCAGGTAAAGCTCTACCTGGTCTTTTCTAACCGGCTCGCCCAGGATTATTTTTTGTTTTATTCGACGCAGCAGTTCGAAAAAATTAACCTGACGCGGCGGTACCGGTAATTCGGCCAGCATCTCGGGGGTCTGGGTGAGAAACGGCGCCCAGAGCGAATCGAATTTTGAGTAATGTCCCGGCGGTAGTTCGGGATCGGCGTTGAACTCCTGGGCGCTGCCGTTGATTAATACCCATCCCGAATCGCTCCCGATTATCTTTTCGGATATATAGAGCTTTTCGTTGCGGTTATTTACGATCTTCCCGATTTTCACGTCATTGCCTATCCGGGTCGACGTATTATAAGTTTTACATAATAATATCCAGCCGTCCTTGCCCGGTATCCGAAGGTTGCTGCGGGTCAATTTCGACGGTCTGTCTCGTTTTTGTATCAGCGACGTTTTGATTTCGTCTTTTCGCCTTTCACATCCGGTAAGGACAAATTCCGCGAAGAACATAATACCAATAGATAATACAAACGCGGTCAACAAAATCGGTGCGGAGATACGATACAGGCTTATCCCCGACGCTTTCATAACGTCGAGTTCCCGATTCTTTGCCAACGAACCCATAGAGAAAAGGGTCGAGACGAGCATGGCGACCGGGAAAGCCAGGACAATATAAAAGGGGAGGTAGTTTACATAATACCAGGCCATTATATCCAGGCCAACATCGTACCTCTGAATTAATCTCCACCCGCGTTCGACAAAATCGACCACGAAAACTATGACACTGAACGCCGTAACAGTCCCGAAAAGCGATAATAAGAATTTCTTCAGGATGTATCTATCAAGGATATTCATTAGCTTGAGATCTCTCGGGGTTTCCGGGGCCGAAAAATCGAGATAATCCGATCCCATAAAGAGACTACGGAGGATTGACGAATATAAAGAATATTGAGTATGACCCCGGCTCCGCCCACGAATATATTGGGAAGCCACATGGCCCAGAAAGCGGGAAGGGAGCCCGAATCGGCCAGTTGTTCTCCTCCTATGAGGAATGCCCAGTAAACGATAAAGAAAAACAGCGATAACGCGATACCGGTGGCGAATCCTCCCTTTCGGGCCATTGAGCCCAGCGGCGCCCCTATAAGAACGAATGAAATACAGGCGGCGGGAATCGAGAATTTCTTCTGTATCTCGACCTCCATGGAGTTTATCTCGCGCTCGTAGTTTGACGCGCTTTTCTGTAAAAATGTCAACCGGGTGTTTATATCCCTGTTTTTTCTAATCGTTGTAAGCCCCGCTTTTTTGAACTTAATATCGGGTGTGGATTGTTCGTCGGGTATCGCCAAAAGCTGGCTGAGAGCGTTGTTGACAAGGCTATCCGATTCCGATACGGCCGCTTGTAGTTTTTTCCATCGCCCGTAATTCTGCTCGCGCATCATGGCTACGGTCATCTCACGGTCGCCGCGGATAGCCTCGGACGATCTTTCCAGATTAGAGGAGGCCCCGGGAATTGAGATGGTTTGTTTCGCGAATTCGGTTCTCGTGATCCCCTCATGTTTCTTGGAATCGACCTCGAGGATCTCACCATCCTCAAGCTCCAGCATCAACGTGGAACCATCGAGGCTGAAATACATCAATCCCCGATCGGCGGTTATTATGCGGTCATTATGAATTGTCTGGATAATTATGATATCGGCTATTTCCGACGTTTTTCGGGAGATGGTTTTGACCCTTATATGGTAGCCCTCGAAATGATCCAAAAAAATATTCTCGTCTAACGACCAGGTCGGTTTCTTGCGTGTGATATCGGTTAAAAGCATCCTGGCCCTGTGGTTTGATTCAGGCAGGACTCTATCGCTGAACCAGATCATGACCAGCGTCAATAATAATCCGGCGGTAAGGGCGGGCAGTAGAAGCCGATAGAAAGGAACACCACAGGCCTTGCAGGCTGTGATCTCGTTATCGGCGGCCAGCCTCCCGAATACCATCAATACTGCCACCAGGACCGCCATGGGCACCGAAAGAGCCAGCATCCAGGCCAGATTGAGCGCGAACAATTCTATAACCAGAGCGGCGTTGATTCCCCGGTTGATTATCAGGTTCATAATATCAACGAGAAAATCCATAATCAAGACGATCGTAATTATCCCCAATCCGAAGAAAAAAGGGCCGATCGACTCTTTAATCAGGTATTTCGAGAGAATTTTCATAATCGTCTGATTATATCCGCATAGGCGGACATCTACAAGGACTTTCTACTTGACTTAATGGCATAATGTTCGGTTATTGGCGGTTTATGAAATCCTATTTTATTGCGCAAATGTCTCCGGGGGATACCATTGACGATATTTTTGCCGCCCGGGTAGTGGATCTGAAGGAATATTCCGGGGGCAAGATGATAACCGTAGAACTGGTTGATAAATCGGGGCGTATAGGCGGTGTTATCTGGAACGGAACATCGGATTTGATGGAAATCCTGAAACCGGGAAAGGTGTACAGGACAAAAGGGACTGTCACCACCTATAAAGGTAAAAACCAGTTTACTATAGAAACAATCGAACCGGCGGCCGAATTCGACCCGTCCGATTTTCTGCCCGAGGGGAAATTTTCCTTCGATGAACTTGGTCAACGTCTTACCGACGCTGTCGGAAAGATCGGCGATGAGGATTATAAATCCCTTTTGAACGAATTGTTTTCCGGCGATTACCGACGTGATTTTTTGAGGGGTGTGGGAGGCAAACTCTGGCATCATAATTATGTCGGCGGGCTGGCGGAGCATACTCTGGCCATATTCGATATCTGTCTCGATCTGTCGGGGCGTTACGATGAACTGAATCGGGATTTACTTCTCACGGGGGCGTTATTGCACGATATCGGCAAAATAAAAAGCTATTCGCTGGCCAGCGTTATCGACTATACCGATACGGGGCGGCTTTTAGGGCATATTGTGGAGGGTGATCAGATCGTTCGCGACGTCATTTCTCAAATTCCCGATTTCCCGGAAGAGAAGAAGATATTGATCCGGCATTTGATTCTGTCGCATCAGGGTACACCGGCGCAGGCATCGCCTGTACCGCCGATGATCCCGGAGGGGATGGCGCTCTATACCGCAGATCTTCTCGATTCGAAACTCGCGGCATTAAGGCGAATAAAAAACAAAGAACACAGGCCCGGTATAAGATGGTCAAATTTCGTAAACCTTCTCGATCGACATATTTATTTTGGTAATCACGGGGGTGAAAATGTCTAAGAAAATATATGATCCGTTAACAGCGCTGGTACCGCTGCCGGCTGTTATGGTTTCATGTCAGAAACCTAACGAGAAACCGAATATAATTACCATTTCGTGGACCGGTATCGTCTGCAGCGAGCCGCCCATGATTTCAATAAGCGTTAGGAAAAACAGGTTCTCCTACGATATAATCAAAAGCACAGGAGAATTCGTGGTCAACGTCACCACCCACTCTCTGGCGAGAGCCACCGATATCTGCGGTGTCGTTTCCGGTAAAGATAAGGACAAATTCGAATTTGCCGGATTAACGCCGGAACCGGCGTCCAAAGTACGGGTGCCGATGATCATGGAATCCCCCATCAATCTCGAATGCCAAACACGCTCTGTTATCGAGCTCGGCTCGCATGATATTTTCATCGCGGAGATTGTGGCCACCCATATCGAGGAAAGCATTCTCGATAAGGACGGTAGAGTCGATATCAAGAAGCTCGATCCGCTGGCTTACTGCACCAAGGCTAGGCAGTACTGGTCCGGTTTTTCGCGCATGGAAGGCCGTTACGGTTTCAGCGTCGAAGATACGAAATAAAGTTGAGATACGAACTCAAAGCGCGATCCGGACAGGCACGCGCCGGAATCATAACCACCGAGCATTCTGCCATACCCACCCCCGTTTTCATGCCTGTGGGGACCAGGGGAGCCGTTAAGGCGCTTACCCACGACGAGCTCAAATCGTTCGGCGCACAGCTTATTCTGGGCAATACCTATCATCTTTACTTGCGGCCCGGACACGAATTAATAAGCCGTCTGGGTGGGCTTCATGAATTTATCAAATGGGACCGCTCAATCCTGACCGATTCGGGCGGATATCAAATCTTTTCGCTTCAAGCGCTTAACAATATAGATGACCGAGGGGTCAGTTTTCAGTCGCATATCGACGGTTCGCATCATCGGTTTACGCCCGAGAACGTGGTCGATATTCAGATTGCGCTGGGGGCCGATTTCATCATGCCGCTCGATGTTTGCAGTCCATACCCGGCCGATGAAAGTAAATCGCGTGAGGATATGAATAGGACGATCCTCTGGGCAGGGGAATCGTTCGAGCGATTTAGGCAACAGGGCGGGCCTGAGAGAGGGCAATCGCTGTTTGCGATTGTGCAGGGCTCGATCTACGAGGATCAACGGCTATCGTGTCTTGAATCTCTTATGAAATTCGATCCGTCGGGGATGGCCATTGGCGGACTTTCGGTCGGGGAGCCGAAAGAGGATCGGCGCAGGATTCTTGAGGCGTTGCTACCCCACATGCCAAAGAACAGGCCGCGTTACCTGATGGGTGTGGGAACCCCGGAGGATATACTGGAGGCGGTGGAGCTGGGGATCGATATGTTCGATTGTGTCATGCCGACCCGCAACGCCCGTAACGGGACTCTGTTTACCCGTTACGGCAAGATGACTGTCAAGGCGGCGCGTTACGCCGAGGACCAGTCCCCGGTCGATCCGGAATGTTCCTGCCCGGCTTGCAAGGAGTATTCGAGGGCGTATATCAGGCATCTGTTATCGGTAGGGGAGATAACGGGGTTGCGGCTGGCGAGTCTGCATAATATCTTTTTCTATCTCAATCTCATGGCGCGAATCCGCGAGGCGATTGAGGAGGGTAAATACGCTGAATTCAAATCACGATTTATGGCGGATTTGATACGAGGTGTGGCGGAGTTGGGGTAGAGAATAGTAGGTCAGTTCCTGCGGGAACTGACATTTCCAGCATAATATCGTATTCTAATGGAATATTATTCGAGGTTCACCGTATATAATTATAGGAATCGGTAGGTATGCAGAAAACGGATTTTTTCAAAGGAAAACGATGAAAATGGTATCCAAAATAGCGTTGTCGTTTCTAGTTATACTTTGTGTTTCGCGGTCAGCATTTTCTGACGCGAGATTTATGGATTTGGAGGAATTGGTTGCAGTCAGCGATTTTATCGGAGTAGTAGAGGTCGATAGTAGTGAGATGCTTGGCGAAATATTCAACCCGAATCTGCCAAAACGAGGGTATTGGGAATATGCCCAGAAAAACCGATTTCATGTTATAGAAATTATAAAATCAGCAACATTTATCGATGTGGAATTAGATCGGATCGATACGTTATGGGCGGAAAAATCCTTTATATGCGCGGCCGCATCATATTCGCCAGGGAAATACTTGGTTTTCCTGGAAGCGGTCGCTAAAAATGAGTGGATTACGATCAATCATCAATTAGGCGGAATAGAAATTGAAAATGATAGCGTTGAGTTCGGCTGGTATAAAAATTCCCGAATGAAGAATGCTCTTATTTCATTAGCGGAAGCTCAAAAAGCTATCAACAAATGCATGATTGATTCCCCCGTATTTGAAATCGAGGTTACTATCCCTTCGGATCTACTATACAATGAGTGGCAGGAGAATCGAGAATATCAGAAAGTAATATTTCATATTTACAATCCACCTTCCGAGTTCTGGCCGGATGGTTTGACGAATTTTGCCAGGTGCTTTATTAAAATCAGTTGCGAAGATTATGAATCTGTCACGCAAAATGGTGGCAATTATCATTTATCCGTTCATTGGGAAAACGGCTATTTGATCGTCGATTCAATAAAACCGAAGGGGAAATAAGATCTATTTATAGCGGATCTGAAGCGTGCAAGTGGAGGCGTTGGGGTAGTATTTTTACTTTACCGCCTCTTTTTTGTAAAAGAACCACGCCACCAAACCATCCACTCTTTAGCAGTCGTATATTTTTCCCCTGTTGTCTTTCGCAGGATATCTAACGCCTGCTCTTTTTCCCGGTCAGATCCTATCCAAAGCAGGTGGATAAGGTTATCAATCACTATTCTCTCGCGATATTTCAGAATATAATCCCGATAAAACTTCCCTCGCATAGCTTTATTGCTAGTGGTATCATACCGCGGTTTTATACCGAGTGTTTTTGCGATTGATAATTCGTAATAATTGACAAAATTTCCCTCTGCTTCAGTCATTAGATCTAATAAGTGTTCCCACAGAGCCAGGCTTTCTATATCTTTAACAATTTCAAACTCCGCTGTATCATACCAGGCCCGCCATTGTTTTACTAGAGCTTCCGCCTGCTCCCGGTTGCGCTTATCGAATAGCTCGAATTTTTCGCCCGAAACCATGGATAGATATTGAAACGCGGAAGACAGATAATAAGGATAATAATCATTGTCAACGTTTGTGTATTTCCCGATATCATTCAATATGAATTCAACTATCCTTTCAGACGGAATCCAGCGAAGCGGTCTGGATGGTTCACGTCCCTCTATTATAGTGATAGTGGCATCTGTGAAATCGTAGGCGTTTTCCTCATTAAATCTTGTGTTTTTCAAAAATGAGTTGTCAAATATGTAGGTGGAATCCGGTCCTTCGGAAATATGTGGATAGTGTTTCCAGGAAGACGGTCTTATTTGATTAATCGTATAGACGCCATCCGTATCGCCGAAATATTCATTTAGGTAATGTGCCAGGTAAAAACCGGTCGCTTCCACCTCTCCCGAGCGCTTAAGGGCTTCCCCTCGTTTCAGGTGAGCCGCGCCGTAAAAGATCAAGGCCCTTGTATCGGGATTGTCATCCAGAAACCCTATAATTCGGTCGGACGAATACTCGTCCCGTTCGTAGAGAAAAAAATCACTCCGTTTCTGAAAGGACCAGTTTGCAGTATCAATAGGTTTTTCCGGGCCGAATAAGCGTAAACTAATCTTCTCCGATTCAGTATTTTCCGAATTGTATTTATCGATACGCGTTTTCAATTGGCCGAGATCGAAATAAAATTCGATTTTAGCAGTAGTGAATTTCTCCGAAACCATGTAGCCGAATTCAATTACATCTAAAATATCCCCTGAATTAAAAAATTTATTAATCATATTGATGGAAATCGAATCTGTTTCGAGAATCATGGCAATATTATGCGGGACTTTTATATTTTCAATTATGGGATGCTCGATTTGATCTACCCAAAAATTTAAAAAACTTATTACGCGTTGTAAGTAAAGAGACTCTCCATGGCCCGCGTCGGCGAGCATGACGATTCGATTATCTTCGAATTTATCAAGGATAAAGCGGTTGACGTTGTGAGTGGAGTTTTGCTCGATCAGTTGTTGGAGGCTCTGTTCGTTCTGGCTTGTATCGCAAAATAAGAAACTGATAAAACTTAAGATGAGGGAAATTGTAATTAAATGGAATTTCACTTTTGTCAAAATGCATTCCTCGGTATTGTTATTTCTTCACATATGGAAATTTAACTTAAAATACTTGTCGCGGCAACCTGTTTAGCGAGATTATTAAAATCTACTGCCTACTTTACCAATATCATCGCCTTGGATTCGCGGTGCTCGTCAACGAATAATTCATAGAAGTATATACCGGTTGAAACCGTTTGCCCGTTCAGGTCAGTACCTTCCCAGACGTATTTATATTCACCTGCAGGTTGAATTTGTTTGTTTATGATGGGGTTAATGAGTTGCCCCGTTATGGAGAAAACCATCAGGCTGACCGTGCTTTCCTCTGATAGATTGTACGATATGATAGTTTGGGCATTGAATGGATTAGGGTAATTTTGCGCGAGACTTATCTCATCAGGTTTAAGGTCAATGAAATTATCAATGCCAACAATGGCCGAATCCCCGCCACCATAAGCGCCCATATCGCTCAGGATCGTATCAAGCCCCCTATCGCAATCGAGGAGGCTGTCTATTATGGCCGGGCTGCCGACATCGATACAGGGGGAATCTTCCGGGTCGCCGCAATCGGTTGACATGAGATGAAAATCGCCGTTGGTGGGGTCTCGGAAAAGAGGATCTTCATCGATATTGCCTTCACCCGCCCAGCCGCCCTGGATGTCGCAGTACGATAAATAAGGTGATGATGAATCATCGAAATCAATCTCGGTACTATATGATGCGCTGTCTGCCCAAAAAATCGTATTCGTAATTATAGGATTTGAAACTAATTCACAATAAATCCCGCCGCCGGAAACGCCAGCCGTATTCTCGCTAAGAACATTATTGACTATTATTGGGCTTGATTCGTAAAAATGGATCCCGCCACCCCAATGAAGAGCTGAATTCTCGCTAATGACATTATTAATCAAAATTGGCGACGAGAACCACAGAGAAAGCCCGCCACCGAATCCCCATTCGCCAAGAGCATTATTCTCGTGAATGAGGTTATTACTGATCCTGGCACCGGAATTGTAACAGTAGATCCCGCCTCCAATCCCGTATGTCCAAATCGGGTATCCAACTGCTACATTTCCGCTGATAATGTTATTGCTGATATTCGCATTGGAATTAAAACAGGAAATCCCCCCGCCCGCACCGTCGGTTAACTGGGTCCCGACGACCGAATTCCCTATGATATAATTGTAGGAAATTGTGGGATCGGCAAACCGGGAAGAAATCCCGCCGCCGGAAATCTCTGAGAGGCCGTTTTGTACCACGAAACCGGTAATGATCGCCGTACTATCCTCGCCGCTCTCAAACGTAACCACCGAACCCGACGAATCCCCGTCAATTATTGTCTGTGGGATATATGCAATATCCCCTGTTGTCAGAAACAGCGATCCCAGTACGATATTATGCCCGTTGAAATTGATATTCTCCACATAAGTCCCCGGCTGAACCAGCACCGTATCGCCGTCGACGGATACGTCGATCCCCTCTTGGATAGTGGGGTAGGCATCCGGGATGTTTATGATTGTGGCGATACTCGGAGTTGATGAAACGCCGAAAATCGCCAAACCCACCAGTAAAGTCATATATATTTTTTTCATCACTTCTACCTCCTTAATGCATTAAAATAATAATATAATCGACTACAATGTCAACATAATTTTTTCTCGTATCGATGAGATACGTTTAAAGTTATATCGTACCTCGTTTAGTGATCGATGAACCGTCTTTTATCTCCCCTTGACCTCCTCGATCCAATTTATTATCATTCACTCCTGTTTTACGGAGGATGACGAGAAGTTTTTAAAGTAAGAGGAAGTTATGGCCCATGCCTACACACCCGGTCTGAAAGTAACAGAGCGGATGAAAATCGCCAAGAAACGGATATTGCCTCTAAAGGGCGAAGTTGTTGTCAATAAGGGAGATACGTTACTGCCGGATGCGGTTGTAGCCCGCACCGAATTACCCGGGACCGTCGAACCGGTCAATGTCGCTAATATCCTGGGCGTACCCCCGCAGGACGTTCCCGATACAATGCTCAAGCAAATCGGCGACCGTGTCGAGCAGGACGAGGAAATCGCCGTTTCCAAATCGTTTTTCGGCCTGTTCAAATCGGTGGTCAAAGCCAAGATAAGCGGCACAATAGAGAATATATCGTCGGTAACAGGCCAGGTGCTCCTTCGCGGCGCGCCGATACCGATCGAAGTCAAAGCATACCTCCATGGTATCGTCACTGAGATCTTCCCTGAGGAGGGTATAGAGATAACGTCGTGGGGAAGTTTCGTACAGGGGATTTTCGGCATCGGCCCGGAGACGCATGGCCCCATCAAGATCGTCTCCAGCTCCAACGAGGAGGTGCTGACAGAGAAAGAAATCGACGATTCCTGCAAGGGATGCGTGATTGTAGGCGGCTCGCTGGTGACCGCCGCCGGTTTGCGTAAGGCTATCGAGGTCGGCGCGGTGGGGATCGTGGTCGGCGGTTTCGACGATCAGGATCTGCGCGATTTTTTAGGTTACGATCTCGGTGTGGCTATCACCGGCAACGAGGATAAGGGGATCACCCTTGTGGTTACCGAGGGATTCGGTCAGATCATGATGGCCGCCAAAACATTCGAGCTTTTGAAAGCCCACGAAGGCCAGGAGGCCAGCTTAAACGGCGCCACCCAGATTCGGGCC
>JAZGHS010000200.1:0-11925 GCA_036481315.1 Candidatus Zixiibacteriota bacterium | reverse complement strand
TCATCAATGACCGAGATGGGCTCCCAGACCAAGCAGAACGCCGACAATGCCACCCAGGCCAATCAACTGGCGTCGTCCGCCCGCGATAACGCCGGGCAGGGCAACGAGCAGATGCAGGCTATGCTTGGAGCGATGGGCGAGATCAACGAATCATCAAGCCAGATCTCCAAGATCATCAAGGTCATCGACGAGATAGCGTTCCAGACCAATCTTCTGGCGTTAAACGCCGCGGTGGAAGCCGCAAGAGCCGGTGTACATGGTAAGGGATTCGCCGTTGTAGCCGAGGAAGTCCGCAATCTCGCTCAGAGAAGCGCCAAAGCCGCCAAGGAGACCACTGAGCTTATCGAGGGTTCGGTCAAGAAAGCCGAAAACGGAGGTAATATCGCCAACACCACCGCCAAGGCGTTAGAGGAGATCATGGGCGGTATCACTAAGGTCACCGATCTGGTGGGCGAGATCGCCAGCGCGTCGAACGAGCAGGCCCAGGGTATCGGCCAGATTAACGAAGCTCTGACTCAAATAGATCAGGTAACCCAGTCGAACACCGCCAACGCCGAGGAGAGTGCGTCGGCCGCCGAGGAACTCTCCGGTCAGGCGTCTCAACTCAAGCAGATGCTGGCAAAATTCAAACTAAGCAACAGCGGTTATTCCGGACACGATCGGAGTGATTCCTTAAGTAAGAAAGCGCCCAAAACCGAGAAGACCGGTTGGGGTGAGGAATCTCCGGCGACGACGAAACAGCCTGTACAGGAAAAAGTCGCTGTTAAATTAGACGATAAGGAATTCGGAGAATTTTAACCTAGCCTGTCACTAGGTTCCCCCAAGCGGTGGTGGCCCAATGCCCCGGCCACCACCGCTTTTCTATTATTAATACCGACAATCTGGCAAGCAGGTTTCGGCAGCTATCATCCAACAACAGCATAAGTTATAGCGATCGATTGTTTCAACTATAATAGTATCGCCTTGAAATTAATTGTTAAATCATTCATTCCGATAAATATAGCGGATATGGTAAATGCACACATCGTAGAAGATTCCCTGGGGCTTGATGCTCCTCCGGAACAGAAAATAGCGGATCTCGAAGAGAAAATCGCCCTTCAGGCTAATAAATTCTCCGATATCTCCACTATTGGCACCGTGATAGCGACAATTATGGATCTCGACAGGATTCTTCCACTGGTTATCGAATCCACTTTATCTATAGTAAGCGCTGAAGTCGGTCACATGGTTATCTATGATGATAATGGCGGGACCGTTTCAAGTATCTCATGGGGAATTTCTAAAGAAATTACCGACTCGATTAGGAATAACGATGGAGTCGCTATTTCCGATTACATCTATGAATCAAAAGAGATGATTGAAATCGATAATTTGGTTGCGGACTTACATTGGAGCATGGACTCTGAATCGGCACATATAACCTCATTGATAGCTCTGCCTTTGAGCGCGCAGAACCTGGTTCTCGGGGCGATTTTTGTCGCCAACAAGATCGGTAAGCCTAGCTTTGATGAGGACGATCTTTTTTCCCTGCAGATGATTGCCAGGTTTGCGGCGGTGGCCATAGAAAACAGCAATCTCCACGCTCGCGCGGTGGCCCAGCAAAAGATCGAGGCTGAACTCGAAATGGCCAAACAGACCCAAAAAGCGTTAATGCCCGATAATTACATCGAATTCGATCAGCTTAGAATAAGGGCTTATAATATCATGGCCATGCAGGTCGGGGGCGATTTTTATGACGTCGTCCGGATTTCAGATGATAAGTTTTTACTTGTGGTTGCCGATGTCTCTAGTAAAGGGTTCCCGGCATCGCTGTTAATGTCGTCGGCAAGAAGTCTGATCAGGGCTTATGCCATGAAAACAGACTCGCCTGCTGAGGTAATGGCTAACGTAAACGAGCAACTTTGTAACGACTCCGGCGGGCTAAAGGGGATGTTTGTTACGCTAATTATGGTTTATTTCGATTTCAAAAAAGGAATTCTAAAAGCGGTAAACGCCGGCCATCCGCCGGGATGGATCGGTATGCCCGATGGTACAATACAGGAATTGAAGCAGGGCGGACCTTTTATAGGTCAGTTTGACGATTTGAAATACACCGAGCAAACGTTGCCCGTTTCCCCGAATTCCAAAATCTTCCTCTATACTGACGGCGCTTTTGAATGCGTAGATAAAAACGGAAAAATGCTCGGGCTCGATGGTTTAAGAAAATTTTATAAAAATAACCATCACCTGCCCGGGGAGACTTTCATTAATAAAATGACCGAGATGCTCAGTAAATATTCTGTCGATCCCGATTGGATCGATGATACCACGTACCTATTGGCGGAGATAAAACATGCTTAAATACGCCTTTCGGTTCCCCAATGAGGATTCAGCCTTCACTATTTCCGATGATATTTTCGGTCGCGTAATCGATACTATCGATACCGATATTGCCGAAAGACATAAAATGAAACTTATAGTCTCGGAGCTATTTATGAACGCCTATCTTCACGGTAACAATCGGGACAATTCGAAAAGTATCGATGTTGAAATGGAAATCGATAGCGAATTATTTGTAGTTACGGTGAAGGACGAGGGTGGTGGAATAGCCAAAGAGCGTTTCAAGGAGATGGTCGCTTCCATCTCGGCCCCGGAAGACGAAAGCGGACGCGGTATTACTATTGTTCAAAGAATAAGCGATAAGATTCAGCTGTTTAAGGATTCGGATGATAAATTTTGTATAAAAGCAACTAAGAAAATAAAAAAGCAGGCGAAACAACCCAAAAAGCGAAAAAAGAAGAAATCATTGGAGGCGGTATGAATATATCAAAAATAGCCGACGGAGATATCGACATACTCTGTCTTGAAGGAAGACTCGACCTGGCAAGCGCTTCAAAGCTCAAAGAGATATCACGGGATATTGTCAGCAAAAAAAACTGTAAACTAATACTGAACATGGAAAGTGTCGATTTCATTAACAGCTCCGGGCTGGGAGCGCTGGTTTCAATATTGAAAGATACCAGAAGTTCCAGAGGCTCTATAAAGATCACTAATCTAGCGCCTTATGTAAAAGAGATTTTCGATATAACCCAGCTTTCGAACATCTTCGATATCTGCGATACCGATGAACTCGCCAAAAGCAAATTCGCCGCGAGATAACCGTCGATTAAAAATTGCGATTTGGGAATTTAATCAGAAATGGAATTGAAGAATAGATGGTAAGTCAAAATATCGATAATAACTCGCCCGAAATGGATGTTCCCTTAATCGAGGGGGAATCAACTTCCGCGTCCCGGCCGATAAAAATAATGGTCGTAGACGACGAAAAGTTCGTGCTGGATGTACTCAGCGAATTCCTTATCGATAAGGGGTTTGACGTTCTAACGGCGGAATCCGGCGAGGAAGCCGTAGAGCGATTCGATAGCGAAAAACCCGATATTCTGATTGTCGATTATAAGATGGACGATATGGATGGGTTGGCCACCATAGAGAAGATCTCACAGATATCACCGAGAACAGTGTCTATCTTTATGACCGGCTTCCCGACGCTCGATACCTCCATTAAAGCTCTGCGTCTCGGGGCAGCAGACTATATACTAAAACCATTTAAACTTGATGAGGTTGCTCTATCGGTCCGCAAAGCGATATCTGAATGGCGCCTCAAAGAAGAATTGCATCGCTTAAGAGACCGGGTCTCTAAGCTCGAAGTAAGCATCTCAGAAAGAAAAGATAACATCAAAATCAATAAAAAACTCGGAGTTATAGACGGGCCTCATGGTTACTCCACAAAGTTCGTGGGATTAACCGGTAATGATTCAAGGTCCTGATCCCGTAACTCTTGATATCCGCGAGCGGTAACAAACCTCGAAATCTGAAATAACATCGATTTATCTTTTAGTTTTATGTTGAAATTTCCCATAGTCATGCTAAATTAACCCTTATGGATGAGAAAAATAACGAGTTGGAGAAACTCGAAAAATTAGCCGAGTCATTCGGAGAAATGGGCGATTTTACCCAGCTAATGAGGGAATCATATTCGAAACTCGAATCAAAATTCGAGGACCTCAATTCCAGGCTGGGGAGGGTAAACAACCTGCTCAGGCAATCCCTGACCGAAAGAAACCGACTGGCTAATTACTTAAACAGCATTCTCGAAAGTCTTGATTCGGGGGTCATAGTGACTGATCAGGACGGGATAATCAATATATTCAATTCCGCCGCCGAAAAATATACCGGCATTAAAGCGGAAAAAGCGCTGGGAATGAATTATTTCGATGTTTTTGGTGACGCGGCTTCAGCCGATGCTTCCCTTGTTCTCGATGGCGACAAATCGGCTGTCTCCGGAGAGAAGGAAATTCTCTCCACCGACGGTATCGTATTGCCCGTAGCGTATTCCATAACCGGGCTTCTGCAATTCGGCGATGATGATACTACGGGGATGGTTGAAATCCTGTATAATTTGACCGAAACCAAAAAGCTGGAGAGTCATTTAAAGAAAATCTCCAATCTGGCCGCACTCGGCGAAATGGCTGCCACAGTCGCGCATGAAATCCGAAATCCCGTGGCCGGGATTTCAGGATTTACCTCTCTTCTGCTTCGAGATTCAAATTCGCACGATCCCAACAGAAAATTGATAGAGAAAATCGGCAACGGTGCCGCTTCCCTTGAGGCGATCGTTGGAAATCTGCTTGATTTCACCAGGGATGTCATCCCCGAAACCAAAAATACTGATTTTCTCGTATTGGTGCGAGAAACCGTCTCCGATTTCAAAACCACCGATAACTCCAATAAGCATAATATATCGGTCGAATGTGAACTCGATAAAATATCCGCGGAAATAGATCCCGTTTTATTCAGACAGGTGGTTTACAATCTCCTGAAAAACGCGGTCCAGGCTTTGCCCGACGGCGGAAAGATTCGCCTAAGAATATCTCGCGACGATATTTACGGATTGGTTTTTAGGGTAGAGGACAACGGGGCCGGTATTTCCGAGGAGCATATAAACAAGCTGTTTACCCCGTTTTTTACAACTAAAACGTCCGGCACCGGATTGGGTCTGGCCACTGTAAAAAAAATCGTTGAACTCCACGGAGGACGTATTGTTGTCGCTAATAAACCTGGTGGCGGCGCGGTATTTACCATCGAGGTACCCACTATTGAAGGAGGCTTGAGTGAAGCCTAAGATTCTTATTGTCGACGACGAGGAGATTGTCAGGGATTTTATCGCCGAGGTTCTCATTCGAATGGATTATGCCCCGCTGACCGCCGAAAACGGCGAATCCGCACTGGATTACCTCCAGCGCGGCGAGTTCGATATCGTTATAACCGATTTTAAAATGCCCGGTATCACGGGATTGGATGTACTAAAGAAAACTTTGGAGTTGTGGCCCGACTGTAGAGTCATAATGATTACCGCCTTTGGCACCATCGAGCATGCCGTGGGGGCTATGAAAATGGGAGCTCACGATTATATCACCAAACCGGTTAGCCCGGATCATTTGGAGATGGTTGTCTCGAAAGCTCTCGAATACAGAAATCTCACATCAGAAAACCGTTTACTAAAACGTGAAGTCAATGATAAATATTCATTCGAGAATATTATCGGTAAATCCGCGGTCATGCAGGAAGTTTTCGAACTGATTCGTCGAGCCAGCCCCTCTGATTCCACTATACTGATTAACGGCGAGTCGGGTACCGGCAAGGAATTGGTTGCCAAAGCTATACATTTCAACTCTCCGCGTAACGGTGGGCCGTTTATAAAAATGAACTGCGCCGCCCTGCCCGAAGGATTGATCGAATCGGAACTGTTCGGACATGAGAAAGGAGCCTTCACCGGGGCGGTTAAAGCCACCCGGGGACGATTCGAGCTTGCCGACGGTGGCACTTTGTTGCTCGATGAGATTTCCGAAATCCCTCCGGCGCTGCAGGCAAAATTATTGCGCGTATTGCAGGAACGAGAGTTCGAGAGAATAGGCTCGGGACAGACTATCAAAGTCGACGTCCGGATAATCGCGACATCCAACAGAGATTTAAAAGAGGAGGTCGCCAACGGGAATTTTAGAAACGATCTTTATTACAGACTAAATGTTATTCCTATCGATTTGCCGCCGCTGAAAATGAGAAAAGAAGATATTCCGTTGATGAGCGGCTTCTTCTTAGAAAAATACTGCGCCGCCTTCGGGGTTCAGGTTAAATCTATTTCGTCAAGAGTTATGGAGATTTTCGAATCCTACGCCTGGCCCGGAAATGTGAGAGAGTTGGAAAACCTGATCGAAAGGGCTGTGGTAATCTCCCAAAACCAGGAACTCAGACCATCGGATTTTCCGCCCGAGATTATGTCGGGAGTCTCAGCCTCGACCTCAGGTACCGTCGAGGTCGGGATGAGTGTCGATGAAGCTGAAAAAATCCTGATTCTAAAAACTCTCAAAGCTCAGGCTGGAAATAAAACCAGGGCCGCGGAGATTCTCGGTATCTCGACCAGAACGTTGCGAAATAAGCTCCACGAATACGGTCTCGCCGATACCAAATAGTACCGAATAATAGAGATACACATCAGATCGAGCGTTTGCGGCTCTCCGTCCGTTAAAAAGATCCCATATCCTGCCGATATCATCTATAGAAGGAGAGTGTCTATATATTTATGGATATTGCCACTGTATTAGGTCTGCTGGTAGGAATTGGGGCGGTTGCCATAGCCTTTTTTCTTGAAGGTGGAGCGCTAAAATCGGTTTTTCAATTGCCGGCTATGATTTTGGTGATTTTCGGCACTATTGGCGCAGCTACGGTTACGACATCGCTGTCTACTATAAAAAATATACCCAGCTATCTGAAAATCGCTTTTTACAGTAAAATGGAACAACCGTTCGAACTGATAAACAGGCTGGTCGGTATGGCCGAGAAAGCCAGAAGAGAGGGCATTCTGGGGCTAGAAGACGAACTTAAAAGCGACGATACTCCCTTTTTCAGAAAAGCCTGGCAGCTTGTTATCGATGGTACCGAGGTCACCATACTGCGTTCCATACTCGAAACCGAAGTCGCTTACATTTCTGAACGTCACAGTAAAGGCCAGTCGTTCTTTCAGAAACTCGGCGGATTTTCGCCGACTCTCGGTATTATCGGGACAGTTCTGGGGTTGATTAACGCCCTTGGCAACACCGGCGACGCTTCTTCGATGGCTTCTCATATCGCGGCCGCGTTTATAGCCACTCTCTGGGGTATATCCCTCGCCAACCTGCTCTACCTTCCCATCAGCGATAAACTTCGTTTTCGCAACGAAGAAGAAATGAAAGATTTAGAACTTATTATCGAGGGCGTTATCTCCATCCAATCGGGAGAAAATCCCAGGGTTATAAGAACCAAACTTCTATCATTCGTTACCCCTCGGGATCGAAGGACGAAAAGGTGATTCGTAAAACCAAAAGAGATCCGGATAATGAAAACCTCGATCGATGGCTCTTAACATACGCCGACCTTATCACCCTTCTGCTTGCTTTTTTCGTTGTTCTATATTCCATGTCCAAAATCGACTCGGGTAAATTTAGCGAAGTTTCCACCGCTCTGCATATGGTGCTTAGGGGATCCGGACCGCTTGTACTTCCCGAGGAAACGGTTGGTATTGACAAGGATCTCGGTGACGCCTGGTCGGCGATCGGTGATTTGAGAATCCTTCAGTCATTGATAAGAACCAAGCTCGACGAACTCGGGCTTTCGGCGACAATCAGCGCTAATGTCGACCGAAGAGGATTGATCATTAGAGTATCGGAATCGGCGTTTTATGATCTAGGTTCTGCTGATTTGAGGCCGGAGGCTTACGGTGTGCTCAATGTAATGTCAGATTTCCTGATCGACATACCAAATCATATCAGAATCGAGGGACATACCGATAACCTTCCGATCAGTACCGATAAATTCCCCTCCAATTGGGAACTATCTGTTAACAGGGCAACGATTTGTGTTAGATATTTCGTTGAAAAACATAAGTTTCGTCCCGATCGTATTTCTGCTCTGGGTTATGGGCAATATCGTCCTATAGCGTCAAATGATACCGTCGAAGGAAGGCGCCAAAACCGAAGGGTGGATATTATCGTCCTAAACTGGAATGAAAGAAAAAAAGAACCAGGGCCATTAAACGAAGATATTTCTCGGAATGCGGAAAAAAATTCCATACCGCCCAAAAATGACCAATCCCCCGGAAATCCTGACATGACCGTAACTGGCTGAAAATCAATTAATTAAATATATCAGTATACAAAATTTGTTATGGCATACGCTTTGCTTTAAACCGGGCGGAGGTATGGAGTATGTTGATAAATAACAAGCTTTTCGCCAAAACCGGGATTCCCCTTTACGGGAGGATGGCCAAAGTCGCGGCAGCCGCCCAAAAGGCGACCGCATCGAATATTGCCAATGTCACGACTCCGGGCTACAAAGCAAAATCTGTCGATTTCAAAAGCGAGATGAAAAAACTCTTGAGCAATAAATCGACCGTTTCTCCGACAATAACCGATTCTAAGCATATCCCCGTAGGCAAACCCCGCGATAAGGTCAGGGTGGCCGAGATCCGTAATATGGAAAGCGTCTCGGGGGTTAATAATGTGGATATAGAAAAAGAGATGATGAATCTATCGGAAAATCAGCTTTTATATGAATTCGGCGCCAAAAAGCTGGCCAGAACATTCGGCGTTTTAAGAGCCGCTATAAGAGGTAGGAGTCAATGAGCGGAATGTTCGGCATACTCAAGATAAGCGGTACCGGGCTTTCGGCCCAACGCAAAAAATTAAACGCTATCGCTCAAAATATAGCCAATGTCGAGACCACCCGTACACCGGAAGGCGGTCCGTATAAACCCAAGCAGGTCGTATTCAAAGAGGATGCCAGCAGCGGCTCGTTTACGTCGAGCATGAACAAAGCGGTAAGCAGGCTGGACCGGACAAATTCAAAGCATCTGGGGGGCGGGAAAGCGGCGTCATCGCGCGTTTACGACGCTCCCGGGGTGGAAGCGAGGGAAATAGAGCTGGATACGGACAATTTCAAGATGGTGTACGATCCCTCGCATCCTGATTCCGATGAGAACGGATATGTGGCCATGCCCAATATCAATATTATTGCGGAGATGGTGGACATGATGACGGCATCGAGGGCTTACGAGGCTAACATTTCAATCTCACGGGCCGCTAAATCGATGTTTAAGGAAGCTTTAAATATTTAATAAGGAAGAAACATGAAGATCAACCTGGTTTCCGACGCTACGTATTATCCGGTCAGAGCCGGCCAGAACAATAAAACAACCGATAATCAGGCCGTTGGCGCGAAACAAAATGCCGAGAGCGTCAATAATTTCAATAAGGTCTTGATGGATAAACTCAGTCCCGGCGAAGCTACGGCGATTCGCAAGTTATTCGGTGATTTTAATACGGATACGTTGGCAGGCCGCGGCCAGGAGTCGAATCGTCCCGATAACAACAGGGGCGCTTTAACCCTCGGAAAATTTGTGGATATTACGGTCTGATGACGAAGATTTTACCAGGATATCGTCCCTTTGATCTTCCCGATGCGAAAGGATTTAAGCTTCCCGCGCCGAAAGCGAATTCGGAATCATTCGGTAAGATATTTACCGATATAGTCTCCGATACGAATAAGCTTCAGACGGAGGCAGGTCAAATCGCCGAAAAATTCGCTCTGGGCGAGATTTCGGATATTCATGAGGTCATGATCGCGGCGGAGAAAGCGGGTGTTGCTTTCGAACTGGTTATGGCTATTCGAAACAAGCTCATCGAGGCTTATCAGGAACTAATAAGAACGCAGGTGTAATTGATGGAGTCCATTAAGACAATTATCGATCAGCGGTTTAAGCCATGGTGGAATGACCTGAACTCGACCGCTAAATTTATGTACGTGGCCGTCAGCATCGCAGGTATCGTGGCCGGTATCACAATGTTTTATTTCGTATTCACGCCATCATACGAAACCCTTTACGTGGGGCTCGATCCTTCCGAGGCCGGCGAGGTCGTGGAAAAACTTAAAGAAAACAAAGTTGACTATCGCCTGGAAAATGGCGGGACTACTGTGGCAGTATCCAGGGCCGAGATTTATGAAGTTCGATTGAAACTTGCCTCCGAAGGACTGCCCCGTTCCGGAAGTATCGGATATGAGATTTTCGATAAATCTAACCTGGGTATGACCGAATTCTTACAGAAAATTAATTATCGACGGGCGTTGGAAGGAGAGCTTGCAAAATCCATTAGCAAGATCCGCGGGGTCAAAGGGGCCAGAGTACATATAGTTATACCGGAAACAAGGCTCTTTAAGGAATCTCAGAAAGAAGCGACAGCGTCGGTGGTTATTACTCTCGGTGGCGCCGGAGGGTTATCAGGCCGTCAGGTTGAGGGTATTATTTACCTGCTATCGGCATCGGTGGAGGGCCTGAGCCCTGATAACGTCACCGTTTTGGATTCCGCCGGTAGGTTATTATCGGCGAAAAAATACGGCGATGATATCGGGTCTTTATCCTCATCGCAACTTGAATTTCGTAAACAGGTTGAGAGTTATCTCGAACATAAAGCGATGAGCATGCTCGAACCGGTTGTAGGTGCGGGTAAAGCAGTAATCAAAATCTCGGCTCAGTTGAATTTCGAGCAGGTAGAACAAACGGTCGAGAACTACGATCCCGACAACCCGTCTATACGTTCCGAGGAGCGAAATCAGGAAAGCTTAACCGAATCTAACGCAGGCGAGGATTTTTCTGGAAAGACAATTAAAAATACCTCCGAAAATGTAGTCACGAACTACGAAATCAACCACACTGTTCAGCATGTCGTCAACAGCGTTGGAAATATCGAAAGACTTTGGGTGGCCATTCTGGTTGACGGCAAATATAAAATGGTGACCGGTAAGGATGGAGAGGAAGCTAAATATACGCCCCGTACCAAAGAAGAACTCGATAGCATCTCCGGTATTGTTAAGGGCGCGATAGGATTTGATATCCAGAGAAACGATATAATGAAGATCGAAACGGCGCCGTTTACCAGAGATGATGTAGAATATTCCGAGCCGTTTTTCACAAACGATCGGATTGACGATTGGCTCAGAATCGGCGGAAAACTCCTAATGACCATTATCGGGCTGATGATTTTCCTGAAGGCCAGAAAATGGATTGGGGCTATTATGGAAGAACAGAGAATCATAGCTAAAAGAAGAGCCGCGGAACGCGAGATGAATAGAAAAAGAGAAGAATTGCTCCCCAAAATACAACAGGAACCCCAGCTTGTCGATCATATGAAAGAAATAGCCAAAGAAAAACCCGGGGAAATAGCCAAAGTGGTCAAGACCATGATGTCTGAACACGTGGAGACGCCGTAGTGTCGCTCAAGTACGAGGAACTTACAAGCACACAAAGGGCCGCTATCCTGGTCGTATCCCTGGGACAAGATATCGCCCCGAAGATTCTAAAAGAACTTAACGAAGCCGACATAGAAATGCTCACGGTCGAAATCGCCAATCTTCGCGATATATCCCCGTCAGTAGAGGAAAAAGTTCTTAAGGATGCCTCGACGATTATAATGGCCAACAAATATATATCGCAAGGCGGGGTCGATTACGCCCGTAATCTGCTCGAAAGAGCTTTAGGCAAAGATAAGACAAATGAGATTTTAAGAAAGCTTGAAGGATCTTTGAAAAAAACCGGTTTCGGAATGCTGAAAAGCATAGATCCCAAACAGCTATCGAATTTTATCCAAAATGAACATCCTCAGACGATTTCACTTATATTAACCCAGCTGAATTCCCCGAGCGCGGCGGCCATACTTTCCGAGCTTTCCCCTGAACTTCAATCCGACGTCTCCTACAGGATCGCGACGATGGAAAAGATCTCTCCCGATATTGTAAATGAACTCGAGGTAGTACTTGAGACCCAGTTTGCCGATGTCGGCGCCAAGGATCTCTCGGTCT